>REDT01000016.1 GCA_007693295.1 Balneolaceae bacterium
GCAGTTGGCAAATTTAAATCACAAATTCCACTTTTCACTTCGTGTGAATCGCTGCGCTCGGAGCGCAGTCCCGACCCATCCTATCGTGTGGACACATTTTAATAGAGAAAAAGAAGATACAGTGAAAACGCATTCATTGCGTGCCGGCGTGCGACTTAATACTGCATGGTTGGGATTCTTATACGCCGCTATCTCAATAAAGGCAGCCTTGTCTTGTCGAGCGCAATGCGGTGCTTTTTCCGCATGGAGTCGAGACATCTCCCTGCGATGGGAACTACTTTAAACAACGCTTTACAAAACTCCTGCCGATAACGGGTAGATTTCATTTCATGGGAATCGCTACCCTCGGAGCGCAGTCCCGACCCATCGTGGTCAACTGCAAACTGTCAACTGCCTGCAAATTGTGATTTGTGATTTAGATTTTGAAAAATTGGCAAACCTTCAACCTGCAACTTTCAACTTTCAACAAACTTCCAACTTTCAACCTTGCACTGCCTAGTACACCTCACGACTCAAGACCCACGACTCAAGACTAATGAGTAAATAAAAACCATAGAAAAACGCGCCCCTTTTTGGTACCTTTAAGGATACTTTAAAACCTGTTCAGACCATGATATCCAAACGAGCCCAACTGTTATCCCCTTCCGAAACCCTCAAAATAACCGCTTTGGCGAAACAGCTTGCCAGAGAGGGAAAATCGGTGATTTCACTCAGCGCCGGCGAGCCGGACTTTAAAACTCCACCGCATATTTGTAATGCCGCCATTGAAGCGATCACTGATGGTTTCCACGGATACACCATGAACACAGGAATGCCTGAGCTTCGCGAGGCGATCAGCGATAAACTCAAAAGAGAGAATCAGCTCGATTTCCCTGCCGATCAGATTGTGCTCTCAAACGGAGCCAAGCAGTCTATCGGTTTTACCATACTGGCTACAATTGATCCGGAAGACGAAGTATTGATACCCGCACCATACTGGGTATCCTATCCTGAAATGGTGAAACTGGCCGTTGGAGTGCCGGTTATTGTAAAAACCACCTTCGAAAACAGTTATAAACTTAGCGCAAAGCAGCTTGAGAAGGCGATAACCAAAAAAACAAAAGCCCTTATTCTCTGTTCACCCTCCAACCCGACAGGGTCGTGCTATACCAGGAGCGAACTGGAAGAGCTTGCCGATGTGCTGAAAAAGTATCCCGACATCCTCATCTTCTCTGATGAAATTTATGAGTATATCGTTTTTGAAAACGAACACGTGAGTATATTGAACGCTGCTCCGGAACTCGCCGACCGCACGGTGATCATCAACGGTTTTTCGAAAGGATTTGCAATGACCGGCTGGCGGCTTGGATATATGGCCGGCCCCAAGCGTATTGCAGATGCCGTGGCAAAAATCCAGAGCCAGGAGACTTCCGCGCCCTCCTCCATTTCCCAAAAAGCAGGCCTTGCGGCCTATACAGGCAGTATGAAGCCGGTTGAGGAGATGCGTAAAGCTTTTCAAAAACGACGCGACTACATTGTGGGCGAACTGAGCTCCATACCGGGCATTAAGTGTTTCAAACCTGCAGGTGCTTTTTATGTATTTCCGGATATCCATCATCATCTGGGCAAAAAAACTCCCGATGGAGCAACAATCGAAACCTCAACCGACCTTGCCATGTATCTCCTTGAAAAATTTGGCGTGGCCGCTGTGCCGGGAGATGCTTTTGGTGAACCAAGCGGCTTGAGGCTTAGCTACGCTGCATCGCTTGAAAACCTGGAGGAAGCCGTTAAGCGGCTCAAAGCGGGATTCGATTCGCTTTCTTAGCCACACAAACTGACAAGTTGTTCTTCTGAATGATTTGGCACACTTTCTGCTTATCAGAATGATGACCAACAAATAAAACCTATTCAATTTATATGCCTACTTACGAATACAAGCGAAAAGACGGAACAGTTTTTGAAATTATCCAGGGAATGAACGATGAAGCACTTGCCACCTGCCCAACTACCGGCCAGCCGGTTAAACGAATTATTTCTGGTGGCGGAGGCGTTGTTTACAAAGGGACAGGCTGGTACGTTACCGATTACAAAAATGGCGGCCAAAAGAATGGAGCTGATAAATCAGAGCCCGCCGGTTCAAAGGATAAACCCGCCGCCGATTCTCCAAAATCCACCGATTAGTCTCCGCTTATGAGCACCTCAAAGTCAGAAACACATCAACAGGCTATTGAGCAGTTCGTGCTGCTTTGGGGTGAAATGGCATCAGCATGGGGCATCAACAAAACCATGGCTCAGATTCATGCGCTGCTCTATGCCGAAGACCAGGCGCTGGATACAGACACCATTATGGAGCAGCTGAGCATAAGCCGCGGCAATGCCAATATGAACCTGCGCAACCTGCTGCAGTGGCAGCTGGTGCATAAAGTTCATTTTAAAGGGCAGAGAAAAGACTATTACACAGCCGAGAAAGACGTTTGGAACATCGTGTCTGTGGTGGTTCACGAACGGCAGCTTCGCGAGGTAGAGCCGATAAAAGAGAACCTGGTTGAATGCCTCAGGCTATTTGAAGAGAACAGTACCGAGTCGCCCCAGGAGGCAGAGTTCAGGGAGCGAATCCAGAATTTTATCGAATTCCTGGAGATGTTCGACCGGTTCACAAAAGCCCTGCTTCCCTACATCAACAAGAAGAACCTCAAGTTTCTGAAGCATCTCGTAAAACTGGCCGAGGCCCATCAATCACTTAAGGGCAATAAGCCTGAAACACTACCTGAAGAGAACAATGGCTGAGAGCACACGCGATATCGGTAACCGGGGCGAAGATCTCGCCGCAGCCTATCTTGAATCGAAAGACTGGCTGCTGTTCGACCGAAACTACCGTTTTGAAAAGGCAGAGGTAGATATTGTGGCGACCGACCGCAATTACATCGTTTTTGTTGAGGTAAAGTTCAGAGCTGACACATACTTCGGCACGCCGGAGGAGCACGTTACCCCTCAAAAGGAGGCCAACATCAAAAAAGCGGCCGAAGCGTGGATCTACGAACGGAAAATGGACACCGCCGTAGTTCGGTTCGACATTATATCCATTGTTCAAAAAGGTAACGAAGCACCACAAATCACCCACTTCGAAGACGCCTTTCGATAAAATATAATCCTTCCACTTTGCGTCCCTTAGAAAAAACCTGAGTTCTATTAATAATATGTTGATTGAGATACTGAAAGTCCCCTCCTTTCCCACGGAGTGATCCCTTCGGGGCAAGG
>REDT01000093.1 GCA_007693295.1 Balneolaceae bacterium
TAAGGCACATTAAAGGCGTGAGTCCAGCCGTAAATTCGCATTCCGCCCGAGAAGGTCCAGATGGGATTTCTCCCCCTGAATGACGGTCCCTCTCCTGCCGAAGGGAGGTTGCTTACGCTCTCAAGAGCTTCCGCCAGCTCACCCTGGGTTTGATAAAATTCCCATGGGTTTTCCAGCTCATCCACCAGTAAATGCCGCGAGCGTTCACAGGCTTCGATAAAGAATTTGTCGTTGCCGGTCAGGTCATAGCCCACCAATAGCGGATGGATACTGGAGAGGTACGACTCCATGTCGTGATCGAGCGGACCCACATTGTAGAGGCTGTGAGCATTATCGATCAGCGCCTGCTCCACTGCAGGACTATCGAACATCTGCTGATATTTACTCAAACCGTGTGATATATAATTTTGAGAGTAACCATACCGGTCAATGGCTATACGTCCGCCCTGACGCGCCTGAAGAGTCAGCATTCGATCTACCCTGTCATTCAGCTCGTCGAGGTATACCTGCTCTTTGGTGGCGTCATAGAGCTCTGATAAACTCCATACGGAGAGATAGAGTCTTCGCCCCGTAAGGCCATGATCGCCAAATATTCTGCGCACATAGTAGTCGCCGGTAAGCCGTGCAACGTCCAAACCGCGATGGTAACCGTCCAGGTAGTAGGAAGCAATCCATCCCTGTACCCAAACATGGGCAGAGAGCTTGGAGGTCCACTGCTGCATGGAGTGGCGCCGTCCAATTCCTACATAGGGTGAGATCTCATCCTGCATTTCGTGCTCAAACCAGTCTAGAGAGCGATTCGTATCGCCGCGATACCAGTTCGGCCTTGGCCAGTGGGTATTGTCCACATCCATCGTGTGACGGCTCATCGCTTTGGCCATGTTATAGGTTTCGGCATCACCGCTTCTCATAAAGTTGAGCCACCACTGGTAGTCCATTGCCGGTTCATTATTGGCCCACTGAACCCAGTTGTTGTTAAAGTAGTAGTTCTTAAAATCGCCATAGTCGAACATTCCGTACCAGGGCTCCCAGTTCTGGTTAAACAGCATCCATTGAAGCTTGTACGTTGCGCTTCGTTCGAGTGACTGAAATTCGTGATCTGTTCCTGCAAAGGTACCGTAAACACCCGAATTGCTGTACCACTCAGCACCTGCATGAGCTACAGGAGGATTCAAAATATGATTTGCATGCCTTCTGACCTCTTCAGCGCTGTCACTTCCGCTGTGAAAATTTAAAACCAGCTCTGTGGTCTTGGTAATACCCCGGGCAAAGTTCCCGGTCATACCGGCTTCCGTGACTGTATTTGCTCTTTCGAAACTCATGGGTACCTCATTGGGCGACCACGTATAGGCATGCATCAGATTTTTATCCAAATCAACCACAAACTCATTGGGGTACTCCTCCATCATATTGCGCAATCCGATTGTAACGCCCCATTGATCATCCGAAAGCGAGATCCAGCCTTCCGCTTTTTCTGCTTCCAAAGTTGTTTCACCGGCTTCAAACAGCGCCTTAAATCCATCGATACGCTGATCCTTATCGGATGTGGTAACCGGTGGTATTCGGGTAGGATCAGGTCCGGTTTGAAACAGTGAAATACTCTCTTCACCGTTTACGTCGTGTTCAATATAGCTGGTACTTCCCTCTTCCCACCATCGTCCATCACGCAGTGCGGCTTTTACTTTTTTAGCCCCGTCAAGATGGTATTGAAGCCCGAAACCCATGGATGAAATCCGGTCTTTTGGCTGTGTGAGCCCCTCGTCTTGCGAGCGCTCCTCTTCTGAGATGATCCGTTCCGTTTGAGTGGCAATGTCTGCATGTTGACGGCCGTCGAGCGGTTCGCTCTTATCCGGTATACCGGTATAGGTAATGGTGTGAAGTACTTTTACATAAGGTTTTCCGGCATAGGCATGAATATAGGTTACAAAAGGAGCATTCTCATGATCGTCTCGGTCATACTCATACTCTCCCTCTACACGCAGAATGGCGTGCATGGGGCCGGACCCCTTCTCAATAAAGTGCTGATGGATAACTGCCCGTGATGTATCAACACCGGCATCATCCAGCAGGTCCAAAAAGGTGCCGCGCGCATCAATACCGGATGCGATTAGGTGTTCATCGCCAAACCCATCCATTTCGGGATTGTACTGTACCCGGTCAATAAAGCCGGAACCTCCTTTATTCACCCTTAAAAACAGGGGGCCTGTATTAATTTCAGCGAAACCATTGTCGCGCTGATTATTTTTAAATACAATCGGATTTTCAGTAAAAACAGTTTGGCGCACATTTTCTCCATACTCTACACTGTACTCTTCGGATTCATCCGCAAAAAAGAATACCCAAAGCCATTTTATGCTTCCATCGGCCGGCTCCCAGGTTGTGACTGACGTTTTCTGAGAAGCGATCTCCTGCCCTCTGCTGTTCAGTACCCGAACGTGGTCGGGTGAGTGCAACTCCCCTTTGGGGAATGGAACTCCAAATTTGACGGGTGCTCCCGGTTCCGCTTGCTGAACAGTAATCGTGATACTGCCCGGTGCGCCGGGTTGTTCGCCGCATCCAAATAAGGCCAGTGATATCGATAGAAGGGTAATTAGAAGAAGCTTTTTCATTTCTCAGTTTTATTCACTTTCAGATGATTGACGCAAAGTGCAGCTGCTCCCAAAATCGCAACGTGTTCAGTTTTAGATACACTGATCTCTACGTTACTTAGAGAGTTCGGGTAACCAAAACTTTTAAGTTCACGATAAAAACCATCCCGAAACAGAGGGAAAGCTTTGCTGACCGATCCTCCTAAAATAATGGACTCCGGATCGTAGGTATAGAGTACAATTTTAATGGCCTCGGCAATATGTGTGCCCAAATCGTAAAAGAGTTTTTTGGATACCGGGTCGTTATTCAACGCCTTCTCATAGATCTCTTCACCATTTACCCCCACCAGACGGCTGAAGAACTGACCGCTGCAGTAGTGTTCGAGAATAGACTGTTTGTAAGGTATCATGCCAAATTCACCGGCACCGCAATTTCTGCCCTCATAGATTTTTCCATCTATAATAATACCTCCGGCAAAACCTGTTCCGATAATGATTCCGATCATATTCTGTTTCCCCCGTCCCTCGCCATACATCCACTCACCCAGGGCAAAGCAGTTGGCGTCGTTATTCAGGTGGACTGTTTTTCCGGTTTTTTCTTCCAGCAGATCTTTCAAATGAACTTTTTCCCAACCGGGAATATTCTGAACATCATATACAATGCCTTCTTCCGGGTCGACAACGCTGGGGACACCGATACCGATTTCTGCGGTACCATTGTCAACTTCCAAAATCATGTCGTTCATCATATTAAGAATCGACATAACCGATTTGTCTTTTGGAAGCTGTCTCTTTTTCAGGTTGACGCATTTACCGTCTTCAACCAGGCCAACCCTTAAGTATGAAGCGCCAAGGTCGATTCCAATTACTGATATATTGTCTAACATAAAGAGTTTCTCCTTAATGAAATGGGCACAGTTTGGGCATGAGTTTGCCGGTCTGTTTCGTTGAGGGATAAAATAAGCCGGCCGGCCGCCAAGCCGACCGACTTAGGTACGTTATGAAGTTGTTCTTAATTGCCTAACATTGGGAAGATCATTCGAATCTCCTCTTCAGAAGGATATCTTCCATATTCTGCAATTTCAAAGGATTCAGCGTATCTGAATTGAGCAGCAGTCTCAGCGTCATACCACTTTTCAAGACCGGCTCTCTGCTCAGCAGACATTTCACGACTCATCCACCGGCTGCGAAGCCATTCAACCCTTTCATCCGGATCTTCAGGTACTTCATCCAATCCGCCCCAGGTCCACGGAAGCCACTCATACATTTGAGAGGTGTGTGCATCTAAACCCTGAATCTTAATATCCACATAGTCGTCAATACCAACTACAATATCATGGCTGAAAGGATTGGGTTTTGTGAACCGATCCTGCATATAGAGAAAAACCGGGTTATTGGGAACAGGCTCGGTGTCGGGCGCAACGTTTGGCACGATAACCATGTATGATGCATCGATTACCAACTGGCCTGCATTTCTATGATCAGGATGGTAGTCGTTTGGACGCAAGCCCAGTACTACGTCGGCGTTCCAGTCACGAATTGCACGAATTACATCCATTCGGATATGGAGCTCAGGCAGAAGTTCTGCGTCGTGATTATCAAAAACTTCATACTCTTTCACACCGAGACGGCGACCGGCTTCTTCAGCTTCTGCTCGTCTGATTCTGGCCAATGCTCCACCGCCCATTTCATGATGGCCCGCATCACCGTTTGTAAGCGATAAAAATTTAACTTCATGCCCCATTTCTGCCATCATGGCTGCTGTTGCACCCATTTTAGCTTCGGCATCATCAGGATGCGCAAAAATGGCAATCACCCTTAAAGGTGTATCAGCTGATGTGTTTATTTGTGCTTTTGCGATGCCTGAAAAAGCAAACAGCATCAAGCAAAAAATTAGTGTGTACTTCATGTTATACTCCATGTATGAGGTTAAAAACTTAATTATCGAAGAAAGAACAGCCCGCTAAAGGCTGTTCCTTATTCAGAATAAATTATTTATAGCGGATTTTGCTCGAGTTGCCCCGGGGCAGCATCCAGTTCTCGCTGCGGTATAGGAAAGAGCAATCGAACGTCATTTACTGATACGTTTGGCAAAAAATTAGCCATTACCGTCGGTGCCACGCCAAAGCGGAGCAGATCGGGCCATCGTTTGTTTTCGCCAACAAATTCACGCCTTCTTTCCAATAGAAGAGCCTCAGAGAACCCAAGGCCTTGTGCAACAGCACTGGTTGTCAATCCTGCACGCTCTCTCACCTCATCAATCAGATCCCACGCTTCCTGGGTATCTCCCAGTGATTCGGCAAGCATCAGGAGTACATCAGCATAACGGAATACAATGAAGTTCACATCCGAATCGAATACAATCGATTGAATTGCATCATACTTACTCAGATATTCATCATCGTCTTCAGTTAAACCAAACGAACCACCCATACCTCTTTGGTCATCAACATCGAAAATAGTAAGCACATCATCTGTTACTCCCTGGGGTACGTTACCATCTCCCACACCGCCTGATAGTGCCAGATCGGGGGAGTAGTACTCAGTAAAGCCGCTGCCTGTACCTGCGCCGCCCGATTTATACTGAATCTCAAATATCGACTCAATGTTGTTCTCATTTGATGGCCCCCAAATATCTGCATAGTCAGGCACCAGTTCATACTGATTGGAATTAACCACCCGGCGAAAGGCAGCCTCAGCCTGGCCGGAATTACCGGCGGTAAGTTGAACGAGCCCAAGGAGTGTAGCCGCAGCACCGCTGGTGGCTCTTCCGACATCTGAGCCCGTATACGATGCGGGCAGCAGCTCTTCGGCCGTGGCCAGATCGGCCGCTATTTGATCATAAATAACGCTTGCTGAAACCTGGTTAATCTCTACACTTGGGCTGGTAACTTCCTCAAGCTGCAACGGAATATTTCCGAACGTTACTGCCAGATTGTAGTAGACCAGCGACCGGATAAAGAGGGCTTCGCCTCGTATTCGTTCGCCCAGAGCAGGATTATCAAGATTTGCATTCCCAAGCCTGTTTAGAATGGTATTGGTACCTGCAATAGTAGCGTATCCACCTGCCCAGGTAACTTCAATTTCGGAAGCCGTTGCCAGCTCTCGAAATTCAGCAATACGTTCAAGCGACTCCGCCAATCCGGTTGCACCACCGGCATTATTGGTGTTGTCTGATCGCATCTCATGCATCAGCATGTAGTTTCTGCCGTAAGAGTGGTTAGCGGCAAGCCCGGCATAAGCACCATTAATAGCTACCCGAAAGTCACTATCAGTACGATAGAAGTTCTCTACGTTTCGTTCCGATTGCGGAGCAAGGATCGTGAAATCATCTCCACACGAAACTACCAGTATTAATGCGGGCAGAACCAGCAGTAATGTTTTTAATTTTTTCATAGTTGTCACCATAGTTTCTGTTGTGGATTAAAAGGAGATGTCGATTCCAACCTGGAAGGATCTCGACAGAGGATATGCACCGTAATCTTCGCCCGGCGTTAAACCACTGCTTTGAGAGAGATTTACTTCGGGGTTGAAGCCGATATAGTCTGTCCAGATGGCAACGTTGGTTACCGAACCATACAGTCTCACATTCCTGGCAAAGCCTGAGATGAGCTGCTGAGGAAGGTTATAACCAAGCGTTATGTTCTTCAGCTTGATATAAGAACCGTCTTCAACCTGGTAAGAGGATGGACGATTGTTATTGCCGCCCGACGCACGTTCAGCTTTCGGGTCTATGCCATTACCGGGCTGTTCAGGTGAAATCCAGCGATCGTTCACAATCGCATAGCTTCCAAAGTTTGCCTCGCCGTTTCGAAGGTGACGGCTGGTAAGGTTTAGTATTTCACGGCCTTCAACTCCCTGGAAGAAGAAACTGAAGTCAATATTTCGATAGTTAAACCTGTTGCTAATTCCCCAGGTAAAGTCAGGGTGGTAGCTGCCAATGATCGTTCTGTCATTAGCATCAATCACTCCATCGCCATTAACATCCTTGAAGCGGAAGTCGCCCGGAGTTGGATTACCCTGGGTATCTACAGGAGCATTATTAATCTCATCCTGATTCTGGAAAATACCTTCCACCTGGTATCCATAATAACTGCCTATCGGGTCGCCAATTCGTGTAATATGGCGTACTCCGGCAGCACCCGGAACAAGAATTGCATCTCCTTCAGGCCCCAGTGCCAGCACTTCATTCTTATTGGTTCCGAAATTAAAGTCGGTTGACCACTGAAATGAGCCCACCATATTTCGTGAAGTTAACTGGATTTCAAATCCTCTGTTTTCAACTTCACCGATATTGGTAAGTGCACGGGTAAATCCGGTAACTGCAGGAATATTCACCTCCAGAAGCAGATCGGTTGTTCTGCTGATGTAGTAATCCAACGAACCGTAGATTCTGTCTTCCAGCATGGCGAAGTCCAAACCGGCATTAAACTGTCGGGTGGTCTCCCATGTAAGGTCTGCATTACCCAATGTGGATGGTGTAGCCCCGGATACAAGCTGATCTCCTAATATGTAGTTGTTGCCGGATATCAGTCCAATGGAACCGTAGTTTGGAATCAGGAAGTTACCTGTAACACCGTAACTGAAACGAGGTTTCAATTCGTTGAACAGGGTTTGATCCTGCATGAACGACTCGTTGGTTACCTGCCATCCAACAGATGCGGATGGAAAAACACCGGTCTGATTGTTAGCACCAAACCTGGAGGAACGATCAGAACGGATCGTTGCTGTTAACAGGTACCTGTTCTTAAATACGTAGTTGGCTCTTGCCAGGTAACTTACAAGCGACCACTCTTCAATAAACTGGTCACCACCTGTAATTTGGCCTCCGTTAACGGTACGCACCTGGTCATCCGGAAAGTTCTGGGCAATTACCCTGTTTCGCTCATCATTTTGTCTTTGGGCAGTAAAACCTACCAGCGCATCAAGCCTGTGATCTTCTCCAAAAGCTGTTTGGTAGCTCAAAGTATTCTCCCAAAGCCAGTTGAAACCCAGGGCTGAAGTTGATTCAGCATACGGCCTTGGAGCACCACCTCTATAGTAGAGCTGAGTTCCCTGGTAAAATGATCTTTGATAGTTGTCAATATCATAACCCAACAGTGTTTTAAACTGCATGTTTTCCATGATATTATACGTGCCAAAAAGGTTTCCAAAGATCCGGTTGTTATTGATCTTTTCGTCGATGAAGTCACGAGTTGCAAGCGGATGGTTGGTCGTAGTTGTAGCACCACCCAAATCGTTATGACTTCCTTCGAGCTGACGATAGGTTCCGTCTTCATTAAACGGGCTCACTACCGGCGACTGCGTTAAAGCAGAGTAGATGATTCCGGGAGGATTGCCAAAATATGGAGCATTTGCTGACTTACGATCGTGCTCTGTAAAGGCTGCATTCAATCCCAATCCCACCTGTATTCTGTCAGACAGATCTGCAGTCAGGTTGGCGTTTATTGAATACCTGTTAAATCCTGATCCATCAATAATTCCGGTTTGATCCATAAAACCGCCACCCAGGAAGTAGGTGAAGTTTTCACTACCGCCGCTCACCGACATATCGTAATTCTGCATCACTGATGAGTCTAATGTGAGGTCGAGCCAATCGGTATCCGTACCATCCCAGTTCACGTAGGCTTCCGGAATAAGATGGTTACCTGTTGCTCCTGAAGCCTGACGGCCCGCATTGGTGTTGGGATCGTACTGAGGATTAAAAAACGGGCTGTTAGGGTTGGTAGGATCCTGCTGGCGTATATAGGTATTATTACGAGCATCTTTTGTATACGCGATTAACTCTTCAGCATTCATAAGGTCGGGTGTGTTGAAAGCCGAACTAACACCTACATATGAGCGAATATTTATTTGAGGCGGACTGTCTTTCCGGCCACGTTTTGTGGTTACCAGAATTACACCGTTTGAACCTCTTGAACCGTAGATTGCGGCAGCAGATGCATCTTTCAGTACTTCAATCGACTCAATATCGCTCGGATTGATCGTAGCCAAAGGATTGATTCTTGTTGCCGTAAAGTTTGGGTTCTGAGATCCTACATTTTGCTGCAGGTTAAAATTCTGAGACATGGGTACACCATCAATCACATACAGTGGCTCATTACCGGCAGAAATTGATCCTGTTCCGCGAATAATAATTTGCGGTGCAGCACCCGGTTCGCCCGTAGATTCTGACACATTAACACCGGCTAACCGGCCCTGAAGTGCATTTTCAAAACTGGATGATGGAGTACCCTGAATAGTTTCTGCGCGGATAGAGGTCACCGAACCGGTAACTTCAGCACGGCGCTGAACACCATAACCAACCACAACAACATCATCAAGAAGGGCAATATCCGAGCGTAATCGAATATTAAATTCGGTGTCATCTCCAATTGTTATCTCCTGACGCACATAGCCAATAAAAGAGAAAGCCAGCACCTCAGCGTTATCGGGAACCACGAGGCTAAAACGACCATCTGAACCGGTAGTTGTTCCTCTTTGTGTACCCACAACAAAGACCGTTACGCCCATCAGGGGCTCGTCGGTCTCAGCATCTACAACCCGGCCGGTCACGGTAATATCAAGGTCCATTTCAACCGGCTCAATCAAGGGTTCTTCCTCCTTAACAAGCAACTCTCGCCGAGAGGTAATAACAGATTCGTAACCGGTTCCATCCAGTGCAAACTGAAGAGCATCGGCTACCCGTATACTGGTATCGGACAGGGAAATTAAATGATTGGAATCAAAAAGATCTGAATCGAATGCGATTTCCAGCCCAGCCTGCTTTGCGATCCGGAAAAGCGCTTCCGCAACCGGAACATCTAAAAGGTCTAGTGAAATCAGATTCTTTAATTCAGGTATATCTGCGCTGTACTCCTTAACAGAGTAGTAGGTTACCATATCGGGTAACGACGACTCTGAAGTCTGTTCTTGTGTGAATCCCTGTGCTGGCGCGAGTGTGGTAACAACCATCAGCCCCACCATTATCGGTATCACTTTTATCAACGTAACGGTTTTCATACGCTTGGGTGTTTTTGTTGTAGGTTTAGATGCTCTATACATCCCGTGTTTTTTAGTCACACTTGTTTATCGGTGATAATAATTTCATCACCATCTATCTCAAACCCGAGGTTCATCGACATTTGAATCACCTCGAGAACTTCACGAACAGACCGTGTTTTCAGGTCTGCTGTAAATCTTTTATTCCTTAAAATTTCATCCGATACATCAAATGTGACCGTCACATCGTACCAACGCTCAATATGCGTCATCACTTCACGGATAGGAGTTTCTTTGAAAATGAGCCTGCCATCCATCCATCCAAAGTAAAAATCAGGGTCATCAATCATTTCTACGGCAAGTAAACCATTGGTTTGTGAAACCCTGCCCTTGTACCCGCCATTTACGATAAGCCTGTTTTCAAAATCATCACTGCGCCGCAGTTCAACGGTGCCCTCTTTAACAACTACTTTCATTTCGTGATCACCATCGTAGGAGTGCACATCAAATGAGGTGCCAATCACTTCAATAATAGCACTTTGTGTTTTAACATGAAATGGACGGTTTCGGTCTGATTTAATTTCAAAAAAGGCATGCCCGATTAATTCCACTTCTCTTTTATCCTGGCTAAAGGTTTCGGGCATAATCAGCTTGCTGTCTGCATTCAAAAATACCTTGCTGCCATCCCCCAGCTCAACGGTAGCTCGTTCGCCGGGTTTTGTGATAATTTCATTAAAGACGGGCGCCTGAACAATTTCAGTTTCCTGCAGAGGTGCATATTTTAGCGTAATCATTGCCGATAAGAATGCAACCATAAGAAGAGCCGCTACCTTCAGTATATTAGAGAACATCTGGTGGCGCTTGCGAAGCTTCCGGAAGTGCTGTATCCGCCGGCGCTTCTCTTCCGGGTTTCTATCGGTAATTTTTGCAAAAACTTTTTCCCAGTCTCTTTCAAGGTTTAGCTCCTTTATCAGACACTCCTGCGATTGATCTTCCGCAGCTTTCCAGATGCGGTCGGCAGAGTGAAGAATTCTTCGGTTTTCATTGCTCTCCTCAAGCCACTCCTCGAGTATTTGAGAGTCCTCTTCGCTCATGGTGTTATCGAGGTAGCGAACCAGTACCGGCCAAATGTGATCTTTGTTTGTCATATATATTTTCTTATTACTTGCCCCAAGACAAGTTGAAAAGGGGAAACCCCCACGCGAAATAATTTTTTTATTTTGAAGTGTTGGAGAAAGCGTTCCGCAGAAACATTCGGGAACCGAATCCACCGCCGGTCGAATAACATTGAATTGCCCGTAAAGAAAAATACCTGCCGTGAAACCATACGGGCATTATTTTATAGGTTGCTCAGGAGCTTGAATCAGATCTCCTTATTAAACCCCATTCGGGGTTCTCTTTTTCCTGATTCTTTTTAACCCGACATGCGTGTCGGGGCTAATTATGTTAAACACCTTCGGTGTTTAGTTCCGGCATCGTAATTCACGGTTCAATACCAGACTGCATGATGCAGCGTAAACCTTAACGTTGAGTTATTGGGATACCCGTACGCATTTTTTACCACGTCCCAAAGGGATCCACCAGCGGTGGATCGAATGTGATAAAAGCCCCGACACGCATGTCGGGGTTAAGAATAGGCGGTCTTTAACCGGTTATATCAGTTTCCGCCCAAAGCCGGGCCCGACCCTACCCCGTCCGGTGCGCCCCGATAATACCTGAAGCTTTCAGTGGGACCTGTACTGCTTCGAAATCTCTCAATAAAAGCAGCTCTTTCATCTGCCGGCAAATCGTCAAGTGTCATAAAATAGTCATCACTGTCGCCCGGATAGTTATTGGAACCGGTTGAAGAAAATTGACTGAGATACGACATGCGTGATTGAACTTTGTTCTCTACATAGTTAGATATATCAACCGTCAGGTTATCTCCCTCTGAGCCCCAAAACATATACTCCATAATCCGAACCGGTTCAAGTCCCTCCTGGATAACTTGCTCAGGAAAAATAAGGTGCCACTCAGCCGCACGGGCAGCATCAACAGCAAGGTATGCGGCTGCCCTGTGATCGGCTTTATGCCACCTTTGGTAGCGATAACCCGGCTCAAAAGCGATCAGCACGTCCGGCTGGATTTTGCGGTACCACCAAACAAGGCGTTTAACCAACTCTTCCGGATTGGCAAACTCAACCATTCCATCCGTGTAACCAAGATTGATATAGTTTTCTGCAGGAATTCCAATATGGCTCATTGCTGTCAACTGTTCATGGCGGCGAATTTTCTCGAGCCTCTGCCGGGTCATGGTTCTGTCGCGCGTGCCCACATTACCCGCTGTAAGAAGCAGGATGTAAACATCGTTACCGTTTTCCTGCAACATTGCAAGGGTTCCATGCCGGCCTGCATCATCATCAGGATGGGCGCCCACCAGTAAAATTGTTTTGCCTGTCCACTCTTCTATCGGCACTTCAGGCTGTGCAACAAGAAATAAAGGAAGAAGAAAAACGATTGAGAGGAGAATTAACTTTTTCATAGTTCCGGATTTTAAATGAAAGGATATGTAATACGAGTGCCCTGTTTGATACGTTTTACAGGTACGAATTGTACCTTAGACACGTCCCTTATCACATCCCCCCTTCCCTATCTCAGATTTGATGTAAAATTCTGAAAAAGGAGGCTTCTGCATATTCAGGTGGTAACTTCCTGCCTGACTTATAAATCCAGGTGCTCTCTCAAAAACTTCAGCGATTTGCCCATCTGGTTCTCTACGGTTTTTCGGGCGATATCCATTACTTCCGCTATTTCAGAGTAGGATAGCCCGTGTTTTCGATAGAGGATAAAGATCGTACGCCTGCGCTCAGGCAGCTGCTCAACCAGTTTCCAGATCTTCTCCGTGAGCTCTTCCGTGTTTAATTGAACAGTTTCTGACTCTTCACCCATTTCATGCTGCTTTTTTAACCGCTCTTCCAGACGATCTTTTTGCTTTCTCTGCTGAAGAAAATTGAGTGACTGATTTCGAACAGCCTGGTAGAGATAGGCTTTGAGCGATTGATTGATATAGAAATTCTCCCGGTTATCCCAGATTTTTATGTAGACCTCCTGCACAACATCACGGGCAAGATCAAGCGACTTCACATAGCTGTTCGAAAATACACACAGACGGGAATAGTATTGATGAAAGAGTTTCTCAAACGCATCTCTGTCACCGGATCTTATCCGTTCTACCAGTTTAAATGAAGGCTTAGAACTGTTATCCATCCAGTTGAGAACACATATTACTTACTGTACCACACTTATATCATTCGAGCTGAGGAGCACACATTAAAAACACCAACAGCATACGGAGTACCATTCATTTATACTATACAGAGAGAACTGTTGTATTCCTGATAAATAACCTTTTCAGATTACATGCGCAATATCAGACTGCATTTGAGGGATTTTAAACTGCCCGGTTTCTGTAAAAAGTTGTTCAGTTAATAAGTCTATTAATGCGTTGAAAGCACATAAATTCCATAAACCGGCATGCTCCTTAATCCGTTCTCCACCTCGTAAAACCCTCTACGGCATCATATTCGGCCAGGCCGAGATCGTCGATCAATTTTGCCGTTCGAATCGTTCTTTCATCGGCTACCATCCAGAATTCGCGGCTGATGGATCCCGGGTATTTGGGCTGATCTTTTTGTGAGGTGTGCTTAAAAATGGCCCGCCTTTTTTTCATCCGTTCACCGGGACTAAGCGGAACAGCCATGTCGATATCGCTTACATCCCAATCCTGCCATACTCCGCGATAGAGCCACACATAACACTCTTTAAACCACTTCTCCTGCTTAAGCTCATGTAACGTCTGCTGTATGGCATCCCAGCAGATGCGATGCGTGCCATGGGGATCCGACAGGTCACCGGCGGCATAAATTTGATGTGGTTTTACTTTTTCAATAACCTCTTTAATCAGCGAGAGGTCGCGATCACTCAGATCGTTTTTCTTGGCCCGGCCGGTTTCATAAAACGGCATCTGCAAAAATTGAATATTCTCTTCCGGCACCCCCGAATAACGGCAGGCTGCCTTGGCCTCTGCCTGACGAATATAGGTTTTGATATTCAGCATCAGCTCGGAATCAATGTCGCCCGGCTTTTTTTGATTGACGGAATTCATCAAATTAGTAAAAAGTTCTTTTTCCTCTTTGCTGCTGCTGTATTGCGATACAAAATCGGCATAGCGAAGCGCTTCATCATCATAAACAGAGATGTTTCCTGAGGTTTGATAGGCCACATGAACTTCGTGGCCATGTTCCACCAAACGCATAAGCGTGCCTCCCATCGAGATCACATCGTCATCGGGGTGAGGTGAAAAGATTAAGACCCGTTTAGGAAACGGCACTGCGCGTTCGGGCCGGTTAGAGTCGTCGGCATTGGGTTTGCCGCCCGGCCAGCCCGTAATGGTATGCTGCACCTGGTTAAACACCCTGATGTTCACATTGTATGCCGGACCGTAGTCCGTAACAATGTCGCTCATTCCGTTTTGGTTATAGTCTTCATCCGATAGTTTAAGGATCGGTTTTTCCACCTTCAGACTCAGCCAGGTTACCGCTTTTCGGATGGAGCGATCGGTCCACTTCACAGGTCCTACCAGCCACGGGGTTTTCCGGCGGGTGAGCTCAGAGGCTGCAGCCACATCCAGGATCACTTTGGTATTATCGTGATTTTGAAGGAATGTGGCAGGTACCTGTTCTGTGATTTCTCCTTCCACAGTACGACGGATAATCTCCGCCTTGGCCTCGCCCCAGGCCATCAGATAAATCTTTTTCGAACGGAGGATTGTACCCACACCCATTGTAATGGCCCTTCGGGGCACCTGCTCTTCTCCAAAAAAAGATGCCGCCGCATCGGCGCGGGTCAGCTCATCGAGAGTGACCAGGCGCGTGCGGGTCTTCTCAAGAGAACCCGGCTCATTAAAGCCGATGTGCCCTGTGCGGCCTATTCCAAGCAGTTGCACATCGAGTCCCCCGGCTTCGTCAATTTTCTTCTCATACATAGAGCAGTAATCGTAAACCTCTTCCCTCTCTATGGTTCCGTCCGGAATGTGGATATTTTCACGCGGGATGTCGATGTGATCAAAGAGATACTCGTTCATAAAACGGACGTAGCTCTGAAGCTCTTTGGGCTGTATTGGGTAGTATTCGTCCAGGTTGAACGTAATAACCCGCCTGAAGCTGAGTCCCTCCTCCCTGTGAAGGCGCACCAGCTCGCTGTATACCCGGATCGGAGTGGATCCGGTAGCCAGGCCCAGCACCGTATTCTGGCCAATCTGGTTCCGGGCCCGAATAAGGTTGGCGATTTCAGAAGCTACAATTACCGATGCTTCTTTAGCATCCTCAAAGATGAGCGTGTCAATTTTTTCAAAGATTTTCTGGCCGAGATAATCCAAATTATTTTTCATTATCAGTTTATTCATTTATTTCAGAAAAGCTGTACGGTTAGTATAACGAGTATAAGAACCGATAGAGTTAAAAAAAACCGGTGATTGGTATTTACACGGTGCACGTGGCGCGAGGCGCGATAGCGACATCCCGCCCCATCGGGAGGGCACGATGTACGGTAAAGGCACACGAGGAACTAAGTTTGTTAACTCCTTTCGGCAGCAATATCGGGGGTTATTTTAAAACCCGCTAAAGCAGTCTTTAGAGATTAAATTTTCTTACAGCTATACCCCTGTCGCCATCATCCTTTTACACTGTCTATCCACTTCTGCCGGAGCGTGCAATGTATTGACGGAAATTTCGGGATAAACCCCCAAATAAAGTTTACTTTCGTCAGAATCCTGTTGCAATCTGGCTCTGATAGTTGCTATATTTAAAGTCTGTCAATCAGATGAAATGCCCGAGTGGCGGAATTGGTAGACGCGTGCGCTTCAGGTGCGTATGTCCGAAAGGACGTGGAGGTTCAAGTCCTCTCTCGGGTACACAATAGCTCAACAGATATTGCTT
>REDT01000015.1 GCA_007693295.1 Balneolaceae bacterium
ACCGTTCGCTTCAGCTCCGCAGAACGAATCCAAGGTCACGCCTTGTTGGTTTCCGGGCCATAGGCGGAAGCGTACCCTGCGTGACTTAGGATTCGTAATGCACTGCTCCGCCTTGCAAACCGGGAATTCAAGGCCGGGAAAACTTAGTGCCGTAATTGGGTTCCCTTTTTATTCAATAGATTCAAAACTATGGTTACGATGCCCCTAAGACTCAAAAAATATCGTTTCGTTTATTTCGTTTATTTTAATAGATTGCCTGTAATAAACGGATATAACAGCACAAATGAGGTCTATTATGGAAGCGTTAAAACTACCCACACGAAAAGAGCAGAAGATTGCGCGTGAGAACAAAGAGACTCTCAATCGTATAGCAGGAAAGCTAAAGGAATCTACAAAAGAGATTGAGATTGATGTTCGCGGTGAAAAAGACTCGATCAAAATACCGGCATCTGCTTTAAAACATTTAAACACGATCATGGATCTCACGGCTCAGGGAAAAGCCATTACGGTGAACCCGGTTGATGCCGAAATTACTACCCAGGAAGCTGCCAACATATTAAATGTTTCCCGTCCATTTGTAGTAAAGCTGCTGGAAGAGGGGAAGATTCCTTTTCACAAAGTGGGGGCTCATCGTCGAATAAGGCTTAAAGATCTGCTTGTTTACAAACAACAAATGGAAAAAGAACGAGAAGAAGCGCTGACAGAATTAACCCGTATTTCTCAGGAGCTTGGGCTTGATTATTGATATATGCCTGGAAACATTACAGCGATACTGGATGCAAACGTACTCTATCCTTTTCTGCTAAGAGACCTGCTTTTGAGCCTTGCGCAGCAATATCTCTACATACCTAAATGGTCGGATGATATTGAAAGGGAATGGAGCAATCATCTGATTCAAGACAGGCCGGATATTGGACCTGATAAAATTAAGCGCATTACTTATGAAATGAACCGTTCTTTCAACAACGCAAAAGTATATGGATACGAAGAGATAGAAAATGATCTGCAATTGCCGGACCCGGATGACAGGCATGTTTTAGCCGCTGCTATAGTAGCAAAGGCAGACCTTATTGTAACATTCAATATTAAGGATTTTGACAAAACAGAGATATCCAGACACGGAATAGAAGCTATTCATCCGGATGAATTTATACTCACAATGATAGATCGGGATGCTGATAAGGTAAAAGAGGCTATCGGGAAAATGATAAACCGAAGGAAAAATCCACCGGTTTCAGTAAATGAATTGATCAATCGTATTCAAAATAACGGGCTAAATCAGTCTGCCAAGCGGCTTCGGGTAATTTGCAATCAATAGTTCTAAATTTTTAAAATTTTGGTTATCTCTTAAATAAATAAGAAAAAGGCTATTTAACTTATGAAAGACTACAGACGTATTATGCTGGGTAAAGGAAGCAAATATGCTTCACAATAAATGTTCTGCCCGGATTTTCATCAAAAGATAGTCCTACTCAAACCACCCCCATCCTCCCCGCATCAAACAGCTCCACCCGGGCGCACTTCCCGCAAATCACCTGCAGCATCGGCCGGCAGTCTCCTCCCACGTCGATGTTTGCCCCGTGGTAGACAACCGTGGGCGCAAAAACATCGCCAATGAGCCAGCTGTTGGCACCGCAGCCCGTGCACTTGTTGTTGGGTACGTTCTGTTTCAGCCAGGATTGTGCCCGGCTGATCTGTGTTTGGGTTAGTGACATTTGATAGGGATTAGGTGGATAGATGAATATCTAAAATACAAATCATAAAATTGTATATCTGTTTTACAGATGAGGATTGGTTTCACTACCGTTTTAACTAAATTATTTTATATTCACTAAGTAAAAAGAATGGGAAAACTACTTTCATGCAGAAACACCGCATCATATTAAAAAACTTTGACCTGGAGGACGGGAGGATTTCCTTTTCCAAGCTGCAAGAGCTGCAGGAGAAGCTGACAGCTCTTGCCGAAGGTGCGGTACTGAATCTGGTGGAAGGCCGCAGTAAACCCGGACGTGGGCAAAGGCCTAAATGGTTGAAAAAGGTAACTGATTTTCAGATAACAGGGTTAAGCGCAGGATCAACCATTCTTGATATAGAAGCACCTGAAATCGCCAAGGTATATCAAAGCAAGCAATTTGGCATTTTTGATGATCCTGAAGCTGAAACATTGTTGCAGGAGAGTGCTTTTGGATTAGCCAGTTATGTATATGAAAAAGCCATAACACAACCTGAATCCTCAGGGCTATTGGATAAGTATTTACTTCAAAAAATCACTGATTTTAACAAAATTCTGGATACTAATAAGTCTGAGATCGAATTCATTTCAACAGGTCAGAACAAGGTGAAATCTGTGACCATACAGAAAAAAACACTTGCAAAAGTATCCATAACTGAACAAAAAACCCGGGATAGTGTTAAGACATCAGTTAGTGGAACCATTGATGTTTTACGCAACAGAAAAGAGCAGTTGGAGATTTTAACGGATGAAGGAAAAATATACCGTGCATATCCCGGTAATAACCTGAATATCAAAAAGTTGAAAACCTTCTTTGGAGAGAAAGTAAGAGTAACAGGGCTGGCTCATTTTAAAACCGATGGAAATCTCAAATACTTCGAGATACTGGATATTCAATCAGCAGGGGCCGAAGACAGGGTAGCAGAGGAACTTACGCTACCCATTTTCGAGGATATAGATTTAAAGCGTTTGGCAAAAGAACAAGAGTGGCAAGGATTTAATGAGAGAAAATTCAAGCAAGAAATAAATGACTTGAACATTGAAGAATCTCTTGAGGAAATGCTTGAACTCCTGAAAGAATGATTTAGTGAATGAACTTTCTTTTAGATACAAATATCCTTGTTCACTATATCAGAAAGCCGGAACTGTTATCTGATTTTGAAACTAAAATAGATGCTTACAGTAAGCACAAAGATCCAGAGAGAAACTATCCCAAAGGCTACTCATCCATAAAAGTTGGAAAAAATGATCTCTGGATTGCAGCAACTGCTCATATCACCAATTCAAAGTTGGTCACAACAGATGACGATTTTGATCATTTGGACGGAGTATTTGTGGAACTGGTTAAATTAAAATTATGAATTTTTTACTTTAGTAAGATAAATGAGCTGGTTAATTGGGTTAGTGACATGGTGCTATTAGATCAAATATTTACTTTTTCCTATAATTCTCTACATTGAGGCTCATCATGCTATAAGCCGATCTTA
>REDT01000197.1 GCA_007693295.1 Balneolaceae bacterium
GCCGACCTCCGGGTTATGAATCCGACGCTCTAACCACCTGAGCTACCACGCCAAAGGATGAATGGACAATTGAAACCTACACATTACCAAACACAAAAGTTTTAAGACTCCAAAGATATTACTTTTTTGTGTTAATGGTGAAAAGTTTTTATCCATATTTTTTATAAAATTATTAAGATCGAATCACTATGGTTATGATAAAGAACATCAGGACATAGCCTTTTGATTGTGTGAAAAGTCAATTCATATAAGAGAAATGCTGGCTTAGGAGATTAATATGAAAAAAATTGTTGCGGTATTTGTACTGATTACTTTTGCAAGCGGGATGTCTGCAGTCCCTGATAGTCAAGAAAAATCAGCCTCTGAAGAAGCTTATGTAGTTATCATCAGCATTGATGGATTTCCCGCAAATGCTCTGTGGGATCATCAGGTACCACTCCCTTTTATTCGCGGTCTGGCTGAAAGGGGAAGCTGGGCTGAGGGCATGGTACCTTCTGTACCATCCAACACCTGGTCGAATCACACATCGCTGGTTACCGGGGTGCCGTCGTCAATGCATTCTCTTGTTTATAACGGCTGGCTCGAACGCGAAAACGGTACACTGCCTGTGCGTGTAAACCCCCGCCGCGACAAGAAAGATATGGTACGCGTACCAACCTTGTTTGACATCGCATTCGAAAACGGCCTGAAAACAGCAGAGGTAAACTGGCCGGCTACACGAAATGCACCCACATTGCATGATTCGTTTCCTGATACACCGGATAACGTGAGGTTTATGAGTGATGATTTGCGATGGGAAATTGTAGAGCTTGGTATCCTGAATGATTTTACAACGCACGCGCTGTGGAGCCACAGCAGGGTAGGGCGGGATGTGGTGTGGAAAAAAACTGCCAAACATATTCTTGAAACAAGAACACCTAATCTGCTTCTCATTCATCTGTTGAACGTAGATGGCACGCATCACCGGTATGGGATATCAACAGACCCCGGTTATACGGCGATGGCTCTTGCCGATCATCATGTGCGAAGTATTTTTGAGTCGATCAAAGATGCTGGCATTCTCGAACAAACCACCATATTTCTTGTCTCTGATCACGGTTTTATCAATACCCCGAAAACCATTTTGCCTAACGTGCTTCTCAGAAAAAAAGGGTTGCTAACGGTGCAGAACGGGCAAGTTGAAAGTGCGAGGGCTCAGGCGGTTTCCCTGGGAGGTTCAGCGATGATCTACCTGGATGATCCGGAAGACGGGGAGCTAAAAAAAAGGGTGAAATCGATGTTCAGGGGGTTAGAGGGAATCGGAAGAATTATCACGCCCGACCAATACCTTGAAATGGGTTTGCCTCATCCATCCGAATCGGATCAGACAGGTGAACTTATGCTTGCGGCGGATTTCGGTTATGGCTTTGCCAATAATGCAGATCTGGCTAATTCTGTCGTTGAAAGCCGTGATCATGGCTTTTACATGGGTAATCATGGATTTCTTACAGATTTTTCGGAAATGAACGCTCTATTCATTGCCTATGGCAGAGGTATTAAATCGGGCCATAACCTCGGGATCATCAGCAACCTTTCAGTTGCACCCACGGCTGCAGCCCTGTTTGGCCTTAAAATAAACGGGGCTGAAGGTGAGGTGCTCGATTCAATTCTAGACATGCCATCAGGAGTCAATAAATAGAGTATAGGTTAAAAAATAAGAATTCTGCTTCTGATAATAATACAGACTATTCTCCCTTTCGGTATGCCATTAGATGAGCTAATGGAATCACTGAATATCAAGCACTGTAGTGATTAGAGGGTTTAATAAACCTTTTTACAAGGTTCAGTTCGCTTGTCCCGGTTTCATTATGATCCGGAAGATAAAATGAATTGAACCGGGCGGGAACATTAGTGGTAGAGGCTGGTAGCAATGAGAACAGCGATTAAATTCAAGAGTCGTTGCCTTAGGTTAATAAAAATAAATAAACAGGAGAATACATGTACCAAAAAGTAATCATGATGATAACTGCACTTGCTATTAGTTCAATCGTATTGATGGCAGCTACAATTTCACCAACCGGTGGAGACATAAACATTGAAACTTCTACAATTTCAGGAACTGTACTTGATGCAGAACTGGAAGAAGGTATTTCAGGAGCTGAAGTGACGCTGGAAGAGACAGATGTAACCACAACTACTGATGAGTACGGTACATTTACTTTCACAGAAGTTGAAGAAGGAAGCTATACTGTTGTAGTAGAAGCTTATGGTTTTGAGTCTGCCAAAGTAGAAGTTGAAGTAAACGAAGAAGGTGCAGCCATTGAAGTTGTTTTGGAGCCTGAAATCAAATAATTGAATGAAGTTCAACTTTTTAAACAAGTTGACTACATTAACAATTAGAAAAGATAAGTAAATCAAAGAGTGTGCCTTAACGGGTGCACTCTTTTTTTATGTGATCGTTTTGCGCAGATTTCATCCAATGCAGTTGAACACGGTTCCGGCCCTCGTTTTTTGCACGCACTGCGTCAGGGTTGCCTTGTCCAGCACACCATTATGCAAGCCGTGTCGGTGCTTTAAAAACTTGTGGTGGCCATTCCAATACGCCTTATTGCCAAATAGATACTTCTTATCATAGCTGAAAAGTTTTTTGGTTTGGTTACAGTTCGCTCGCTGCAGATTCAATGTAACCGGGGAGATTAAATGAATTATTCAGAGAGGGAACATTAGAAATTTAACCTTGTAGAAAAGATAACAGCGATTTCAAGATTCGCTGCTTTAGGTTAATTAGTAATTAAAAAACAAGGAGAAGTCATGTGTCAAAAAATAATCATGATAATAACCGCACTTGCCATTAGTTCAATCGTATTGATGGCAGCTACAATTCCACCAGCAGGTGGAGAGATAGAAATAGAGACTTCAACACTTTCAGGAATCGTACTTGATGCAAGTCTGGAAGAAGGTATTCCGGGAGCTGAAGTAACGCTGGAAGAGACAGGTGAAGCCACAACTACTGATGAGTACGGTACATTTACTTTCACAGAAGTTGAAGAAGGAAGCTATACAGTTGCTGTAGAAGCTGATGGTTTTGAGCCTGCCAAAGTAGAAGTTGAAGTAAATGAAGAAGGTGCAGCCATTGAAGTTGTTTTGGAGCCTGAGATCAAATAATTGAATGAAGTCAACTTTTTGAAGAAGTTGGCTTCATTCACAATTAAAAAGAGATAAGTAAAAGAAAGAGTGTGCCTTAATGGGTGCACTCTTTTTTTTAGGTGCTCGTTTTGCGCAGGGTCCGGTTAATGTTCATGCCAACATGAGATACATTTTCAAGCACAGCGTCCGGAATATGGCGAATCTCATGCTCTAATCATTTGAAAGAGACCTAAGAGCATCTCTGAGATGTGAGATAATTGGTTATTGAACTTCCGGGCGCTCCGGGTTCTGAAGATCTGATTTTCGGTTGTATGGCTTAATTCGGGAGCCAAAAGTGGAATTTGTGTAAAGGATTTCATGGAAACTATAATGCTATTCAGCTCATTATTTCTAAAGTTACGCTCTGTATTGGAATGAGGAGAGTATTGAAGTTGCCAAATGAAAGTCTTGATTTGCGAGTATGTATGCTGTTTAGGCTTTTTCAATACTGAACTCTCACTTAACTGCTGTTGAAACATCCGGAGAGTGTTCTATGAAGAAGAGGAGAGACATTTTAATTGTTGAAGACGATTATCTTCAATCGTATGTACTGGAACTGCACTTGAAAAGTTTAAACTACAACGTGATTGGAGTTGCAGTGTCAGGAGAAGAGGCCATTGCTATAACCGAAAGGCAAAAACCTACTCTGGTGATAATGGATATTTCACTTAAAGGCGAAATGGATGGGATAGATACCGCGAAGATAATTTTAAAATCTTATGATATCTCAATTCTATATATAAGCGGCCATTTAGAAGTGTATAGCCGCAGCAGGGCTGAACAGACGAACTATATCGACATCATCAACAAGCCGTTGTGCAAATCTAAATTAGTTGATGCAATTGATAAATGCATTAAGCTCTGATATATCCCTTTGGAATCATTTTTGGGTTTCAGATATGCAACAACTGTGTATTTGCTGTATCGGACTATACAACCTTGCGCTTACAAAGTCATCAGTAGCTGAAAATCAATTAAAATACTTGTTCCGGAGTGACTTTTTAACTGCCCAATGAAGACATTTTCACAGCTCTTCAAGATATTTTCTTTTTGTTCTTTCATTCTGCTTAAACAGGGTGGGGGGAATTCCGGTAACATTTTTGAATTGTGAAGAGAGGTGGGCCACACTGCTGTAGTGCAATTTATAGGCAATTTCGGTAATTGTGAGATTACCAAATAGCAGAAGCTCTTTTGCTTTCTCGATCTTAATCCGGATAATATATTTTTTTATCGTTGTACCCTTTACCTCAGAAAAAATGTTAGAGAGGTAATTATATTCATAGCCTAATTTTTCACTTATATAACAGGAGTCGTTTACCCTGAGTGTTTCATCAGGTTGATGGATCATTTCAACAATAACGCTTTTTATTTTCTCAACCAGAATCTGCTTTTTATTATCCAGCAGTTCTAATTTTGCTTTTTTTAGTCTTTCTCTGATCTCATTCTGCTGTTCCCGGGTAATGTCATCGTAAATGTCAACCACACCGAGATCCACATAAAACTGTTTGAGGCCAAGTTTTTTCAACTCCTGGGCTACGTATAATTTACATCTGTAACTGACCATATTTTTTATGTATAGTCTCATCTTTACAAACATTAAATTTAAAAGTGATTACTCAATTTTTCCGCATACTCCCTAATCTTTAGGAAAGTAAATTGAGAGGGACTTATTTAATCACATTTTATAAACTTCATTCAATGATTGTAACCGTAATATATGAAGGATGTTCCATGGCTTGATTCATTTGTAAGTGCAATGATCTTTAAAAATGCCTTTAAAGAATCATAAAAGCAGAAAGTGAGGTCTATTTTAACCCTTAAATTTGAAAGTAAAAAGTCGGAAACCGGAGATGGTTTAAAACAATAAGATTGGGAAATGAGTCACTATACTCGATCTGCGTGACTCTTAGAAAGACCATAAAAATATAAATAATGCAAGATAAAAAATTGATTTAATGCTAAACTAAAGTCCGGCACTCTCAGTGTTGATATCTCTTCCACTTCTTATTTGATAAAAATTAAAATAGAGATATTAAGAGGTCAGGTTATGTCTAAATCCCTTTCTGTTGGTTACCTTGTATTTGAAACGATTAAGGCCGGGTACGGCTCAATGAAAAAGCTGCTGCAATAAGCGATGAATTAGATTAATGGATATTGATGTGAATCACAGAATCGCGAAATGACTGAAATACAGTACAAAAAACCACTTACCTACATCACTGCTATCCTGTTTTCGATGCCGGTTACGGCAATCTTCTGGGTTTTAATTATCTACCCGGTTTACGGGGTGACCGGCGTGGATATACACCCTTTTATTCATGGTTTAACCTGTACGCTATTCTATCTGATCGTATTAGGCTGGGCACTTCTCGGCAGCGAAAACTCCTCGGAAGTCGTTTACCGGACCTGCAGGTTTGGAGCCATACTTGCGCTTCTTTTACCGGTAAGCACGGGTTTCGTATCGCTTATTTGGGTATTCGAGGTTGCAAAACGCCCGGAGGCTTTTTTGGCCGGCTACTCCGCTCTTGAAATACCGGTCTATGCTGCAGCTGCCGGTATGGGTATGATTATCTTGTTTTTAACAGGCAGCTACATCGCGGCGAGGGATATGGATGGTGTGCCGTTTTAAAAGTAATCGTAACGGTATCCAATTTTATTTCCGGAACTGAACGATAACGCAATTCGAAAGCTTGGATAATGAAATGAGAGCGAATTCAGGATTGTTACTTAATTTTATCGTATTAATCCTTAGAGCAGACAACTTCGTAAATGCATTTGTAGAAACCATTCACTATTCTCTGACACATTCTAATTAACCCCAATCATTTGGCAAGTCTCTTCCACACTACTCTCACTCTTAACGCCATCTTTTTTCTGTTCTACGGTATTCAGTGTTTTCGGTCGCCGGCATTGGCAGCAGATTTCAGGCGCTTTAATTTGCCGGATTCACAGCGAATTCTTACCGGAGTGTTGCAGTTGCTTGGCTCGTCTGGTCTGATAGTAGGCCTGGCTGTTCCGGTTATAGGGGGGCTGGCCTCCGGCGGGCTGGCTCTCATGATGCTGATAGCTTTTATCATCCGCCTGAAAGTGGGAGACGGAGTAATTGAGTCTGCCCCATCGCTGATCTTTTTGGTAATCAACACCTGGATATCCTACTCTTTTTATACCCTATTACAGGGAGGCTTTACAGGAGTGCAATAGCCAAAGATAACACCAAAAATGAAAATGCCGGAAGTGATTTTTTGAGTGGGTCGCCGATCTTAATATGCATCGATACAGCACCCAGCATCAGTATGGCAATACCGTATGCAGCTATCAGTTCAACACCCGGATAGAAGATGGATGCCAGAAGAAGTACGGCAAGAGCTACCTTAAATGTGCCGATGGTGTACATAAACCAAACAGGAAGTCCATAGGCTTTAAACTCCTCCCTGATGTTGCCGGCATCACCACCTCTCCATTCGGTTGATTTTTTACCGCGAACAAGCCAAACGTTCAGAATGCTTAGTCCAACAATGCATTTCAATGCTATAACTACATATTCCATATTTAATTACCCTAATTTATACGTGATTAATCGAAACGTGCCCACATGGTTTAATGCTTCACAATTTGATCAAAAAAGTGATGTAAACCAAGAGATATTGAGATTTAGATAACCACATTTAAATAATCTTCAGCAAATGTTTTAACGAAGCAGAGCTATTTTTGATTAAATAAACAGACGTATTGCAGAGATTCAGTAATTCATGAACCGCTAATGGATTGATGAGTTTTCAAATTTGATAAAAGTCCAAATAAAATCGGGTTATGTGATTTAATCCATATCCTTATGAAGCGCATAAGTTTGTAAAAAAGAGGCCGATCCCAAGAAATTTCGTTTGCTAAGAGAGAAGAATAAAGTTCCACGATCTAATTGATACATGAAGTGGAAGGGTAGATGGGAGAGGAAAGTAAGACGTCTTTAAAAAAAATTAGCAGCTCTCCGTTCAAAGAGAGCTGCTAAATATCATCTACAGACGGCTATTACCCCATTTGCACTTTAAACATAGGTTTATCAATGTTATACTGCAATAAGTATAAGATCGTATTTTGATTACGTAAAACTACGTAGTGAGAAATTGTCAGTTGATATCGGCTTCTTCAAGTGCAAATCTAACCAGGGCAGCTGTATTCTTTAGCTCCAGTTTGTTCATCAGATTTGACCGGTGTGTTTCTACCGTACGCGAACTAATATAGAGGATCTTGGCAATTTCCGAACTGGTGTAACCTTCAACGATCAATTTCAGGATTTCACGCTCTCGTTTTGTGATCTGTTTTTCGGGTTTCGAATCCTCATTTTTTGCCTGGTCAGCATATTTGCCGATCATAAGCTGGGATATGGATTTGCCAAATGCCTGCTTGCCTTCCGAGACTTTTTCAATAGCTTTTAGCAGTTCTTGCGTTGAGCAGTTTTTTGTGAGATAACCTTTTACTCCCGCTTTCAGAGATTGATTCAGGTGAGAGATATCGGTAGAGTAGGTGAGTACAATCACTGCGGCCAGTTTATTGATCTGCTGGAGACGCTGAAGGAGATCGTGGATATTCGCATCTGCAATATTCGATGAGATCACGCAAACCGACTCAGGTTTTTTTTTGAACTCAGCGATCAGTTCCTTGCCGTTTTTTGTTACTCCATCGACCGATATCCTGGCGGACTCGTCCAGAACGCTTTTCAGCCCCTGGCGATAAATGTCGTAACTGTCCGCAATAAGTACCCTTATTTTACTCATTCTTTTGAGTAGATTTTGTTGAGTCGGACAATGAATATAAACCTTTATTTGAAAATGCAAAGAAGTTTATGTGAATAACTTGTTAATAAGTCTTTAAAGGGCGATTAAAATTGCCTAATACACCGATAGCGTACTCCGAAAGCGGCATGTTATAAAAGTCTTTATAAGCGTGTGGAACCGTTAGAAACTTCTGACGCAATGTATAAACTATGTGAGGAGTTGGGTAGCCGGTTCGAAACATTGAATAATTGATAGAAAGAGTTTGATTGTCCCATAAGATACTATTAATAAAATATTTAATAAGATCCTGAATGCAGGTATTGACTAATTGATCGGTTTTAAAATGATGACAGCTATGTATGCTGCCGGCTCATTACACACTGAAGAGTTCACTTGGTGATGACGTCAATTTTTCAGATGAAAATGGAAGCGCTTTTCATAAACAGAGAAGTGTAGTTTATTTTCATCTGTTTTTTTGGAAGATGTTCATAAGTAAGCCATTTGATCGGTGTAAGAGGCTTTGAAGAGGACGTTTTTAGTAACTCAAAGAAAGGTTGGTTGATATAATACACTCCGCTTTAAAGCATCTCATTAAGAAGCCATATTCCCAGCAGGGTTTTGATCGACCAAAGAGTGGTTCGGCCCCAATTACTCTTTACCAGCCGATTCACCATCACGTTGCTATAACCGGCCGAAAGATTTTCATGAAGAGGAACCATCACCAGGAATGTATGCAGCCAAATCAGAACCACAAGAAGCAGCCCCGCCTGATGTGCCAGTGGATAAAACTCCGCAAAGATGGAGAGCCATATCGATGAGCCCAGTTCCAGCAGCATGACAGGTACAACAATCAATGAAATCCGCACCTTATGGGTGCTCATATGTGAACTAAACTGCTCTCGGCTAACACGATGAAAAAATGGGTAGTGTACAATCTGAATCGTCCAGATCACACCACAGAGAAAGAAGCTGCTGAATATGTTAATTAAAAAAACAGAGTTCATAAAATCTTCTTCAACACAGTGAAGCGAATGGTTTAGGGATTCTTTATTTTATCCAACTTGAACAGGAAACGATTTTAAATAGTATAATCAAAAAATATTTATGAGCTGGTTACGAACCCATACGTGTGGTGAACTTACAAAAGAACAGAAAGGCCGGGAAGTAGTGCTGAACGGATGGGTGTCTACACGCCGCGATTTAGGCGGTTTGATCTTTATAGATCTGCGCGACAGATACGGAATTACACAGATTGTTTTTGATGAGACCAACAAAGAGATTCACAGCATGGCCGAGCAGCTTCGCTCGGAATATGTAATTGGGGTGAAGGGTAAGGTGATCAACAGAAGTGAGGAGACGATCAATCCGATGATGAATACCGGTGAGATTGAAGTGGAGGTTTCCGGGATGACGGTCTATTCGAAAGCAGACACACCTCCGTTTGAAATTAAAGACCAGATTGCAACCAACGAGGAGACGCGCCTGCGCCACCGCTATCTTGATCTGCGCCGACCCGAGCTGCAGAAAAACATGCTTCTTCGATCAGATGTAGCTCATACCATTCGAAACTTCTACCACGAGCGGAAATTCGCCGAAGTGGAAACTCCGGTATTAATGCGTTCAACACCGGAAGGTGCACGCGACTACCTGGTTCCCAGCAGGGTGAATCCGGGTAAATTTTTTGCGCTCCCGCAGAGCCCTCAAACCTATAAGCAGATTCTTATGGTGGCCGGTATGGACCGCTATTTCCAGATTGTAAAGTGTTTTCGGGATGAAGACCTGAGGGCCGACCGCCAGCCCGAGTTTACCCAGGTTGACGTGGAGATGTCGTTCGTGAATGAGGAGGTGGTCTATTCCACGCATGAGGAGTTAATGGCCACTATTTGGAGAGAGCATCTTGGTGTGGAGATTCAGGCGCCATTCCCCCGATTAACCTACAGCGAAGCGTTACAGAAATTCGGCTCCGACAAACCTGACCTTCGGTTTGGGGTTGAAATCAACGATATCTCTGACGAGGTTTCAGATTCGGGGTTTAAGATTTTTAATTCTACGGTACAAAAAGGCGGAAGAGTGCTTTCCATAACCGTACCGGGACAAGGAAGTCTTGGCAGAGGGGCTCTTGACAGGCTCACCGAAAAAGCCAAAACTCAGGCCGGAGCAGCGGGAATGATCTTTATGCGCCTGGATGGCGGTGAGATTACCTGCAGTGTGAGTAAGTTCCTTGATGAATCCACCATGGAGAAGATGGCCGGTGCATCCGGTGCCAAAGATGGCGATCTGGTTTTGATTCTGGCAGGGCCCGCACCGGCAGTATACAAACAGATGGGTTCACTAAGGCTGATTGTTGGTGAAGAATTTGACCTGATAGACAAGAGCGCAACAAAGTTTTTATGGGTTACCGAATTTCCGCTGGTGGAGTGGTCGAAAGAGGATCTGCGCTATTATGCGCTTCACCATCCGTTCACCGCACCCAAACCGGAAGATCTGGATAAACTGGAGAGCAAACCTGAAGAAGTGAATGCCAGGGCATACGATTTGGTTCTGAATGGAAATGAAATTGGCGGCGGCTCCATCCGGATACACGATCCAAAAACACAGCAGAGGCTTTTTGATCTTTTGGGGATTCATGAAAAAGAGGCCAGCGAAAAGTTTGGCTTTCTTCTAAATGCATTTAAATATGGTGCTCCTCCCCATGGAGGAATTGCCCTGGGCCTCGACCGAATTATCATGCTCATGTCGGGATCTCAGAGTTTGAGAGACGTAATCGCGTTCCCGAAAAACCAAAAGGCACAGAGCTTAATGGACAACTGTCCCGATGTTGTGGATGAGAAGCAGTTAAAAGAGCTGCATATTTCACTCAGAAAATCGGCTGAACTCAAAAATTGACTACATTGAAAACTGCAGGAATTGATGGCTGCAAAGCCGGCTGGATACTTACCACCTTTGATGAAGAGCCATCCTATCATATACTGAGAAGTGATAAGGAGCTAAGAGATGCACTGAACAGCTATGACCTGGTATTCATAGACATGCCAATAGGACTTGAAGATGAGGTTTACACCCGCGAGTGTGACCGGTTGCTGCGAGAGAAACTTGGGCCGGAATATGCGAGCAGCGTGTTTAGTCCGCCCATACGCCCGGCGCTTCACGCCCCCTCATATGTGGAAGCCAACATGCAAAGCTACGAGTACACGGAGAAGAAATTGACGGTACAGTCGTGGAATATAACGCCGAAAATTAAAACACTCGACGCTCTGCTTATTGAAATGCCCGAACTCAGAAATAAGGTGCTTGAAAGCCATCCCGAACTGTTGTTTATGAAACTGAATGGCGGAATGATCTACCAGAAGAAGAACACCAAGAAAGGCATTCGCCATCGACTTGATCTTGTAAACCATCATGAACCGATCGCGGCCGATTTTTTTCGGGAGATTAAAGAGGAGTATCGAAGAAACGAGGTAGAGGAGGATGATATCGTCGATTCAATGGCGCTGGCACTTGGTGCAAAACATGCCGAAGAGAAGGGGATCAAAACTCTTCCTGAAAATCCGCCGTTGGATTCCGAAGGGTTGAAAATGGCGATTCACTACGTATAAGCCTGAAATCAATCCTGAAATTTTGAAAAAACCCCAAAACATCAGAGCCGGAAAAATATAGGCTTCATCCGCTTAAAGGTTTATCAAAACAGTGTTGAATACACGCTGAACCGAGCTGCTATCTCTCCAATATCTTCTTGTATTTTACGCCTGCTTTATAAACACGGTTTACGCCGTTAAAAGCAGCAATACGATACGCCTCAGAGTAGGTTGGGTAGTTCAGTACATGGTCGAGAAAGTATTTGATTGTGCCTCCCGTTGCCATTACGCATTGCCCAAGATGGATCAAATCGGTAGCCTGGCCGCCGATAATGTGTACACCAAGCAACTTAAGGTTATCGGTTCTGAACACCAGCTTCAGAATTCCATCGGTGTCGTGCTGGATATCGGCTTGAGTCAGGTTTTCGAAGTGTGCCCGGCCAATGGTGACGTCTATACCCAGTTCCCTGGCTTTGATTTCAGTAAGCCCGATTCCTGAAATTTCGGGAATGGAGTAGATGCCAAATGGGATATCGGCACCCAGTGAATCATTTTTCATTTCGAACATATTACACGCTGCCAAACGCCCTTCAACAAATGAGACGGCTGCAGATGATTGCTGACCGATTACATCGCCAACAGCGTATATATTGGGCACTCCGGTTTGGAAGTTTTCGTTTACGACGATCATGCCATCATCCGATACATCTATGTTCAGATTCTCAAGACCAATATTAGAGGAATTGGGATGTTTACCGCCAATATAGAGTACGTGATCTGTTTCGGAAACGTGTAGCCTGTTTGTACTTTTATGATGAAAAGCGACCTCCATACATGTGCGCAGTTCATTGGCTTCCACGCGCTTTACGGTTGTTTCTCTGAAAATCTGAATATTCTTCTTGCTAAGAATCTTCAGTAACTCATCCTTAATCTCCTTATCCAAAAAGGGTAGCATGTCATCCGTACCGCTGAGGATGGTTATACGTGTGCCCAGGGCTGCAAAAATTGTAGCGAATTCAAATGCAATCACGCCGCTGCCCACGATGACCATTCTTCTGGGGATATGAGTCATATCTAAAATAGAATCATAATCCATGATGGTGGTATTATTTACCTCAAAATTCTCAGGGCTTTTTGGGCTGCTGCCGGTGGCAATTAATATATGTTCTGCCGTATGGGTGGTGGTCTGTTTTAATTGATTTGTGACCTGAACAGTATGCTCATCAATAATTTTCCCAAATCCCCTGGCGGTTTCAACTTCATTTTTAATCAGGTCTGTCTTTACCTTTTTATTCTTACTGTCAAGGATCGACATTTTGTAGTGTAACAGGTCTTCCATCCTGAATTTTTGATAGGGTTTTCTGCCCTTTTCATCGTTGAATTGAGTGTGGAAGTTAAGAATCAGATTGGCAGCTTCGCGCAGTGCTTTACTGGGTACGGTACCTTTGTTAAGCCAGGTGCCGCCAATATTCTCATTGTCAACTTCAACCATGAGTACTTTTTTATCGAACTTGGTGCTTTGCATTGCACATGAAAAACCGGCAGGGCCACTGCCCAGAATGATTACATCGTAATCGAAAGCCATAATATCAGATTAAATTATGAATGGACTATATCAAAAGAATTTAGGTATCTCTTACCTTCAACATCAAACTAAATCTGAAATGCTTTTAAAAAAGTTTGATGGAACGTTTTAGCTATTTAGATTCTTATATCTTTAAGGATGGACTAACAGGTAACGCCATGAAGATAAGTGCGTTACAAAACTGAAAATAATAATCTAAAAAAGTTAACAACAACCATGTCATTTAAATTACCAGATTTACCATACAAGCACGATGCCTTAGAGCCGAGTATTGATGCGCGAACAATGGAGATTCATCATGGCAAACACCATCAAGGTTATACCGATAAACTAAATGCTGCCCTTGAAGGCCATGAATTTGCAAACCTTGAAATTGAAGAGGTGCTAAAACGTATAAATGAAGTACCAAAAGAGAAGAAGCAGGCAGTAATCAACAATGGTGGTGGTTATGCCAATCATAAACTTTTCTGGACAATTATCTCACCCGAAGGCGGCGGCAACCCTACAGGAGATCTTGCCAAAGCGATTGATGCTGAGTTTGGAAGTTTTGATGCTTTCAAAGAGAAGTTCTCTTCTACTGCTGCATCTCAGTTCGGTTCAGGTTGGGGATGGCTGTGCGTGGATAGTGATGGCCGTTTAAAAGTACTTTCAACTCCAAACCAAGACAGCCCTCTGATGAACGGTCTTACTCCGATATTCGGAGTTGATGTGTGGGAACACGCATACTACCTGCACTATCAGAACAGAAGGCCCGATTACCTGAAAGCGTTTTGGGATGTTGTGAATTGGGATCAGGTTGAAAAAAACTATCAGGCTGCCAAATAGATAACTAATTCGGCAGTTCTGAAAAAAGATAGTAAGGGGTGCTCTCTATGATTTATTTGGAGAGCACCCTTTTTTTATTCGCTCAAATCCAGTTTATACCACCTCTCCATTGCGCCAAAAGCCCTTGTCATATTCTGCCGGGGTGCCCGCTGCTGACGAGTACCATGCATATCGCGGTTATTATTTGAGGTGGAGTAAGAACTCTCATTTTGTCGCCTGAAATTGGGGGGTTCGATGGCAAATCCCAGCCACAATCGCTGCTCGCTAAATTCAAAAATAGATGAGCCATTGCGTGGTATTTTCATTTCAATGGAGAGGTTTCGGCTGTCGGTATTGGCGGCAATTTCAATTCCGTCTACTTCGAGTTGAGATTTCTCCACAAATCCGTATTCGGGATTAGAGCTTCCGTCGTGCCGTTCAACAATCATCACGCGCGAGAAGAGGTCTTCACTGAGCCGTTCAAGTGTTTCACGGTTTTCAGGTTTCGAGAACCATTCGTTATCTCTAATCATAGAGGAGAAAGCACCCGGGTTTTCACGAAGCAGGTTAAACGAGCCGGCGGGAAATGCGACGCCAATTCTTTTTCGTTGATCCTCATTATCACTTAAATAGATAATAAAACCTGATTGACGGATCGCCCTGTCTTTAAAAGGACTTTTGATATCAACAAACAAATAGATAAAGTCGTCGTCGAAACTGGCATAGTAACTTGCCTCGCTTCGTGATTCAAAAAGAGACCGGTTTGTATCCCAATCCGATAAGCTGCCATCTATGGAGAGAGGGGAACTCTGCTGATGCGGTGTGAATGTATTTGTGCTTCCACAGCCTGAAAAAAGAAAAAATAGAAAAACTAAAGCGGAGATAGAACGATGCGTCATTTAAATAAATTATGTTTGGTGTAAAGATCGCAGAATAAACCGCGGGAAGTCACGAATCTACTACTTCTAACGGTACGAAAATGTCGTTAATTATCTGTATATTTGATGAAATGAAATTTAGCAATTAAATCGAAACCTATTATGCAATTTGGATTTGGAGTAGGCCCTGACACCTCTTGGATGAGAAAAGAGCTTACAGATCTCGGTATTGAAGAGCTCAAAACTCCCGAAGATGTTGATCGGGCCATGAAAGAATATAGTAAAGGCACTCTGTTAATGGTGATTAATTCTGTGTGCGGTTGCGCCGCAGGTAATGCACGGCCGGGTGTTAACATAGCACTTGAAAAGACAGGAGCAAAACCGGATCATCTGGTTACGGTATTTGCCGGGCAGGATAAAGAGGCAACAGCCAGAGCCCGTGAATATTTTAGCGAGTACCCGCCATCATCTCCGGCATTTGCTTTCTTTGTGGATGGTGAGATAAAAGCAATGGTACCCCGACACAGAATTGAAGGAAGAACACGTGAAGAAGTTGCTCAGGATCTGCTAATGGTATTTGATGCATTTGCCGGTAAAGAGTCAGCTAACTAAAGGTATTACCAATATCGGTATCGATCTTTTTAAAGTCTTTTCACTCATGTAGTGGGAAGGCTTTTTTTTTGAATGATTATTTGGTTTAAATAAAAAAGTCCCCACCTTCAAAATGAAAGAGGGGACTTTACTGATGCTCTATTCAGGCATGTTTAATTTCAATCCACGACTTTTAGAAATCTATGCCAATTGAGAAATAGTGGATTGCCCTGCCGCTAAATCCGCTTCTGCCGTAGGGCCATCCCACATCATATCTGAAGGGGAGTCCCAATAAAATGGTTCTTAATCCAAAACCGGCACCAATCAGAATGTCTCCGTCAACAAAGTTCACGGGTATGTCGCCTTCCTGTGGTTGCCCATCGCGCAGTAAACCGGTTTGCGGATTCAGGAACTCATTACGTTTTTCGCCCACTTTGAAGTCGAGACTTGCCGGATTTTCGAAGTAGACAATTGGGTTACCCTGTGCGTCATTAAATCTTGAATAGGGTACATCAAACCCCCAGGCCGCTCCGGCATCCACAAAAGCAACAGCGGTTATATTATAAAGCGGAATAATGGGTATTGGGCCGGGCAATACAGCTGCAAAGAGAGGGAATCTGAATTCAGCATTAATCAGAGAGAATTTATCACCAAATATGGTATTGAATTCATGGCCTCTCAGCGGAGTTGCAGGCAGCGTAAAGAAGGTATCTGCAAGGCGCTCGAATGGTATTTCAGCATCCGACCATCTCTGGTTGATCCATCCAAGCATACCACCCATAAAGAACGTTTGCGAGTCACGTCCGTATGAGACGGCACCGGCACCGCGCAATGCAATCGAATATCGGGATCCAAGATCTATATAGCGGCGATAATCACCCAGAAGTGTGGCAAACTGCGGTGTTTCAGGCCCAATTGGCGGGCTTGCGGCAAGCCTTACCGAGTACCTTCTACCACCCTGAGGTGTGATAAAGCCCGGTATGGTGTAATCGCCGGTAAAAGTTACCTGAGGATAGAGAAAATGGGTGCTCTCATTACTCACATTTTGGGAAAAACTTACCGAACTAAAGTCTCTGGCAATTCCGATTCCGGAGATTCCATAATCAATTCTTTGATACCTGTTCAATGGGTATTGAAAGTCTACGCTCAAACCATATGTTCGAAATCTCAGTAACTCTCCGGTAAAGGTTTGGAAGTTTCTGGATTGATGGAAAAATGAAGTAAAGAAGTTCGTTCGATTCTTCAAATAGCCATACTGGAAGGTGTAATCACTGTTCCTGAGATCGAATACAAGATTAGATCCAAATGAAAGCTCGTGATCGCCGAAAAGATCAGAAAGGGTTACAAAAGCAAACGCTGAGGTACCATAGTAGGTACTGAGCTGTCCCGCAGCATAACTGAAATCCGGACTGAACTGAAGCCTGTATTTCCTTGGCTGATAGAGGCCATCTTCCGTTAAGTTGTCTTCCGGTTCAAATTTTCGGGGATCGTCGCGAAGTTCAATGGTGGTATCGCGAACTACACTTTCGCCAAATTGATAATTTCTGAAATCGATCCTCTCTCTTGTGGGGAGGGTATCATTTTCGGTCGTATCGGGTTCAGCTCTGATCATTCTATCAAATCCTGTGATAGGAGCATCTCTTAAAAACCTGGTACTGGCAACATTGCCTTGAGTTCGGTTTTGAATCATTTCCTGCGCGTAAGCGATGGCCGGTACTCTTTCACCGGGTGTTTTAGAAGCCCGCTCATTAGCCCATCTGTTTGGAGTAAGCTGGCGGTCCATTCTGCGGTCAAAAGGTGAGCGCAGCATGAATACATCCGGCAACCCCCGGTTAAGCGCGTTGAAAGCCAACCTGGTACCATCAGCAGAGATGGAGATCTGCATTACACCGGACTGAAGATCAGTAATTGGATAAACCGTCCGGCTGCTCAGGTCATATTGGTAAATATTGGGAATTCCGTTCTGGTCGGATACGAATAATAATCGGCCGTCATTGGTAAGTGTAGGCTGAGTTTCCGACCAGTTAGGGGTGTTGGTAAGCCGCTCAATGCGATTGCTTCCGGCCCGCATTCTGTAGAGGTCGGTTTCATAAAAGCTGTCATCCTGCATAATCGAGAATCCCGAGAGCGCAGTGTGAGGCTGCAGGTTTCCGCCCCTGTTTGAAATGAAATAGACAAATTCAGAGTCGGGTCCCCAGGCAGGCTCCTTATCGGTGAATACGTCTCCGGTCAACTCCTGAAAATCACCGGATTCAATTTCGTAAACATAAATACTTTGATATGGCCCTCTGTTTCCATCAAAAGCAATTTTTCTTCCGTCGGGCGACCAGGCTACAGATGCGATCGCATCCAGGTCAGGAAAGCGGATGGTATTTGATTTTCCGGTTTCATAGTCTACAATTGCCAGGTTATACGACCCTTCCGATTTACTTGAAAGCGCAACTTTTGAACCATCAGGAGACCATGAGAGGTTTGGGTTTAGGATGTTGAGCTCTTCAAACATCGGGCTGTCTCCACCCCTGATCAGTGTTTTAAGCCGTTCGCCGGTGTTTGCATCTACGACAATTACATCAAAAACGCCACGGCGATTCGAGATCATAGCGATTTTGTCGCCTCTGGGGGAGATTGCCGGGCTTGTATTGTAAGATCGCGACCGGCTTTGTGGACTGCCGGTGATCTGTGTGGCCACACTGCTCAGCGACTGACGTTCTGCAACTTCAGGGAAGTAACGCTGACGCCAGTATTCCAGCCATCGCTCCGAGAGCTCATCTAATTCAAGACCTAGTGATTGTACAAGTGCCTGACGAATATTCCTGGTAGTTTTAATTCGCTGCAGGATCTCTGTAATTTTTGGCCTGCCATATTGATCGGCAATGTAGTACCAAAATGCCTGGCCTCCGCGATAGGCGAAAAACCCACTCAGTTGCTGAATGGGGGGGAGGTATTGGTTCAGTACGGCATCACGCATAAACATATCGGTTTGCGTATCCCAGTATAGAGCTAAATACTCGGCCAGCCCCTCTTCAAACCATAAAGGGAAAACAAGCTGGATATTATTTTGTATGATCGACTGAACCGACCCTCCGTAATAGATATCGTTCACATAAGCATGAAGAAGTTCGTGCTGAAGGGTTCGCCTGAAATCTGCATAATCTCCCATAAAGGGCTGCGTCATACGGTTTTTAAACTTATCGGTAACCCCACCAATACCCTGTGCGTCAACAGGCAGCCTTACCACGTTTGTTTGAGAGAAGTCGCTGTGGGAGTCATAGATAATCACAGGGATTCTGTCTGTTAACTGGTCACCAAAATCTTCGTTCAGCTGTTTGAGGGAACTTTCCACCGTTTCTGCAGTGAACTGGGCAAGATGATAGTTTCTGGAGTCGTAGTAGTAGATGTCGAAGTGTTCGGTTTCAATATATCTCCAATCAAAGGTTTCATATTGAACCCTGTTTTTCCCAAAAAAGAAATACTGGGCAAACAGGACCTCAGTTAGAGCAGTACCCAGAAGCAGAGTCAGTAAACCGGTGAGCAGAACTTTATATTGCAAACGCATTTGATAGTATTATGTTAATAGCCTGATAGTTCAAGGTCGATCTGGCGTTTTTCCAGATCTGTTCGCACTACTTTAATCTGAATAGCATCTCCAAGGCGGTAATTTTTGCCCTTCGATTTGCCGGTTAAACAGTGCATTTTTGGATGATACACATAGTAGTCATCCTTAAGATCGCTAACGCGAATCATTCCTTCACAGTATATGTCATTAATCTGAACATAGATTCCATTCTCAGTTACACCGCTAATCGTACCCTTAAATGTCTGCCCCAGACGCTCTGAGAGGTACTCCACTTGTTTCAGTTTAACTGAATCACGTTCAGCCTCCACAGCGTAACGCTCTCTTTCGCTGCAGTGTTCACCTATTTGCAATAGTTGATCAAATGTGTACTCGGCTGTTCCGGAGCTGTATCGTTTAAGCAGCCTGTGAACAATTACATCAGGGTAACGGCGTATTGGACTGGTAAAGTGTGCGTAGTGTGAAAATCCAAGTCCAAAATGCCCAATATTCTTGGGCGAGTACTCTGCTTTTGCCATCGATCGGAGCATCAGCCCGTTAATAATATTCTCGAGGGATGTATTTTCAACCTGTTTTAGCAGGGAATTTATTTTTTTTGCTGTAACCTGACCGTTTAACTCGAAATTAATTCCAAGCGGCTTGGCCGTTTCACGGATGTTGTTGAGTTTCTCCAGGTCTGGCTGCCCGTGAACCCGATAGAAAAAAGGGTGATCATTTTTTGAGGTCTTCTTGCCCCTGATGTTCTTACGAAGGGTATCTACATGATAGGCAACCGTTTTGTTGGCCATAAGCATGCACTCCTCGATCAGCTTATGAGCAAAAAGCCGCTCTTTCACAATTACGTCAACCGGTTTGCCTTTCTCATCAAGTACAAATTTGGGTTCCGGCGTTTCGAAATTAATGGACCCCTCATTAAATCTCTTTTCAAGCAGTACTTTTGCTAGTTTCTCCAGAATTTTGAGTTCGTTGATATACTTGTGTTTCACCTTTCCATCGAGGATTTCCTGAACTTCGTCGTACACAAATCGCTGTTTGGAGTGGATCACCGTCTCTTCGATGCTGTAGTTGACAAGCTTTCCATTAGGAGCTATCTCCATAAAACAGCTGTAGGTCAGTTTGTCTTCATTTGGGCGAAGGCTGCACACCCCGTTACTGAGACGTTCCGGAAGCATTGGGATGACGCGATCTACCAGGTAAACACTGGTTCCGCGTCCGTAGGCTTCCTCATCCAGCTCTGAACCTCTGGGCATGTAGTGAGTTACATCAGCAATGTGCACCCCCAGGTAGTAGTTGCCATTATTCAGCATTTGAATACTGAGCCCGTCATCAAAATCTTTGGCGTCGGCCGGGTCAATAGTTAAAACAACTTCATCTCTGATATCTCGGCGCCGGGCAATAACTTCATCTGAGATCCGCTCGGGTATTCGTTCGGCGAATGCATCTACATTAGGCGGGAAGTCGGAGGCAAATTGTTTTTCGGCAAGGATGGAGAGTATATTTGCTTCGTTGGTTCCTGCATCACCGAGCGACTGAATGACTGCAGCCTGAGGATATCCTCGAACATCGTCCCACTGAATAAGTTTAAAGGTGACTTTCTCTCCGGGTTTTGCCCCGTTCAAATCTTCCGGATCAACAAAAAAGTCAACTCGTGATGATTGTTGGTCCGATTTGATCAGGTAGGTATTTTTGGCTGCTTCCTCCAGGGTGCCCACGAATATACTTCTTGCCCGTTCTATAACATCTTCAATTCTGCCGATAGGTTTATTACTCTTTTTGTGATACCCCATCAGTTTCACCTTCACCTTATCGCCGTTGAGTGCGGTTCCCATAAATCGGCGCGATACTTTAATATCCTGGTCTCGCCCTTCAACAATGATATAACCATCGCCATGGCTGGTAACATCCAATTTACCCACCACAAAGCTTTTGTCACTTTCAGCCACTTCATTTAATCGTACCAGATTGCCTTTTGTAACAAGGATATGGCCATGTTGTTTTAGGCGGTTAATGGATGCTTTGAGTTTTTTCTCTCCTTTCTTTTTTGAAAGTGAGAGTGCATCCATAAGAAGTGGTACCGGTATTGAGGCATCCGGATAGGATTTTAAAAGTTCAATTATTTTTTTCTCTAGTGTACTTAAATTGTCTTTACTCATATGTAGTATTTGATAGTAATATTTTAATGTTCTGCGATAGTCTCCAGCACTTCATCGCCATGATCATCTTCTCTTTTATTTAAACCAAAAATGCCTCTGAAAGCACTTGATATCCGATTTCTAAACTCTTGCCAGGTATTAAACTGAACACGGGCTTCCAGGCCAACACCGTTCATCTCCTGGGTTTGCCGTTCAGAACTTCCTCCTGCGCCGCTTGAATAGGACAAGGTCGGGTCTTGCCGGTGAAAAGCGGTTAGTGAGAAGGTACGATTTATTCTATATGTTGCCCCAAGATCTCCAATATCACTCTGTTCACCTGTAATTTGCCCTTCGCGGCGTAATATAACACGATCGTCGAACAATCGAAGGGCTACACCGAGATCTACCTCGTTTAAAGCCGTCAGGTTCAAATCGATGTCGAACGTGATATCGCTTCGCAGCAGAGAGTTGATCTGGTTCGACAGCAGCGGATTGATGATCTGGCTGGTTATAAGTGGATTTACAACGGCTGCGGTTCCTGTAAAACCTTCGCCCAGCCCAAGGCCCTGCGCCTGTGATGAGGGCAGAAAGTTGCCGCTGATCAGAATGCTTGTGGCCTGTATCAGTTTTTCCTCTTCGTTCTGATTCAGATTATTTATTTGAGTGGCAATGGTTGGATCGAGAGTCCCCTCAATGCCGGTGGGCACCCTGAAAAAGAAATCATTTTCTACTTCCGTAATCGTTCCTCCAATTTGCAGTACCAGTTCAACGGGAATTCGCTGCCCCGGCTCAATAAGAACGGTTGAAGATGGAAGCAGGGATGCAACAGACGGCCTGGCTCTGTAAATGGCAGTAACGTTCAGATTGGCGTCAATCAGGTCGCCCTGCCAGCTGATAGACCCGCCTTCCTGAAGAGTAAACCGTCGTGTGAAAATGTCACCGCTTACAAACTGGTAATCACCTCCCTGAATATTAAATTGGCCAAACATGCTAACATCCTGATCTTCCAGTAATATGCGAACCTGACCGGTTCCATTGGCATTCAAAATTTCGTTGGTAACCGGGTCAAATATGAGCTGAACATTGATTGGATTATTGGCTGCAAATTGCAGGTCCATCGTAAATCGTTCAATAAAGGTTAACTCCTCTTCAGGTGTATCACCGTTTCCATTAGCTTCTGTAACATCACGCAATCTCTGTTCGAGCTGTGCAAGATCAAATGTATCCACGAACTGGATAAACCGGCGATCTTGTTCAAGCTCGGTCTCTTCCTGCAGCGGAATTGAAATTCTGGAGTTGGATGAAAGTACCACCGGGGTAGTGGTTCGCAGCAGAGGGTTGAAATTGGTGCCCGTTATTCTGGCCTGTCCGGTTCCATAGAGGGATGAGTAGAATGGAACATCCGGATCATACGGATTATTCATGAAGTGAAGGTTGTTCAGGTCGAGAGTCAGGTTGATAATCGTGGTTGGGTCAAAATCCTGAAGATCAACCTGCCCATTGAGCATGCCCGTGCCTCCATTGCCATCCCGCAGGTTAACATCCCTGAAGAGAAGTCCATCCGAACGGTTAAAATCCAGCTCTCCGCTTATCGTATATCCAACGTTTGTAAACAGAGGAACTCCGTAGACATCCGATACTTGAAATGTAGCATCAAAATCGTAATCGGTAAGAGATCCCCTGATGAAACCGGTACCGCTTGAATTGCCCTCCATCTCCTCGATAATCATCGGTGCGATGAAGGTTACAATCCACATATCAATCTCTCTCAGATCGGCATCAAAATAGAAGAGGTCCGCGTCGGGATCATCCTCCTCATCCGGAATCTTAAAATATCCGTTGAAGCGCAGATCCTGGCCTATATTGTTATTTCTCTGGAAGTAGCTGCTGTATTTTTCCGGATCTGTAAAAATTCTGATGTCTGTATCAAACCTGTTCTCGGTACTATTAAACGTACTGTTAAGTGTAAGATCCCCGATTACCCGGTTATTTATGCGCCCCCCGTCTACGTTGATATTTCCTTGAATGGAGGGGATTTCGGTGAGTGACCGGGTTACAAAATCCCCATCCATTATACCTGAAAACTCTATTCTTCCGCCTATCAAATCGGATATTCTGGAGATATCAAAATTGTTGACGTTGTATTCGACCGAATCTTCCAGGCTGGCACTGAACGTGCCATTAATTTCAAGCAGGTCGTTATCGCTGGTTAATACAAGGTCTTGCATGGTTAATGCCCGGCGCTCTGAGTAGGTGATAACAGGATTGCCCACAGTAGCCCAGTTATATGAGGGAGTCCCTATATTAAATTCATTAACAAAGACCTGAAATTGCCCCGGGCTTAACACTCCCAGAAATTTTGACTCAAATGATAATTGATCATCCCTCAGTAGATTTTGATTTACTTCAAGTGAATCATTGCGCATCGACAAGTTTAAGAAACTATCTTCAAAAATCATTTGATTATATCCGGCACCGGAAAAATTTGCCTGAAAATTCAGTGAGCTGTTCTCTTTTAATGAGCTGCGGTGATTAAAACTGGCAGTCATGGAAGAGTTTATATTTTCAAAATGTGTGCCCTCTACCTGAAAATATTCATCAAAAAGATTTCCGGAGAGCGACATTTTATCCCGATTTGCATTAACCGAAGCTGTAATTCTGGCCTTGCTGTTCAATTCGGGCAGATCGGGAAGATACAGCCGCAGTAATTCAAGGTCTTTTATAAACAAGTTTAAAGAGACATCTGCTACCGGATCTTGATCATCTGAGAGTTCCTCACCGAATGCTAAAAGTTCTATTTCGCTCTCAAAGAGTATCTCCTCGCGTATTCGTTCGCGCAGGTAGTCGGTCCAATGCCTTCCAAGGTCCTGCATAAGGCCGGGGGACAAAGTGCCCGTCATCTCTCCGTCAAAAAATGAGCTGGTAAATCGAAGCCTGCGGTTTGCGTTCTCGGGTGAATTGATGTCTGCATAGACCTGGTGCGACCGCAAGGTGTCTGCTCCTATCATCGACTGTGACATTTCTACGCTCATCCTGCCGTAGATGTCTTCTATAGTGTTGCCCTGGACATTAGCGGAGAATGTGCCGTTAAATTGGGTGCTTTCTGCCTCAAAAAAATCGGTATAACGGGTTACGTCAACATTCGTCATGCTTCCGTCTGCACTAAGTGTACTCGACTCATCATTTTGAATATAATAGCCGCTGCTTCTGAATTCGGCAATATCGTCTTCAAGATGCACGGAGTAATCGAGCCGTCTGGAATCGAGCTCTAATTCGGCTATTACTTTTTCAAGCCGGTATCCATATAGAGTGCTTGTGCCGAGATCAATGGAAGTGTTTAGTTTTGCAGTTTGATCGAAGCCTGATCCATTCCCTGCAATACGGCCCTCGAGCACCGTGGAAGAGAGGGTGTCACCCATAAATGGAGTAATATCTAAAGAGTCTAATTCGGTTAGGAACTCATAACCGATAACTTCATTGAATTCAGCAAAGGCGTCGAAGTTCAGAGATCCTGCATCAGTTCTGAGCCTCAAGTCAGTGTTCAGGGTTGAAAGGTCTCCATAAATATCTCCTCTTATGGTGCTGATTCCGTATCTGTCCAATTCGATGCCGCTCAGATAAACTCCGGAGAGAAATTGAGCTTCATCCGGGTTGAGCACAAGATTTTCCAATTGAGCCCTGTAACTAAACCCGGAATTAAGCATATCGTTTATAACACCCGAAACTATTATAAAAGATTGACCTAACGATGCCTGAATTCGGTCTACATAGAATTCATTGACATTTCCTTCGGCATTCATCTCAAATGCGATTTGGTTTTCAAAGTCCGGATATTCGGGCAGAAACTGCTTAATAAACGTTGTGGAAAGTATTCCATTCTGAACATCGGCTGTGTATTGAGCCTCACGAAACTGCTTTGCCACGTCGCTTGCAAACAGGTTTACAGGAGTTGCTTCAATACTGAAATCCAGCGCCAGAATGTTTGTGACAATATTAAACCTGTTCAACTCAAAATAGTGCTGGTCACTGTAAAATTGCCCCGAGCTTTGGAAATATTCGTGCTGAGTGCCGGGGATATCTATACTGATATTCAGGATGTCTGCGAAAAGCTGGGTGTCTGTAATTTCCAGAAACATTGTGGAATTCACATTTTCAAGAATCACAGGCGTTTCAATGCCCAATCTCTCCGGTAAACGAATGGATTCATCCACCTCAACCTCGCCGTCGATAATGCTGAGATATGGTGCGAAAATATTTAGCCGGTTTAAAAATTGAGGCGTTTCATTATCAAACGGTGTAGTATCTTCACGATCGGGCCTTTGCTTAAAAGCTTTTCTGATATTCAGTTCTTCATCAATTTCAGAAATAAAAATTTTCGGATTTTGAACCTCGAAGGAAGTTATGGACAGGTTTTGCTGAAGCAGTTCCCACCAGTTAATGGTTATGGAAGCCTCATCAAACCGGAACACCGGTTTTAGAGTGTCGCCGGGCGCATATAGCCTGCCGCCCGCCACTTCGGCATTTAGTGGAAGAAAACCGCGAACCTCATCTATGGTAAGCTCTCCCTCAAACTGGTTATTAAATGTGGATACAATTTCTGCCCGTATATACTCTTTGGTTTGAGGCAGCTGCATAGCGGCCACAGCAAGTATAATAATGGCAATAGCAATACCCAGTAAGGTGCCTACTGTAATCCAAAAGTATTTCCAAAGTTTATATAACCAGCGATAAATCAATGATGCAGGTGAGGTTTAGGTATTGAGAACATTTATAATTCATTGAGCACAACGGTAAGAGCTTCACGAACCAGTGCTTTATCTTTAACTGTTTTAAGCACGGGATGTTGCCACTCATTCAATAAAACGAATCGAATAAACCTGTCCGTCTTTTTTTTATCTGACGCCATATTGTGAATCAGCTCTTCGTAAGATAACTCTTCTTTTGATACTCTATAGTGATACAGGGAACTGAATTTTTGCAAATGGTTTTCGCTTAAACCGCTTCCGGTCAAATTTGATAGCTTCACTGCGGCCAGCATACCAAGGAATACGGCTTCGCCATGGCTTAATTTCTCATAATCGCATGCGCGCTCCAGCGCGTGGGCAAACGTGTGCCCAAAGTTTAAGAATGCACGTACTCCCCCTTCAAATTCATCCTGCTGAACGATATCAGCTTTAATTGAAACACATTTTGAGATTAAATCGGTCAGTTTCAAATTATCTATCGCCGCCGGAACTTCATCAAAAAAGATCTCGGCATCGCTAAAGATGGTTTTATCCCGGATAGCCGCGTATTTTAAAATTTCACTCAGCCCGTTTATCCATTCGGCAGAGGGCAGTGTTTTCAAAAACTCAACGTCTGTAATTACGCGCTCCGGCTGGTAGAATGCCCCGATCAGATTCTTGCCCATTTCGTGATTAATCCCGGTTTTACCGCCAATGGAACTATCGACCATGGCTAAAAGAGTGGTGGGGATGTGATATAAGGGCACCCCTCGTAAAGCAGTAGCTGCCGCAAAACCGCCCAGATCGCCGGTTACACCACCACCTGCCACAAAAACCGGTGTGTTTCTGCGAACTCCATTATTGAGCAAAAATCCAACTGTCTTTTCCCAAAAAGAGATCGATTTACTGCTTTCTCCCTGAGGCACCCGTATCAAGTGAAGTTCAGGGGTGTGCTTTTTAAGAGCAGTAATAATTCTATCACCGTGGAGCGTATGAACATTTTCATCGATCACTAAAAACAGAGAATCGAACTTGCTTTTTTGAGCCATCCGCCCGATCTCCTCGTCAAATATTCCGGAGCCGATGATAACTTCGTAAGTGCCGGAGTTGGATTCTACGTTAATGATTTTTCTGCTCATAAAGGGTCAGTTTTTGGATAATAAGATCTGTAATCTTCTTTTTGGAGAGGCCGTCGGTTTTAATGGTAATGTGAGCCTGTGTGTAGAACGGCCGTCGCTCTGCAAGTAATTTTTTAATTTTTTGTTCTGTAGATTCTGTTTGATTCTCTGCCGAAATCATAGGCCGGTTACGGCTGTTTTTCAGACGCTTTGAAAGTACGGATTGGGAAGTATCTAAAAAAATAAGCCAGCCATTCAATTTTAAATGGTCCACAAGAGATTGGTTTTGCAATGAGCCGCCGCCAAGTGCCATAATACCTTTTATTGTTTGTGAATAGTAGATTAACAACTTCTCCTCAACAGCTCTGAATGTGTCTTCTCCGTCTGTTTTAAAAATTTCAGGGATGGTCTTTCCCCGGTCATCTTCAATTAACTTGTCAAGGTCGTAAAAAGGAACACCCAGTTCCCGCGCCAGCTCTTGACCAAGAGTTGATTTACCCGAGCCCATCATACCGCATAGGAATACCGGTTTTGAAAGAAGATCTGATTTCATGAGATAGATTTTTTTGGTTCAACCATTTCCACATCCTCGCGCTGAACCCGAACAGCCCCCGGTGCTGCACCTTTAGGTTTTGTAATATATTTTCGCTTGGTAACGATTACAGGAACGAGATTGCTTCCCCTGGCTTTCGAATTCCAGGCTGCAATTGCGGCGGCTTTGCGTATAACCGATTTGGGAGGCATCTCCTTATTGTTGTTCATTCGGATTACCACATGAGAGCCACTTACCCCGCGAGCATGCAGCCATACATCCTCCTTGTGCGCGTCGGAGGTTACCCGGTCATTACTTTTAGCGCTTTTGCCAATCCAAATTTCATAATTATCTACTTTAACCTGCCTGTAGGGCAACGATTCAGCCTGTTTGGTTTTAGCCAGTATGCCGAGTTTTTTTAAATCGGGCTGGTTCTCCTTGTACCATTCATCAAACTCATAGATCTTCTCAATGCTGTTTAATGATTCAAAGAGTGCTTTCAATTCCCGGTTCTCTTTTTGGATCTCCTTAAGCCTCCGTTTCGATTCCACCACGTTCCGTTTTGCTTTAGCAGATTTATCGTAATACCGTTCTGCATTATCGGCAATTGAGATGGTAGGTTTAATTGGAATGGAAACCGCTTCACTGCCATCATAAAAATTGGGCAGTGTGATCTGTTCCTGATCCGGGTTCACGGATTGATGGGCATGAGCCATTAATATATGGCCGTACTGCTCATACTGTTCAGCCCTTTCAAGTCCTTTATCGGCTTTGGATAACTGGCTGATTGTAGATTCATTTTTTTGAATGGCTTTCTCAATACTCGGTTTTAAAGATTGAATTTTAGACGACAAACGCCGTTCCCGAGATGTTTCATAGTAGGTAAATCGAATGGCGTCATTTACGTTATCGAACGTTTTACGGTTTTCAACCGGCAGCAGCGAAGAGGGGATAAGGCAGAGGTTTCCATCTTCAAGAATCCTGAATTCCGGCTTCTCCTTCATTGCATCTGTCAAAGATTTCACGATAGGTTGAATCTCTTCAACCGATTTTTCATGAAGTTTATAGTGGTCTGTTACGGGCTCAATAAGATGCCTTGGAAATTTCGGATCTAAGCTTGTAATGATTTTTTTTGGCGAAACAGAACTATCCGGTTTATCAAATCCGGCTTTGGCGACTCTCGGTTGGGGTGCTTTGCTGCCTTCCAGCTCACTATTTGATTTAAACGCTTCTTTAATAATTCCATCAGCTATATGGTATACATTAGGCCTGTTTCCAAAAACCTGAAATAGAAGCTGTTCACCGGATTCAAACTCAATGGTAATGAAGCGATCGTTTTCAGCCAATTTGAAATTTGATATCACATTGTTATTAATAGAGTTAAAAAAAGTTGTAACATTAGATTTTTTTGAAGGTCGGTCTTTATCGAGAAAAAGAGCAGTTTCACTTGAATTTGTACTGAAAATAATCCTATATATTGATGAGTGAGAATCTATATAGCATTCCCAAATATCTTTGTGGGGAGAGTAGCTAAACTGAAAGCTCCCTCCAACACATTTGTTTTTTAAGTATTTGGTAAGATGTATTAGTACAAAAAAATTATTCATCAGAGTCTTTGAAAATCTATTTTTTAAAAAAGGAAAGGTGCTTATGCAATATCCAATTTTTCAGTCTGTAGTCAACAAAATAAACAGCTCATTAATTAAGAGAAACATCAACGTTGTCAAGTTCAAAACTTGGGAAGAGTCCAAGATAAATGCTACCGGACTGGAGATAGTAATTGATTTGAACGACTCCACAAACTACCTGAAGCAATTAAATATCAATTTTGACTGGGATCGATTCAGAGAAGCGATTTTAGCTAATCAGCTTAACGGGACGAATGATCATCCCATGCTGAAGCAGAAACACTTAACAAATTCAAATATCAAACCAACCATTGACGTTGAGTTGGTTTGGCATTTTGACGTGAAAAGGTCTCAGCCGCTGCCATCGAATGGCGACTCAAATTATCGAATACAGCGGGCAGGCGAGTGGATGAGCAGTGTCAGCAAAGAGGTGAATGAATTTCTGGCCAGCGACGAAATTATAACACGCTGGCATTTAGAAATTGATGGCGATGAGGATGGTAAATACTTAAGTGCTATCAACCTAATCTCCTACTTTCAATTTGTGATGGAAGACCACAAAAGCCTGCTTGAAGTGCATAACTACGTGGAACGAAAATTGACCCATCTGCTCTACAAGGCTAATCGAATTATAAAAATTGCCGACAAGAGTGTTGCATCTGTAGCTGCCTGAAAATAAAAAAGGGCACAAAAAAATTGTGCCCTTGAAAATTGTTTAGCAAGTATGCTTACTTCTTCTTCTTATGTCTGTTTTTGCGCAGTCGCTTCTTTCTTTTGTGCTTAGCGATTTTTGCTCTTTTTCTTTTCTTTCCGCTTGGCATGAATAATCACCCGGTCTATTAAAATTAAACTTCCAGTTTTTGAGCGATTTAAATCATCGCCTTTACCTTAGTTACCCAAAATACAAAATCTTTAAAACAAATCTACATTTCGATTTAAAGTAATTAATTGTTTCGGTGGATAACCTGAAAGTTTTACGCAATAGCTTTTCGAATCCGGCTATTTTAAAATTTAGCATTAGTATAGAGTATGCGTTCTGATTCAGAACACATTTTTCTTATCTTTGAGCGATTCAAAACTAATTGACAGAATGCCTAATTTATTAAAAGTGGCCAAGTTTGGTGGTACAAGCATGGCAAACATGGAGGCCATGAAAAGATGTGCCGCCATTATTGTATCCGATCCGGACAAAAAAATAATTGTAGTAAGTGCTACATCAGGAACCACAGACCAATTAACCAAGCTTTTCAACAGTACATTATCAGATGAAAAGAGAGAAATTCTTGCGGGAATAAGGACCCGTCATCTCGATATTTGTAATTCGCTGCGTGAACCAGGGGCTGTATTAGATACCGTTACATCCCGAATTGATGAACTGGAAGAAATTTCACTCTCCAATCGTACGGTAACTCCACAGCTGAAAGACCTGATTCTCTCTTATGGAGAGATACTCTCATCTATGATATTTGCACAGGTTTTGTATGAAGAGGACGGGGGTGATACGAAAATAGAGTTGCTGGATGCCCGTGAGGTAATTATCACCGATCATTCTCATACCAACGCCGAGCCTGATTTAGCCGCAATTGAAAAGAGAGCTGATGAGATTCTCATTCCAAGATTTGAAAATCGAAGATTTGTAACACAGGGATTTATCGGTAAAACTGCCGGGGGCACCACTACCACAATTGGAAGGGGAGGAAGCGACTACTCTGCAGCTCTCTTTGCTGAAGCGATCAATGCAGATGTTCTGGAGATATGGACTGATGTGACGGCCGTTTACACGACCGACCCCAGAATTGTGCCCGAAGCGCGCCCGCTAACAGAGATCAGTTTTGACGAAGCAGCCGAGCTTTCTACTTTCGGAGCGAAGGTGCTACACCCGGCTACACTTGTCCCGGCTGTTCGAAAAAATATCCGGGTATATGTAGGTTCAAGCTTTCATCCCGAAAAACCGGGCACCTGGATATTGAAAGATACGCGGAGCAAGCCGGTTATACGGGCTATAAGCCTGCGGAGAAATCAAACGCTATTTACCGTTCATAGCCTGGACATGCTCCACCGGCATGGGTTTTTGGCTAAACTGTTTGAGGTACTGGCCAAGTACAAAATCAGTGTCGATTTGGTTACCACCAGCGAAGTTAGCGTATCGCTAACGCTTGATACGGGTGTGAATGCACCCGGCAAGGATATGCTTACTGAGAATGTTATTAATGAGCTGAAATCATTCAGCCAGGTAGAGATTCAAAAAGATTTAGCACTGGTAGCCATGGTGGGAAATAATCTGCATGCAACATCAGGGCTGAGTGGCCCGGTATTTGGGGCACTTCAAGATTTCAACATACGTTTGATCTGCCATGGAGCCAGTTCTCACAACATGTGTTTTTTGGTGAACGAGGGCAGTGCCGAAAAAATAGTGCAAATACTTCATGAAAAATTTATTGGTCACTAAAAGATGAAAGTTGCAGTTATAGGTACGGGTAAAACGGGAAGTGCTGTGGTGAATATGTTGGGTGATGAAGCGATTCCCTATAATCTCAACAACAAACCCACTGTGGATTCACTCTCCGGCTCCAAAGCAGACATAGCCATTGTATTTGTATCGCCGGCAGCGGCCGGGGAGATTGTTGAACTATTGCTTGAGGCAAAAATACCTGCAGTATGGGGCACTACCGGATATCAATGGCCCGCCGACCTTCCCGATAGGGTTAAGGCAGCGGGAACCCGCTGGGTAATCGGCTCAAACTTTAGCCTTGGAATGAATTTGATCAGAAAAACTATTGGCATACTCGGGAAGGGAGCAGATTTATTGAAAAATCCGGAATTTCATATTCATGAAGTCCACCATAAAGACAAGAAAGATGCGCCAAGCGGCACAGCACTTTCCTGGAAAGAGTGGCTGGCACAGGATCCGTCTATCTCATCAGATCGCCAGGGCGATGTTAAAGGTATTCACACTCTTCATATTAAAACTATCAACGAATCAATTTGGCTGAAGCATGAAGCACACAGCCGCGAACTTTTTGCCGAAGGAGCGATCTGGACCGCAAAATACCTGCTTAAACATCCGCACATCGATTCGGGCGTCTATCCCTTCTCTTCAATTTTTGACCGCGCGTTTAAGGAGATTTTATGAAAAGTGTAAAATTATGGACCGCGCTCATCACACCCATGAATAGTGATGGGAGCATAAATTACGCAGATTTAGAAAAAATGGTCATAAGACAGGCCGACGCAGGTAACGGTGTTTTGCTGATCGGCAGCACCGGAGAAGGCCTTGCATTAACTGTCGAAGAGAAGAAAGAGGCGGTTCAATTCGTAGCTCAATTAAAGCCGGATGTTCCGGTTATGGTTGGTGTTGGCGGTTTTAACCTTGAATCGCAAAAAGAGTGGATTCGGTTTTGTAATACGCTGGCAATTGATGCTTTTCTGCTGGTTGCCCCGCTCTACTCAAAACCGGGCAAAGAGGGGCAAAAAGCCTGGTTTAATGACCTGATGGATGTTGCCGGAAAGCCGTGTATGGTCTACAACATCCCTTCTCGAACAGGGGTGAAAATAACCGTTGAAGTGTTGAATGAGATTAAAAATCATAAAAATTTCTGGGCTGTAAAAGAGGCGGGTGCAAGCCTTGCGGATTACCAGGAGTTTCGGGAAAAATGTCCTGATATATTGTTCTACAGCGGCGATGATGGCTTGTTGCCGTTCATGGCGGTTTTAGGATGCAAGGGCTTGGTTTCGGTTGCGTCAAATATCTGGCCGACAGAGACAAAGCGTTATGTGGAGAAATCTCTGAATGGCGATACAGAATACCTGTTTCCGGTTTGGAAACAGGCGGTTGAAACCATTTTTTCGGCACCCAACCCTGTGGCTGTTAAACTGTTGTTAAAAAAGAAGGGATTGATACAGAACGCAACGCTTAGGGCCCCACTTACAGAGAAAGAGATATCTTCACCGGATCCGCTCCTGGAGGCTGACAAAAAAATTATAAACTGGTATAAAACTCAAACTGACTGAATAATGAGCTGGGAAACAATTTTAGATCAACTTGAAAAAGGGACCATCAGGTCAGCCAATCCGGATGGAGATACCTGGAAGGCAAATGTAGAGGTGAAAAAGGCGATACTTGAAGCCTTTAAGGAGGGCAAGAATGTAGACTATAGTGGAATCTATGAGGGTTTTGTAGATAAACATAACATACCTCCCCGCATGTTCAACTCCGAAGATGGTGTAAGACTGGTTCCCGGAGGGTCTTCTGTTCGAAGAGGGGCATTTGTTGCAAAAAGTGTTATTATAATGCCGCCTGCATACATAAACATCGGCGCATACGTTGATGAAGGTGTAATGGTAGACAGCCATGCACTTGTCGGGTCTTGTGCACAGATTGGAAAAAATGTACACCTCTCTGCCGGAGTGCAGATTGGCGGAGTACTTGAACCGGTAGGTTTGAGCCCGGTTGTAATCGAAGACGACTGTTTTATAGGTGCCGGCGCAGTGATTGTAGAGGGCATCCTGGTAAAAAAAGGTGCCGTGATTGCTCCCGGCGTCACGCTTTCAAAATCGGTGCCGGTTTACGATTGCGTGAATGAAAAAATGCTTGGAAAGGGGGCGCCTATCCCTGAAAGAGCTGTTGTTATTCCGGGTTCGCGCCCGATTAATAATGGCTGGGCAAAAGAGCAGGGTTTAATGGCACAATGCCCGATAATCATTAAATATAGGGATGCAAACAGTGATGCTTCCCTGGAACTTGAAAGTGCCCTTCGATAAAAAAATTATCAATCTGAAAAAAAATTCTGTAAGGGATTTGAATATTTCAGTTCTTACTAATAGAACACTAATCAAAAATTGAGGATTCGACATGAGTTCATTAAACAAAGCAATGGTAATAGGAAGACTCGGGGCAGATCCCGATGTGCGTTATACACAATCGAATACTGCAGTTGCTACCATAAGTGTAGCTACAACTGAGCGGTATAAAGACAAAAACGGAGAGCTTCAGGAAAATACCGAGTGGCATCGAATTGTTGCCTGGGGCAGGCTTGCAGAAATCTGCCAGCAGTACCTTAAAAAAGGATCACTTGCATATTTTGAAGGCCCGATTCAAACCCGCGAATGGGAAGATAAAGACGGTCAGAAGCGGTATACAACCGAGATTAAAGCATTAAACATGCAGATGCTCGACAGTCGCGGAGATTCCGGTGGCAGCAGCGCACCGGCAAAAAACAACAAGAAGGCAGCCGCAAATACGGTTGAAATTGACGACTCTTTTGATGATATGGACGATGACCTTCCCTTCTAAAAGGAAACTTCACATATCATTACGTAAACTTTCGTAAATTTTACAGGTGCCGTTCAAAATTTGACCGGCACCTTTTTTATTCATATAACTGAATAATCTAAATTTTTAATTAAGTCTCATTTCTTGGAAACAATTGACGACCCTCCAAGTAACCCGGTATTATTTATTTTGAACCAATTTATATTGTTAGCAGCTGATTCACTGGATACAATCAGCTATGCAGAGATCTCAATTGAGGTGGCTGTAATGGTTCTGGGATTACTTATCAGCGCACTTTATTCCGGTTCAGAGGTTGCATTCTTTTCTCTCGTTAATCAGCTCGACAAACTTAAACCGGGTTCAGACGGTGGGAATAAAGATTCCAGGATACTGAAAATGTTGCAAAAACCCCGTCGGCTGCTCGCAACTATCCTTATTGGAAACACGTTTGCCAATGTTTTAAGCTCGGTTATGGCCGCAGTTTTGGCCGGAAAGGCAGCCGTCTATTATGGGTTTCCTCCAGTAGCGGTTTATACGTTTGAAATTATCGTGCTCACTTTTATGATATTAATTCTAAGTGAGATAACACCTAAAATGATAGCGATAAACAATCCGTTGAAGGTGTCGAGAAAGATGTCCGGCTTTATCTATCTGAATTTTGTTTTACTTACACCGATTTCCAAGCTGATTGCGGAGAGTACCATGAGCCTTGAGAAAACGTTACCCAAACCAAATAGCAGAATGACCGCCCAGGACCTCAAAACGATGGCCGAAATGAGTGAGCAGGAGGGGTCCATTAAAGGTGATGAACGTGAAATCATCGAGAACGTAATCGAATTCGGTAACATTACCGTTCGTGAAATTATGACTTCACGCGTTAATATTATAGCCGTTCCCGTCAATTCAACACTCCCCGATGTGATTGAACTTATAAGGGAAAAAGGGCTCTCAAGAATGCCTCTGATTGAAAATGACCTGGATACCATTTTAGGAATTATATATAGCAAAGATCTGCTCCCCTATATCAATACGGATTTGGTTGATGGCCCGATTAACTGGAAAACGATTGCCCGAAAAGCACTATTTATTCCCTCAACAAAGAAGCTTGATGATCTGCTGAGAGACTTCCAGCACGAAAAGACGCACATCGCTATTGTAGTGGATGAATATGGAGGTACCGAAGGTATTGTTACCCTCGACGATATCCTGGAAGAGATTGTTGGGGATATTGGTGATGAGTATGATGAACAGGAAGAGAAGCTCTATAAGAAGTTTAAAAATGGGGTTTATATTTTTGATGCCAAAATTGATCTTGATGATTTGGACGATATACTTGGTACAGAAATAAGTTCGGATGATGACGAATTTGAAACGCTTGGCGGACTTGTCTATCACTTAACAGAAAGAATTCCAAATGTGGGAGAACGCCTTCACTATAAAAATCTTGAGCTCACTGTTCATTCCGTTCTAAAAAACAGGGTTAAAAAGCTTAGAGTGAAACTGGATGCTCAGGCAAGAGTTAAAACGGATGCTTAATTAAATTACATGTCATCAGCCTCTAAAGAGAACTTCACAAAACCTGAAATTAGAAAGGATGTAAATCTCCGGGCGATGAATACTCTTGGTGTGGGGTCAACAGCGAACACTTTCGTTGAGATATCGAATAAAAATCAGTTACTTAAATTGGCTGATGAGAAATTCTTCACAGAGTTTAATCCGTTCATAATTGGGGGTGGCAGTAATATTCTATTGAAATCGAATCCCTCCAGGCCAATTCTAAAGGTGTCAATACCCGGAATCGATATCCGGCAGGAATCGACAAGCCATGTTTTGGTGAAAATTGGAGCCGGAGTCGAGTGGCACTCCCTGGTTGAATGGGCTGTTAGCCGGAATTTTGGCGGTATAGAGAATCTGGCTCTGATACCCGGCACTGTGGGTGCTGCTCCCATTCAAAATATTGGAGCATATGGAGTTGAACTGGAACAGGTTTTTGAACAGCTGGAGGCTTTTTTAATCGATTCAAAAAGCTTCAGAACTTTTTCTCATCATGAATGTCAGTTCGGATATCGCGACAGTATCTTTAAAAGAGAGCTTAAGGGGAAGGCAATTGTAACATCTGTAACCCTGAAGCTTAACAAGGAGCCTCATTTGATTCACGCAGAGTACTATGCTCTTAAAAATTGGCTTCTTGAACATCAAATCAACAAGCCCCTGATTAAGGATGTATTTGATGCGGTTGTATCCATCCGGCAGTCAAAACTACCGTCTCCCTCTTTACTGGGCAATGCAGGCAGCTTTTTTAAAAATCCTGTGGTAGAGAAGAGCATTTATGAAAGCGTGAAAAAGAGATATTCTGATATGCCCTCTTTTCCGGCGCCCGGCGGAAGAATTAAAATCCCGGCAGGATGGTTAATTGAACAGGCCGGCTGGAAAGGTAAAAAAGAGGGGAATGTTGGTACCTATGTGAATCAGGCCCTGGTTATCGTAAATCATGGTGGTGCAACCGGCGAAGAGATCTATGAATTTGCAATGCGAATACGGAAATCTGTAATGGAGAAATTTGGGATACAACTAACTCCTGAAGTTAATATTCTTGAATGAGGAGAGTTGAATAGATAATGGAGATAACCGACAATCTTTTTCAGCAATTTGTCACCTGTCCGCTGAAGCTATATCACCATCAAGACGAAAATAGAGAGCGTAGAACATATCTTCCATTCAAGCATAGAAACAAACTGCAGTTGAGAGATGCGGTAGCGGTTCAGTTTCAGAACAGAAAATTCACATCGGATGATACCCAAACCGCTTTGAAGGAGACAGAAGCGTGGCTCCGGGAAGATGAGGTTACAATCTGTGGAGCAGTAATAAAATCAGGACCATTTCTGTCAAGAATTCCAATTCTGAAAAAAAAAGGTGAGCAGTTTACAATTATTCAGATACATGGAAAACTGAGAAAACGCTCTCAATCTGATAAGATCAGGGGTGAAGAAAAAAGCAGGACAACAACCTCTTACATTTTAAAAGCGGCATATCGCACTGAAGTGTTGCGACGACTATATCCGGGAGCGGAGTTTCTTGCACAGTTCTATTTTCCCCAGCGCGATTTCAAGGCTACAACCGACTCAGTTCTCCAAAAAGCTAAAACTGCAAGGGATGCAAACCCTGATCCCGAATTTATTGAGAACTGCAGCAGGCTTTTTGCAATGGTCGATGCCACGGAAGGAGTTCAGAAGTTGATCAGCTCTGTGCCTGAAAATATTGCTCACAAAACGATTGCCGGAGAATCGATCGCCGACACACTCAAACTAATGGAGAGCAGGAACTGGAGTGAAGGGAATATCCTGAATATTAAGATACACAGCGGCTGCCGGTCGTGTGATTACAGAAGACGCAGTCCCTCCGGAACAGAAGGGTGTTGGGGCCGGTTTTTTGTTGAGAGTGAATTGAATAACCCGGAAAGGCATGTGTTTGAGTTGATTGGCCATGGAAATGAAATTGATACGAATAACGGGCACTATTACCAGGAAAACGTGCCCTATGCGGATCAGTTTGCCTCTTTCGAAATGGTTCAAAAATATGGCGGGCCAAAAATTACGATTCAGCAGAGAAGGGTTTTGCAGCTATTAAAAGCCAAAGGTGAATCTGTTCCTTCATTGTGGGCTAAACCCATTTTAAAACAATTGGATGATTTAGAGTTCCCCCTCCATTTTATTGACTTTGAAGCCGCTACGTATGCTCTGCCCATGAACAGGGGTGATGGGCCCTATAAGCCGGTTTATTTTCAATATTCGTGCCATACGCTCTATAAAAACGGAGAGATTAAAGAGGCCAATTGGCTTGATGAGGATAGCAGCTCCGGTCATCCCCACCATAGATTCATACAGTCTCTTACCGGGGTTAAAGACATTTACCGGGGAACAATTGTGCAATATTCACCATTCGAAGTGCAAGGAGTTCGGCAGTTGCTGGCGGAGATGAAACGTAATTCTATGAAAAATGAGAATGAAATTGACAGGCTGAAGAAGTTGCTTGAAAGCAACAGTTCAAAAGGAAACCGGTTTTATGATATAAGCAGCCTTATCCGTGATGGATATTTCAACTCCAAACTGGAGGGAAGCCTGGGGCTAAAGCAGGTCTTGAAAAGTATTTTAAAGTGGCAGAAAGAAAATTCTCACTACACAGATAAAACGGTTAGGATTTACGATAAGGAAATACATCTTTTTCCGGAAGATGATACAAAAAGTAATAACCCATACAGGCAGATCCAGGATGATGTGACCGCGATTGATGATGGCGAAAACGCAATGCATGCCTACATATCCATAAAGAGTAATCTTCTGACGAAAGAAGAATCTGCAGAATTACCTGAACAGCTTAAACGCTATTGTGCACTCGATTCGTACTCGATGATATTGATTTACAAGCATTTGAAAATGTTAACTGAGCAAATGAGTGGAGATGAAGATCTGATAATTATGTAAGACCTGCCAAGGTATATGTAATATATAAAATCGACTAATACCGGTAAAAAATCGTACCTTTTCCTATGTTAAACCAAGTTTAGTAATTATGAAGAGAATAACATCACATATCGTATTATTTGTAGCATTCATGGTGGTCTCATCATCATGCGTAATCCAGCAAAATCCGGTTTCCGGACAGAAAAGAGCTTTTGCCTATTCGTGGCAACAGGAAATTCAGATAGGCAAGGATGTTGACAGGGAGATTGTCTCGCAATATGGAATTTATGATGATTCTGAAATAGAGAAATACGTAATTGATTTAAGTGAGAAAGTGCTCGCAGTAAGCCATATGAGGCGTGAAGATACAGCGAAACAGTTTCGCGAGGCCGAATTCACATTTCGTGTTTTAGACAGCCCTGTTGTTAATGCTTTTGCGCTGCCCGGAGGGTATATTTATGTGACAAGGGGTTTATTGGCGCATCTCAACAATGAGGCTCAGCTTGCCGTTGTGCAGGGGCATGAGATTGGCCACGTTGCCGCCCGCCATGCGTCGCAGAGAGGTATACAGCAAACCATAGGGCAGGTAGCCATAATTGGTGGTGCAATTCTTGGGCAAGAATTACTTGGCCTGCCCGGAGAAGCCATTTTAAACCTGAGCAGCCAGGCAGCGCAGTTTCTCTTCTTGAGTTACAGCCGGGATGCTGAGAGGGAGTCTGACCGGCTTGGAGTAGAATATGCTGCGATGAATGGGTATGTAGCCGCAGAAGGAGCTGCTTTTTTTACAAGCCTTAAAAGAATGTCAGAAAAATCGGGCCAGTCTATTCCAAACATGCTATCAAGTCACCCCAATCCCGGAGAAAGGGAAACTACGATACCCAGGCTGGCTGATGAGTGGAAAGAGAAAGGTTATGAACAAACCATCCGAAATACCGAAGCGTATATGCAGATGCTCGATGGTATTACCTTTGGAGAGAATCCGAGGAACGGTTTTGTAGATGAAAACCGGTTTGTCCATCCTGAGCTTAAGTTTCAGTATCCGGTTCCACAGGGATGGCAGGTGATCAATCAACCCTCCCAGGTGGTATATGTGAATCCGGACGGAGATGCAATCATGATTTTAAGAATCGACTCTGAATCAACAACAGCCCGGCAGTCAGTTGAGCAGTTAATTGCAGAGGATGGTTTTGTACTTCAGCGCCAGGCTGAAACCCAAAGCAGCGGACAGTGGCCGGCATATGAAGCCGATTTCACAGTGCAGCAAGAGGGGGGTACACTTGGGGTGAATGTCTATGCAGTTGAATATGACAATAACGTGTACCGCTTTATAAACTATACAGAACAGGCAAAGTTTGAACGCTACAGCACCACATTTTCATCCGTAACAAATGCATTCGACCGGTTAACCGACCAGCGCATTCTGGATATAGAACCGGTTCGCCTACGAGTTACCCGGGTTGAAACAGATACACGGTTCAGTGACTTACTGCCATCCCAGCTGCCTATGGATATCGAAGCAGAAGACGTGGCAATTATGAATCAGGTTTACATGGATGATGTTATCAGAGCCGGAACCTATATCAAAATACCAGTACAGTAGAAATTATTATGATTGAGCGTTATTCGAGAAAAGAGATGACCGACATCTGGTCTGAACAGAACCATTTTCAAGCCTGGCTCGACGTTGAACTTGCAGCCTGCAAGGCGTGGAGCAAAATCGGGAAAATTCCCGCAGAGGATGTTGAGAAACTCTATAAAAATGCGACTTTTGATATTGATCGCATTAAAGAGATTGAAATGGAAACCCGTCACGATGTAGTTGCCTTTACAAGGTCGGTCTCCGAATCGCTGGGCGAGGAGAAGAAATGGGTTCACTATGGACTTACTTCCACAGATGTTGTGGATACGGCCAATGGTTGCCGGTTGAAACAGGCAAATGTACTTCTGAGAACCGGTCTTAATCGCTTTAATAAAGCCCTTGCTGAAAAAGCGCACGAGCACAAACTAACCGTGATGATGGGGCGCACGCATGGCGTGCACGCCGAACCTACAACTTTCGGCCTCAAATGTGCTCTTTGGTATGCTGAAATGCAGCGTAACATGGACCGTTTTGAAAGAGCTGCAGCAGATGTCGAGTTTGGTAAACTATCAGGGGCGGTAGGAACTTTCGCTCATATTCCGCCCGAGGTTGAAAAAATAACCTGTGAGCTGCTCGGGCTAAGTCCGGCACCTGTTTCCACTCAAACCCTTCAGCGCGACAGGCACGCCTACTACATGGCTACCCTGGCGGTGATTGGCGGAACCCTGGAGAAGATCGCCGTGGAGATTCGCCATCTGCAGCGAACAGAGCTGCGTGAAGCCGAAGAGTTTTTCCGCAAAGGGCAGAAGGGTTCATCAGCCATGCCTCACAAGCGTAATCCAATCAGTTCCGAAAATATTACAGGGTGCGCCCGTGTATTGCGCGGATACATGGTTTCAGCCTATGAAAATATGCCTCTCTGGCACGAAAGAGATATCTCTCACTCATCCGTTGAACGAATTATACTTCCGGATGCCACCATACTTCTCGACTACATGCTCCATCGCTTTTCGAGTGTGATCGAAAAATTGATGGTATATCCTGAGAATATGAAAGAGAATATGGAGAAGACACACGGGCTGGTATTCTCACAGCGACTTCTTTTGATGCTCATTGAAAAAGGTTTATCAAGAGAAGCTGCCTACGACAGGGTTCAGCCGCTGGCGATGCAGGCGTGGGAAGAGAAAAGATCGTTTCGTGAGTTGGTTGAGGCAGATACTACCATCCGCGATAACCTTACGCCCGAAGAGATAGAGAGCGCATTCGATTTGAATTACCACACCCGCAGAGTGGATGAAATTTTTAGGCGAGCCGGCCTCTAATGTTAACAATCTTAAAGTGATGGTTGAAACCTGACAGCATTCCCGCGCTTTTTGCGGGTTTCTGTCAGCGTTGGCGAAAAGTCCACCGACCCTGAATCGCGGATTTCGCCTATGCGCGATCCCAAAGCAACGCTGTTCCCCAAGGGATCCCTTCGGGGCAGTGGGTGTACCGCTAAAGCTGCACCTTCGGCTGACAGGTTTTGACCGACATTTCATATTTGACTTAACACTAGGGTATTATACTCTCCATTTAAAGCAGTTCACAGAAGGATTATTCAGCCTGTAATTATTTTCAAACAGGGGTGACACTTAGTTGTCACACCCGCCTTGTAAATTGTGATCAAACATTAAAACAAACCTGATTACAATGAATAATTCAGCTTTTAAGTCCGCCACTTCATTCAAGGCCGAGCCGCTTCTTTTCTCCATCTTTCATAAGGCGGAAGCCGAATATCTTCAAATAGAGCAGATGTTTGCCATGCTTGGCTGGGAAGAGTTGCCCAACGAAATCAAACTTAACATCGAAGAGGATGTTAAAGGGTATATTGATGAACTTCACGGAAACTATTCAACAAATTGCCCGCATATTCAGCGCAGGCGTGAAAGCGTTGATTTTTGGGTAAACAGTTATATCGACGGTGTGTGTACACTGGATACAGCGGCACAGGCTTTAAAGGTAAACGGCTTGATTTGAATTAATCCCTAATCGGGGTAAAGAAGTTCTGAATGATTTGTTATCTTTACCAAAACGTAAACGAAGCGAATTTTTTCCATGAATAACTCCCCCTTCTCCAAAATCACCCGACAGGGGTTAACCTACGATGATGTTCTTTTAGTACCCGCACACTCTCAGGTTTTACCACGCGATGTTGATACCAAAGTACAGTTAACCCCCACATTAACACTTAACGTGCCCATCATTAGTGCTGCGATGGATACAGTTTCGGAATATCGTATGGCGATAGCGCTGGCGCGTGAAGGAGGGATAGCCATGCTGCACAAGAACATGTCGATCGAAGATCAGGCTGAGCATGTAAGGCTGGTTAAGAGGAGCGAGAGCGGAATGATTGTAGACCCAGTTACGCTGCCTTCAACGGCAACGGTAAAAGATGCCCGGGCCCTGATGAAGAAGCATAAGATTGGGGGAATTCCAATAGTTGAACCCGACAACAGGCTTGTTGGAATTGTTACCAACCGGGATCTCAGGTTTGAGCACTATGTAGACAAGGAGTTGGGAACCATTATGACCCGCAACAACCTGATCACTGCAAAAGCGAATACCAACCTGGAAGAGGCCGAAGAGATTTTGCAGCAGTATAAAGTAGAAAAGCTTCCTATTGTAGATTCAAACAATATTTTAGTTGGGTTGATTACATTTAAAGACATTGAGAAAAAAATGAACTTCCCCAACGCCTGCAAGGATGAAATGGGCAGGTTAAGGGTAGGGGCCGCAGTAGGTATAAGCCCGGATACCATGGACCGCGTGGATGCGCTGGTAGATTCGGGTGTGGACGTTATCACTGTAGATACTGCCCATGGGCACTCCGCCGGTGTGATTGCGATGGTTAAAGAGATAAAGTCGAAGTATAAAGAGCTGAATGTAATTGGGGGCAATATTGCAACCCGTGCCGCAGCCGAAGCTCTTGTTGAGGCCGGTGCCGATGTTGTAAAAGTTGGAGTCGGGCCCGGTTCTATTTGTACCACACGCGTTGTAACCGGTGTTGGTGTACCTCAGCTCTCTGCGGTCATGGAGATTGCGGAGTTTACAAGCAAGAATAACATTGGCCTGATTGCCGACGGAGGCATCAAACAGACCGGTGATATTCCAAAGGCAATTGCCGGCGGTGCCGACGCTGTTATGATGGGATCAATGTTTGCAGGTGTGGATGAAAGCCCCGGTGAAACCATTATCTATGAGTCGCGGAAGTATAAATCGTATCGGGGTATGGGCAGCATCAGCGCAATGGATAAAGGATCGAAAGACCGTTATTTTCAGGATGTTGAAGACGATCTTAGAAAATTGGTGCCTGAAGGAATAGAAGGCCGTGTGCCATATAAAGGTTATTTGGGTGAAGTTGTTCACCAGATGGTGGGTGGGCTTAGAGCGGCCATGGGTTATGTTGGCGCCCCTTCTATAAAAGAACTTAAGGAAGCTGAGTTTGTTCAGATCTCTGCTGCAAGTTACAGGGAGAGTCATCCACATTCGGTGCAGATTACCAAAGAGGCACCAAACTACTCTGTTTCTTAATTGTTACAGTAACAAACCCCACATGTAACTCTCTTTATATATGAATCGATTCAATCTGAGTTAATTATGTGGGATTTCATTAAAAAAATATTCTCTGAGCGTGACGGCGACGTTACGGTTGTAGTACTTGATGAACATAACCCGGATGGTTCAAGCTCCTTCAAACTGCGCTCTATCGACATTATTAAAATAGGGCTTCTGGTTGTACTTATATCTGTTATAATCACAATTGTGATGTTCTTTGCTACACCCTTAGGTTCACTATATCAGCATCAGCAGGATCTGTCACTGCGTAACAACGTTCTGGAAATTAGCGAGCGCGTTGCATCGCTGCAAGATTCGCTTGCCTCCAGGGATATGCAGCTGCAGGATATGAGAGAAGTGTTACGAACATCGCGTGATACAGTGTTTAATGTGCAGCATCGAGCCGATTTTACCGATAACGGCAGTCAGGGTGGTATGGGCCGTGCAGGCAGTTCACCGTCCATAAATGCTTATGAAATGCTTTCTCAAAATGAGATTATCCTTTCAGGCAGAATGGGCAATGTGCCGGATTTCCCTGCAAATTATCCGATTTCAGGAACACTGACCCAAGAATATTCGTCCGAAAAAGGTCACTATGGGATAGACATCGCTGCCCGTCCCGGAACAGAGTTCAGGGCGCTGGCTGATGGAACGGTAGTGAATTCGGGTTGGAGAATTAACTATGGTTATGTTATTTACCTGCAACATTCCGATGGAATTATGAGTGTTTACAAACACGGTGCAAAAATAACGAAACAAAAGGGCGACTTTGTTTTAAAAGGAGATATTTTGGGAAAGATAGGTGACAGGGGCGTTCTTAGTTCAGGTTCACATCTGCATCTTGAAATATGGAGAAACGGTGTGCCTCAGAACCCGAAAATGTATTTAATTAACTAATTTCAGTCATTATGTTTAACAACAAAACCGCAAAAAAAGTGAATGGATCAAGTTCAGCACAATCACCCTCGCTAAATATGATTAGTGAAGGAACCAATTTAAAAGGAACTCTTAACTCTGAAAACGATATTCGTATTGCCGGAAAAATAGATGGTGAAGCAATTTCAAAAGGGAAATTAATCATTACATCAACCGGTGTTGTGAAGGGTGATGCACGGGTAACAGACGCCGATATTGCCGGAAAAATAGAGGGCAATTTACGTGTTTCAGGCAAGCTGAATCTTCGGCAAACTGCTGTCATTAATGGTGACATTTACACCAAAACTCTTGTTGTTGAAGAGGGAGCACAGATCAATGGCTCTTGCCACATGGGTGCTGAAGTAAAAGCCCAGGTAAATGAAGTGGACAATAAGAGATCTGTCAAAATTAAAACAGAAGATGAGAAGTAAATTTGTTTAAAGATAAAGGGCTCAAAAATTACCTTGAGTATCTCACTTTAGGTACCGAAATAGCATTCACCATAGGTGCGCCAATTCTAATTGGTTTCTGGATCGACTCCAGATATGATACCAGCCCATGGTTTATTTTGGGAGGTGTATTATTAGCCATGACCATGCTGGTAGTGATGCTGATAAGGTTAAACCGCAAGTTAAACAAATCAGAGTGAGAAGATGTCTAACCCTTTCCAGTCAAAAATAGCTGTAGCTCTAATCAGTTTTGCGGCACTGTTTTTTGTGATCTTTTTGCTGTTACCCACTCACGCATCATCCGGTTGGGCAGCCGGATATCTTTTGGGGTTTCTCGCAGTGGTACTTCACTATGTAATGGCTCTGTTAACTAAGAAGATTAGCGAGCAGTACATCATGCGGTACTACTTTGTGGGTCTTTTTGTTCGTTTCTTGATTGTATTGGGCTTATTTTTGTTATTAATCACTTCAGGAAAATTTGATCATTTAAGCTTTACTGTTAGCTTCTTAATTTCTTATATTTTCCATTCTAAAATCGATATGATAATACTGAACGAAAAACTAACCAACCAGTCGGTTAAATAAGCTGTTGTAATGACCCAAATAGTGCGTCGCGTTGTTGTTGCTCTTCTATTCTTATTGGTGCTAAATCCCAACTTGCTGGCAGCAGATTCATCTGAAAATAATGAACCTGTAATTGACGTGATGGGAAAAGTGGTTGATCACGACTATTTTGAAATTTTCAACCAGAAAATTTATCTCCCGCGTATCTTTCTAGTTGAAGGTGGACTGCATTTCTACAGAAATACCCAGTCGGCAATTGAGTCAGGTGAATTTCAGATGGTAGATGGTACAATGATTCGTGCAGATGGGGCACCGGTTTCAATTGACTTCTCGATCACATCGCACCTTCTCTTTGTCTGGTTTGGTATGATATTGACGCTTTTAATCACATTTTGGGCTTCTTTTAAGTACAAAAAGGGAACCGGGGGTGATACTGAACCCAAGGGTTCCGGTCAGAATCTGTTTGAAGTATTCTTTGTTTTTATCAGAGACGATATAGCAAAAGAGTATATAGCCGACAACAAACACACTAAGTTTGTCTCGTACCTTTTTTCTGTCTTCATGGCCATTTCGTTTATGAACCTGTTTGGGCTTTTACCCTGGGGCGCTTCAGCAACCGCAGATTTGACAGTAACGGCAACGCTTGCGGCAATAACATTTTTTATTACACAGTTTAACGGCTCAAAAGATCATTGGGAACATGTATTTATGTTTCCGGGTGTGCACCCATTAATGAGAATTATTTTAACTCCGGTTGAAATACTGGGACTTTTCACAAAGCCTTTTGCGTTAGCTGTTCGTCTTTTTGCCAATATGCTGTCAGGAAAGATTATGATTGTCTGTATACTTGGATTGATCTTTATTTTTACCGAGATTTTCGGCCCAATGGTTGGTGTAGGCTCCAGTATTCTATGGGTAGCACTAACGGCAGCACTCTACATTCTGAAAGCGTTTATCGGTTTACTACAGGCTTACATTTTTACACTGCTCTCTGCTGTATTTATCGGCATGGCAGTTGAAGAGCATCATCATCAAGATCATGAATCATCTGTTGCAATGACCAAAGATGTTCAGATCTAATAATTACAAACACTAAAAAAAACACAGGTAAATAATATGGTATATTTAGCAGCAGGCTTCGGAGCTGGAATTATCACAATAGGTGCCGCACTTGGTATCGGAATGATCGGTAAAAGTGCTGTCGAAAGTATTGCACGACAACCGGAAGCATCAGGCGATATTCGTGGCGCGATGATTCTTACCGCAGCCTTCATTGAAGGTGTTGCTCTTTTCAGTGCAATCGTTTGTGCGCTACTCGCATTGCAAATCACAGTATAATTAACAATCAGAAATGATCTTTATAGCAAGCGGGGGAGGTATTCTCTCTTTCAATACCGGCTTTGCCTTTTGGGTAATAGTCTCAATGGTTCTGTTTCTTTATGTGATGGGCAAGTACGCTTTACCGCCTATCGTTAAAGCGCTTGATCAAAGAGAAAGCCGTATTAAAGAGTCTTTAGAGTCTGCCGAAATTGCATTGGCGAAAGCTGAGCAAATTTCAAAAGACAATAAAAAGGCTCTGAAAGAGGCGGAGATCCAAGCCCAGAAGATTCGCAAGGAGGCACTTGAAGATGCCGAAATGTTGAGAACAGAAAAGATCGAAAAAGCCAAACAGGATGCTGAAAAAATTCTGGTTAACGCTCGTAATACCATTGAACAAGAAAAGAAGAAAGCTCTTGTTGAATTGCGTAACGAAGTAGCTGACCTGGCCATAAAATCAGCTACTTTGATTCTGAATTCGGAATTAGATCAGATAAAGAACAAAAAACTGGTTGATAATTTCATTAAAGATCTCTCAACGCATATTTAGTAATCTATGGTAATTAAAGCTGCTCGTCGATACGCAAATGCAATGCTCATTACAGCTATAGAGCAGAAAATCCTCGAAAAGATTAAAGATGATATGCTTTTGATTAAGCAAGCTATTTCAGATTCTTCTGAACTAAGCCTGTTTCTGAAAAGCCCCATCATAAAAAAAGAGGTAAAAAAATCGGCATTGGAGGCAATTTTTGAAGGAAAAATTGAAGAATTGACTTCAAATATGATCACCATACTTTCTAATAAAGGCAGGGAAAATCTTCTCTATGGTATTACGCTAAGTTTCATTGAGCTCTACTACGAGCATAAAAACATAATAGAAGTTGATGTGAATTCAGCTTTTGAGTTAAAAAAAGATGAACAGGCCAGCCTGAAGAATGAATTGGAGCACGCTACAGGTAAATCCGTATTACTGAATGTAATTATTAATAAAGACCTGATAGGCGGACTAACCGTTCGAATAGCTGATACCGTTATAGACGGTTCAGTAAAGCATAAACTAAATCAGCTTAAGATTAAATTCACTACTGCTGTAGAATAAAAATTTAGGATAAATAATGAGTCAAGTCAGACCAGACGAAATATCGGCCATTTTACGAAAACAGCTTACAGGCTTTGATTCAGAAGCTGATGTCTATGACATGGGTACTGTTTTAGAAGTAGGTGATGGTATAGCCAGGATATATGGATTGGCAAAAGTCCAGGCCGGAGAATTGGTTGAATTGCCTGATTCACTGGATAGTGAAGGCAAACCGGTTCGGGGAATGGTATTAAACCTCGAAGAGGATAATGTGGGTATCGTGCTATTCGGATCATCCAATGTTGTTGAAGAGGGCCATACCGTAAAAAGAACTAAAAGTATTGCCTCCCTTCAAGTGGGCGATGGAGTTTTGGGCAGGGTAATTGACCCGCTCGGACGCCCCCTGGATGGTAAAGGCGAAATAGCCGGTGAAACTATCGAATTACCCCTCGAGCGAAAGGCTCCCGGAGTAATATACCGGCAGCCCGTAGGCGAGCCGCTACAAACCGGACTTAAAGCGATCGATGCATTAATTCCGATTGGTAGGGGGCAGCGTGAACTTATAATTGGTGACCGGCAAACCGGAAAAACAGCCGTAGCCATTGATACCATTATTAATCAGAAATATACTCAGGATTCAGAAAAGCCGGTTTTTTGTATATATGTTGCAGTTGGCCAGAAGGGATCAACCGTTGCAAACATCGTAAGTACTCTTAAAGAGTATGGTGCTATGGATTATACCGTTGTTGTATCTGCACCTGCCAGTAGCTCTGCACCGATGCGCTATATTGCGCCTTTTGCCGGTGCCGCCATTGGTGAGTATTTCCGCGATACAGGACGTCATGCCCTGGTTATATACGATGATTTATCCAAACAGGCTGTAGCTTACCGTGAACTTTCACTTTTACTGAGGCGGCCGCCGGGACGTGAAGCCTATCCGGGTGATGTATTTTATCTGCACAGCCGTCTTCTCGAGAGATCTGCGAAGATCATTGAGAATGATGAAGTTGCAAAAATGATGAATAATATTCCTGACGAGCTGGTTCCGAAGATGAAAGGTGGCGGATCATTAACTGCACTTCCCGTAATTGAAACGCAGGCAGGTGATGTATCGGCTTATATTCCGACGAACGTAATTTCAATCACTGATGGCCAGATCTTTTTGGATACCGATCTGTTCAACAGCGGTATTCGGCCTGCTATTGATGTTGGTATTTCGGTTTCACGTGTGGGTGGTTCTGCACAGGTGAAGTCGATGAAGAAGCTTTCAGGTACACTTAAATTAGATCTTGCACAATACCGGGAACTGGAAGCATTCTCGAAATTTGGCTCTGATCTTGATGCTGCAACCCAGCGTCAGCTAAAGCGTGGTGAACGAACTGTTGAACTGATGAAACAGAGTGAATATAAGCCGCTGCCCGTTGAGCAACAGATAGCACTGCTTAAGGTGAACAATTCAGGCCTGTTTGATAATCTTCCTGTTACTAAAATTCAGGCTTTTGAGTCTATGTTTTTAGAGACGGTTGGTGTGCGATATTCTAAAAAGATGGAATTTCTTGCTCAATCAGGACAGCTTGACGATACCTTTGGTGAAGAGCTTCTTTCTGTTGCAGAGAGTATTATTGATCAACTTATTGCGGGAGAAGAGGCGTAAAGAATGGCTAACCTGCGCGATATACGAAACCGGATTTCATCTATTGAGAATACTCAGCAGATTACAAAGGCCATGAAAATGGTTGCGGCTGCGAAATTGAGGAAAGCTCAGCAGAAAATGGTTGCTACCCGGCCCTATGCCAAAAAAATGCAAAGTGTTGTTGGCAGGCTGGTTTCCGGTGCAGGTACCGATAATATTGTTATGCGTCAGCCCGAAGAAACCAAAGCGGTACTGATGATTGTTGTTGGTTCAGACAAAGGGCTCTGCGGCGGATTCAACAACAATCTGTTCAAAGAGGTTGAAAAGTTCATAGCTGAAGAGCTCGACCGGTTCAATAAAGAAGGAACATTACACCTGATTACAATTGGAAGGAAAGCTGAAGCTTATTTTAAGAAACGAAACTATCACGTAGTTGACACAAATACCGGTTTTTTTGATAATCTGAACTATGAGGATACTTCCGAGATTATGAGCGCGGCAATAGAGAAGTTTGCTGAAAGCACATATGATAAAGTTCTCATCGCATTTAATGAGTTTAAAACGGTTATTACACAAAACAGGTTGATAGAAGAAGTTCTGCCGATTAATTCGCAAAAATTGGCAGAACTTGATGATAATAAAGATAATAATCAGGTTATTGATTATATTTATGAGCCTGATGCACAAACAATTCTGGATGAGATTTTACCGGTTCATTTAAAAATGCAGTTGTGGCGGGCAGTGCTCGAATCGAATGCATCTGAGCAGGGAGCCAGAATGGCCGCAATGGATAATGCTACTGAAAATGCCAAAGAGCTCAGAGATGAGCTTAAATTGAAGTACAACCAGGCCCGGCAGAGTGCCATTACCACAGAAATTTCTGAGATTGTTTCCGGTGCAGCGGCATTGGAAGATTAATTGAGATGATAGTTATAACTTTTTGAAAGAAAAGGGTATCATCTGACAGACTGTTTTACGGAAACATTTTCTATATACATATATAGGAGGGATGGCAGAGTGGTCGAATGCGGCGGTCTTGCCCCGTAGGGATCCCTTCGGGAAAAACCGCTGAGGCGCAAGTCTGCGGGGATTTAGTTCTTTTAATTTTTTGAAATTGACAGTTTGTATTATACGTATATACTGAAAAGTGAGATGAGTTATTCTCACTACTATGGACATACAAGTGATCTGATTACCAGATTAAAGCGTCATAATGCAGGGAAAGTACGCAGTACAAAAGCATACAAACCCTGGAAGTTGATCTACTCTGAAAAGTTTGCCACTAAATCGGAAGCTTATCAAAGAGAAAAATTTTTTAAAAGCATAGATGGTTATAACTTTTTGAAAGAAAAGGGTATCATCTGACAGACTGTTTTACGGAAACA
>REDT01000096.1 GCA_007693295.1 Balneolaceae bacterium
ATCACTAGCCTAATCAATCACTCACAGAATCCCGCCGCGTGCGGATAATGGTCCAGCTTCTCAATCCCTCCCGGGTTTGGGCAATGATCTCATTGTTTCCGCTTCCGGTCAGGTCGCTAATCACAACGTGCTTCATGCCGCTTGTAGGCAGGTCGTAGAGTCTTTCCCCGCTTATAATGTCCCATGCGTAGAGCCGGCCAAAATCGGCAAGTGCAACAATATCGTTTCTCTGGTTACGGTCGAGATCAATCACGATTGGCGAAAAACTGTTGGAACCGGGTTGCCCCATGGATTTGGTTAGCCTCAATATACCGTCGCTGTTATGCATGAAAATTGAGCCATTACCGGATTGAGATATGATCATCTCTTCGCGGTAAAAACCTTGTTCATCATCTCTCATTAAAATGGAGTGAGAAGAGGGGGTGGCATTCAGGCTGCTGTTTGATACCTGAAGTGACTGTACATAGATGGAATCACTTGCATGGCTTGAGGCAAGGGTATCGGAGAACAGGGGCTCTAACCCTACACTATAGATGTTTCCATCCAGGCCTGCGCCAATAAGATGCTCTTTGTGTTTAGCCGGAGAGCCTGCCATCTGTGATGGAAGAAATACAGGGTAGCCCTCACGTCTGCTGCCGTTCAGCTCCCACGAGTGGAGGGTATTCTCAGCAAAGGCAAAAACAGAGAGCTGCCCGCCAATTTCGGTGATTAGCGGCTTGGAAGAAACGACTGCATTAATACTCTGTGGCCAGCCACTCAATGCCTGCCCTCTGGAATTGAGTATGTGTAACTGGCGATCGGAAGTAGCCACAATAATTTCAGCCACACCATTTCTGGTGATATCCAAAATGGTTAATGGCGTGGTAATAGACTCATTAAGGTTTATCGGGAAATTTGGAAGCAGCGCTCCGGTGTTGTTCCAGGCATAGATCCGGTTGCCGGCTGCCTGCATAATTACGTTTTGATTGTTCCCATACCAGTCGTAAACCACCGGTGAACCGATGGGCCTGTCACCGCCGGTAGAAACCTGGAGCACGGTAGTTCCATCTGTTGCCAAAGCATAAACGCTGCCATTTTCAGTTGAGAATACAACTTCGTCCCGTGCGCTTCCGCTAATGTCGGCCAGCACAACAGGGCCCGTAATATCAGCTCCTCCGAGCGGGAAGATCCAGTTTTCTCTGAACGGTTGGTCAACAGTTTCCCGCTCGAATGATGAGAAGTTTACGTTAAGTTCGGAACTGTCGGGCTGGCGCTGTGTGCTCATTACAAGCTGATCGAGACCTGAAACGAGCGTGCTGAAATAGTTTTGAGGATAAAGCCAGGGCTGTATATAGGTTCCAAACCTTGAGGCATTCATATAGAGAATTGAGCTCAGCGAGGATGGTAGCGAGCTCTTAACCTGCATATATTCGTCATCATAGTACATCACCCGCCTTCTGTCGGCGTCGGTGCCAACACTTTCTGCATGCCCCTTTCTGAGCGACATTGCCGCCACTTCTCTATAGATGGTTATATAAAAATCGGTCATAGGGTTCACTTCAGATCCAATAAGCTTACCCAGCCATTTACTGTTTACGGCATAGGTATTTCCATCGCGAATAACCAGATTCTCAGCAGCCAATCTGTTCAGTTGAAGCCTGATTTCGGCAGCATTATCAATTTTTCGAAGAAACAGGTACTCACTCGTGCTTTCAGGGCCTGATTCTGCAAAGGTTGCAAATGCAATTTCATCGTCAAGATGTTGAGCTATATTTTGCCAGATATCGGGATTCGACTCTATAAATTTGTCTGTATCACCCTCTGCCGATAGATCATTGGGAGGTACCATTCTTGGGGCAAGTTTCAAGATAGCGAACCCTGCCGTGTTGATGGATATATAGCGGTCCAGCGTAAATTCACGCGGATCGGAGCTGATGCCTCGAAGTAAAACGGAACGCTCGTTTTGCAGGTTCATCTCTCCGGTTAACTGCCAGGTCCACTCCGCATTTTCACTGCTATTATAGGAGAGGGATACAGGAGATCCGCCTTCAAAAAGATTCATCAGGTATGGCCGGTAAGATACCCGGGCCAGCTGTTGTATCCACTTTTCAAGACTGCCGGTATTCATAATTATACTGCCGGGCGCTGCCTGAGCCTGATCGAGTTTCATGGCCGGCATGTCGCCATTGAGGGTTCTAAGCATACTCTCTATGGCCAGGCTGGACTCAGAAAATATCGTTCTGTTGCCTATGTCGACGGTAAAAATTTCTCTGTCGTATATAAAAAGCTTTTCAATAGTAAAGTTGTTGAATTTGTACCGGTTCTGTTCAAAACGCCTTTGATAAGCCGATTTGAGCATCTCGGGCAGTCCGCTTACCTTGGTAGTTATCCATACGGGCTGCCAGTCGTTTGCGGTATCCGGAAATAAGAGCATCGCTTCAACCTTTACTGCTTCTCCGGCAGTACCTTCAATATTTGAAACGAGCTGCAGTGCTGTTGGTGTGATATCATCAATAAGTGGTGCGTAGGCTGCAGAGAGTATTTGATCTAAAGATGTATCCTCTTCCGGAATAAGTATAAAAGGGGTGGAGTCGGGTACAAATTCAGCCCAGTGATCTGCCGATACATTTCCACAGGCGGGAAGCAGAATCAGCGTAAATAGCAGTAATAATACGGAGGGTAAGCGTCTTTGTTTGTCAGTCACCAACTTGGGAATAATATGTTTGTTCAGGATTGGTTATTACCATAGCTTATTAATGAACCGCAGGTTTGTTCCATGGGTTCTTCAGCATCATAAGGTAAAAACTTTTTCTGTAATGAGTTTTTTAAATCCACTGTTTCTTATTGCTCTTTTAACGGTTGCGGTTCCGTTATTGATATACCTTCTTAACCTGCGAAAACCAAAAAGAATACGCTTTTCAACTCTCGCTTTCTTTGAATCCCTTAAAACAACGGCATTAAAACGGATACGTTTAAAACGCTGGCTGTTACTGGCTATCAGAATGCTGGCAATTATTGCGCTGGTTATTGCAGCTTCAAGGCCATTCCTTCCTTCAGGTTTTGGCTGGGCAAATGAGAGCGAACCAAAAGTTATTGCAGTGCTGATAGATAACAGCCCGGCAATGAGTCAGGTTGACCGCGAAGGTCCATATATTGAACAGGCACTGAACATCGCGGCCGAGGTACTTGAAATGGCAGATTCTGACGACAGGCTCCTGATTGATGTTACGCATGGAGAGTCGATGAATACACCCTTTCTTACCGCAGGAGGAGCACTTGGCAGGCTTGGCGATATTGAACCGGTTAACAAGGGTGGTTATACCGGCAGCCGGCTTATCAGGTTAGAACAGAGGCTGAGAGAGGCACGTGAGCCGAATAAGATTATCTATTACATTACAAGCGGGCAAGAAGCACAGCTCTCCACGATTGAAGGAGTCCCCGGAGACCCCTCTTCTGTAAATCTGCAGGTACTCAAAGTAGGAGATGCCCCACCCTCCAATACCGGTTTTGAAAATGTGGAGGTGCAGGTATCCGGAATTGGTCAGGGGTCTGAGATTAGTTTAAGAGCTGTTCTGGCCAATTATGGTGCCCAAATCGCAACCAATCAATTCATATCTTTTTATGTGGATGGGGAGTTGCTCTCACAGCAGCCATTCTCAATAGAACAGGGGGAAACAGAGGAGTTTCTGTTTACCCTTCCTGAAACCGATAACCTTAGCGTACCGGTTGAATTACTCATAGAAGGAGATGAGCTGACCTTCGATAACCGCTTCTATGCTGCCATACAAATGCCTGAACTGCGGCGAATTTTAGTTGTAGATGAGCGTACATCAGGCAGGATTTTCAACTCCTATCTGAAACCACTCTTTGATATTGCATCAAGCGAAAGTGAGCGCTTTGAAATCAGTTTTAGCGATATCAGGGAACTGGAAGTTCAAAGCATTTATGATTATGATGCCATTGTATTGGATGGTATTCGCAACGTGCCCGACTATCTGTCTGAAGCATTAATCGACCATGTTCAAGCCGGAGCGGGGCTTCTGTTTATGCCTGCTGCCGAAGGGAACATGACCAGCTATAACCGCCTGCTCGATTTTAGTGAAGCCGGACGGTATACCGGAATTAATGGCAGCTACGGTTCATTTGAATCTGTTGACCGAATGGCAGCACCTGTTGAGGGGCATCCCGTGCTGGAGTCAATTTTTGAAAAGAGCGATGATGAATCCATCCGCCTCAATGAGCCGGAGCTCTTTTACTACTACGATATTGAAGCCCCCTCCGGCAGCCTGTCATTTTCAATTCTGAACACCCGCACCGGACGCTCACTGCTGCAAGAGGTGCAGGTTGGAAGGGGGCGCATCATCTACTCAGCAATTGGCAGCGATCCGGGCTGGTCAAATTTTCCGATCAAGCCTTTTTTTGCACCGCTTTTTTTCCGAACTATGGAGTATCTGGTTCAGGGTGAAGGGGCTATGCTGAACAATCACCGGCTGGGAGAGCCGTTTCGTACGGTTTTAAATCTCAATACCCAAAATATTGAGCTTGAAAAAGATGGAGATGTAATTGCACCTCAAATAAGGCAAACATTTCAGGGGGTGGAGATCAGCTACAGCGCAGAGGAGTGGACTGCAGGCTGGCTAAACATATCCGCAGAGGGCAAGGACGATATTTTATATTCAGTGAATCAGAACGCAATGGAATCGAGGCTGAATACGTTAGATAAAACAGGAATAGAGGATCTGTTTTTAAACTATTTCAGTAGTGTGAATGTTATTAAAGTAAGTGAGAACAGGGCAGAAGAATTGACCACTCTTCAAAAGAGCTCTTTTGGAAGGGAAATTTGGTTTTGGTTTATCATTGCAGCAATATTATTATTGTTTGCAGAATCACTGGTTTCAAAGATCTATAAAGCAGAAACAATTACATGAGCTTAACTACAGATATTTACAGTCTCTTTGTGCTATTGCTTGCTCTGTTTACGTTAGGAGCAACATTTCTTGCTGCATATACCTTTGCCAACACAATACGGCTGCGAAATGTGCGGCTGAGCTGGAAGTCCGGGAAACTGTTCGGTTATCCACTCTTTTCAGCACTCTTTTTGCTTTTTTGCGGCGTGGTTGCCGCATTTGCGTTTCAGTTTAGGGCAGAACAGTACTACGTTATTTTAGGCAGCTATAGCTGGATGGGATTGAGTTGGTTTTTTTCAAGCTATTTTGCTTCAAAGGCATACATTACGGATCATGGAATAGTTAAAAATATCAATGATCCATCTCAAACCATCGCATGGCATCAGATAGACGATTATGTAGAAAAGCCTGCTGAAAGTGGCTCAGAGTATCTTTTTTTATATCGTGAGAAACAAGAGAATCGATTTAGTACGGCACGTTTAATACGTCTTGAGTTATTCGTGCCCGACAGGAAGAATTCCAAGTTTGAAAAAATTGTCTCCCTTAAGATAGGGAAGATGATGACTGCCGTTTCAGACACTTCTTTTGATATCAAGACGTTTGAATAAGACAATCTCAAGAATAACCTGATAATTTGTTAGAAGATATACGAAAACCGTCCCTTGAAAAGGAAAGGGCGATATTAATTGGAATCTACGGCGCTGATACCCCGCGCTGGCTGGCAGAGGAGTACCTCGAAGAACTGGATCTGCTTGCCGATACTGCCGGGGCAAATACTGTTGAAAAAATATTACAAAACAGGCCGCATCCCGATCCTACTACATATATTGGCAAGGGAAAGCTTAACCAGCTGAAGCAGATTACGACTGATTTTAAGGCCGATATTCTCATTTTTGATGATGATCTGTCCTCAACTCAGGTGCGAAATATTGAAAAGACAACCGGCGTAAAAGTACTTGACAGAAGCGGGCTTATACTTGATATTTTTGCTTCAAGGGCAAAAACAGCAGCGTCCAAAACACAGGTAGAACTGGCCCAGCTGCAATATCTGCTTCCGCGCCTTACCCGCTTCTGGACACACTTGTCGCGACAGAAAGGTGGTATCGGTACAAAAGGTCCCGGTGAAACTCAGATAGAGACCGACAGAAGGCTTATCGGTAAACGAATTTCAACACTAAAGGATAAGCTAGACAAGCTTGATAAACAGCGCACAACACAAAGAAAAGGCCGTGAAGAGAGCACAAGGGTAGCATTGGTAGGGTATACCAATGCGGGTAAATCAACACTGATGAATACCCTGACAAAAACGGATGTACTCGCAGAAGACCGGCTTTTTGCAACGTTGGACTCCACAGTAAGAAAGCTTGACCTGGAAAATCACAGTGTATTGCTTTCCGATACGGTAGGATTTATCCGGAAATTACCGCATAACCTGATTGAGAGCTTTAAATCAACGCTTGATGAAGTTCGTGAGGCCGATGTTTTACTGCATGTTGTGGATGCATCCAGCCGGCTTGTTGATGATTATATTGAAGTAGTTGAAAATACCCTTAAAGAGCTGGGTATTGAGAAAAAGCGGAGAATCACTGTTTTTAATAAAATCGACAGACTTGACCCTAATGTTTTAATAGACCTGAGAAAACAGCATCCCGACGCCCTTTTTATCTCGGCATTCCGCGGAATTGGTCTTTCAAAGCTGAAAGAGAGGTTAGAAAATCTTATTGAGGAAGATTATGTAAGATTTGCATACAATGTTCCAATGTCGCATTATAAAGCTGTAGCCTTCTTACATGAAGTTGCGAATGTTAGCAGAGAACATTTTGAAGGAAATCACGTAACAGTAGAAGGAACTACATCCAAAGAAGACCGCAATCGCTTTGAAAGCATGCTGTCTGAAATTGAACTGGTGAATGAATAACATACCGTGTTAGCAAAAGAACTCATAAATATCGATTTCACACCCTTGCAGCCGCAGAGCCGCATTTCGGCAGCTCTTGCAAAAATGGATGCCTGGCACTCTTCGAGCATACCTGTGGTGGAGCCCGCTACGCGAAAAAATGTTGGCCATATCCTGTTTGAAGATATTGCCGATGCTGTGGACGAGGCCCAGCCTGTCTCTTCGATTACGCTTCGAAGCCCTATCTATACATTCGAAAATCAACATGTATTTGAAGTTGTAAGAAAAATGCTTCAGCATGAAGTAAGGATCATATCTGTAGTGGACAGCAGTGAAACGTATATCGGTATTATTGAGAAGAAAAAGGTTCTTGAAGCTCTCTCGGAAATGCTCAACATCACCACTGCAGGCTCTGTAATAACGATAGAACTTGCAAAGTCCGACTTTACTCTGTCCGAAATTGTACACCTCATCGAGGTAGAGGGAGCAAAAATTTTGGGGTTAACCGTTGAGGAAGCACATGACGATGACTCTGTTCTGCATATATCTCTCAAACTGAATCATATTGATACTTCAGTAGTTACCTCGTCACTCCAAAGACATGGCTATTTGACAACTACCGAAAACAGAAACGATCTTCTCCAGGCTGATTACTCTTCAAGAGCTGATGAATTGATGAGATATCTGGATGTATAAATAGTTATCAATTCTGTTACAATGGTAAGGAACAAATCCCGTTCATTGGGTATATTTTATACAATGATCCATAACACAGATTTCTAGTTACATTTGCATGAGTCGACTCTCTCTTTTCCTACCGGTTTTACTGCTTTTTATTCTTCTGCCACAGCTTATCCAAGCCCAAAGTAATCAGGAATCCTACCAAAAGGAGTTTCAGGCGGGAGTAGATCTGTTTGAAAAAGGCCTGTTTGCTGAAGCGGCAATTCGCTTTAAGGAGGCCAAAGATTTAAGTTTCGACCTGAAGAGTTCTGAAATTTCAAACTTTTACCACGCCAGAACGCTTGCACGTCTCGATTCATCCGGAACTGACATTTATGTTGACCGGTTTGTACAGCAATACCCAAAAAGCAATCGTGCTGCGGTACTTCTACGTGAGGTTGCGCATCAGCACAAGCAGCGAGGAGAACTCGATGATGCGATTAACCGAATGGATGAGGCCCTGAACTATCCTCAGCCATGGAGAGACGAAGCCCGGCTTTTATACTCACTTGGAGAAGCATCCGCCACCAATGGTCAGCTTGAACTTGCCCGGGAATACTTCTTGAGATTATCGGATAATCACCGCAGAAGTGATTGGTCGCCTAAAGCCCTCTATGCCAGGGGCCGGCTCTACCTGGAAGAAGAGAAATTTAACGAATCGGCTGATGCTTTTGAACTTCTTAGGGAGAGGCATCCCTTTGATTCTATGACGAGACGGATAGGTACCGCGCTTGGGGAGTCTTACTATCAGCAGGGACGATTTAACGAAGCCATTCGCGCTTTTGATGATGCGCTTCCGCATCTGGATCATGAGAATCGCCAAAAGGCAGTATATCTCACAGCAGAAAGCTACAATGCCCTGAATCAGTACGACAATGCCATGCGTTACTACAGGCAGTTTATAAACCGGGCAAGAGATGAAGATGATACCCGTATTGCCCACTATGGGTTGGGTTGGGTATATCATAAGCAGGATGTTTTTCATTGGGCCGCCCGGGCATTTGGTGAAGCTGCAGTTGGTGATGATGACCTGGCAAGAAAATCGCTCTACTACAAGGCCGCCAATGAAAAGCTGGCAAATCGTTACGACCAGGCCATTGCGTCGTTACGTGAATTCGGATCACGCTTTCAGGACGGAGTGTTTATGGAGCATGCCTATTTCGAGTGGGCAGTTACTGCATTTGAAGTTGGTTTCTATGGCGAGGCGATAGAAGCCCTGCGCCCGCTGGCCCGGCAAGTTGATCAGCTGGAAAATCCCGGCCAGGTATTAACTTTCCTGGGAGAGGTTTACTTTGCCAATGGTGAATACACCCGATCACTTGAAACGTTTGAGCTGGCTGAACAGCTTGCTGATATCGATCCGGAGCTGAAGATACAGGCGCGGTTTCAGCGTGCGTGGGTACAGTACAGTAATCAGGCTTATGAACAGGCTCAACCCGAATTTGAAAGGGTACATCGCGACGCCCCAGACTCCAGGCTTGGAAGTGAAGCGCTGTTTTGGAGCGCAGATGCAAGTTATCAGACGCGGAACTTTGGCCCTGCTTCACAACGGTATTCAGATTTTATAAACAAATATCCTGATCATGAACTGGTTGGAGCCGCAAAATACGGCTTGGGCTGGTCCTATTTTATGATGGGAGATTACCAGAACGCTACGGGTCCATTGATAGACTTTATGGAGAACTATGAGCCCCCTTCAATAGCTCTTTTCCCCTACGATACGGATACTCAGTTGCGTGTGGGCGATGCATTTTATGCGCAGGGCAAATACAGGGAAGCGCTGGAGTATTATAACAAAGCCATTGGTGCAGAACCGGGTGGCGACTATGCCATGTACCAGGTTGCAAACAGCCACTACCGGATGAACAGGAACTTTGAAGCGGTAACTCAATTCAGGAGACTGTTGCGAATTTATCCATATTCAAGTTTACGGGAACAGGCTCAATACAATATTGCCTATATCTATCTGAATACCGGTAACTATGACCAGGCAATAGAAGAATTTCAAACGGTCATCCGGCGTTTTCCGGGCACAGAGTGGGCCGCCAGGGCGCAGTACAATATCGGCGACTCCTACTATAATGCCGGGAATTTTGATGAGGCCATTGCAGCCTATCGGCAGGTTTTAGAGAATTATCCGAGAAGCAGCTATATCATCGAGGCGATAAATGGAATCCAATTTGCGCAGCTTTCGGCCGGTGGCGACGACACCTCCACAGATGTTCTGGAAGAGTTTCTTGCCGATAACCCGACTTCAACAACTGCAGACCGTCTTCGGTTCAGGCAGGCCGAAAACTTGTTGCAGTCAGGCGATTATGAAGCCGCAGTAAGAGAGTTCAGGCAGTATCTTCGAATTACCAATAACCAATCGCTGATACCCGATGCCTATTATAACATGGCCGATGCGCACCAGAGAACCAACGACAGAGATGCCGCTATTGACGCCTATGAAACGTTGATTTCAGATTTTCCGAATTCGGAACGGGTTGCGCCATCGCTGGCTGAATTGGGGCGATTGTACTATGAAAAAGGAAACTATGAGGCATCGATACGGCGATTCGAGACTCTTGCTGATAAAGATGCCCGCTACCGCCAAGAGGCATACCTTGGCATAGGTAGTGCAAAACTTGCTTTGGGACAGGGCAGCGAAGCCAGACAAAACTTTGAGCAGGTTCTGAACCTGAACTCTGAAAATGATGCAGCAAGGGTAGGGCTTGGTAAAGTACTGTTAAATGATGGCCGCGTGGAAGAAGCGCGACGGTTTTTTAACCTGGTAGCCCAAAATAATTCCACTGCTGTGGGTGCTGAGGCGCAATATCTGATTGGCCAGTCCTATTTGGATGAAGGCGACAGGCAGGAAGCCCTGGAGGCGTTTTCGCGGGTTAGAACACTCTTTGCAGCATATGATGAATGGGTGTCGGAGGCTCAGTATAAAACCGCAGAGATCTATATTCGCGAAGGGCGAAGAGGAGATGCTTTGTCACTGCTCAACTCAATTGTAGAAACGTATCCGGGAACAGACGGCGCTGAAAAAGCACAACGACTTCTTGATAGAAACTAATTATGATCAAAAAAGTTGAACCGGCTCAAAAACTAACCGGCAACCTTTCACTCCCGGCTGACAAATCCATTTCACACCGATCGGCCCTGTTTGCAGCCATATCATCAGAAGCCAGCGTTATAGAGAACTATTCGGCGGCGGCTGATCCTCAAAGTACACTGGGCTGTTTAAAGCAGCTGGGGGTAAGTGTGCATCAAAAGGGGAGCCGCGTTGAGATTGAAGGTGTTGGCAGAGATGGATTGCAAAAACCGGATTCACAGCTCGATTGCGGGAATTCGGGCACAACCATGCGCTTGCTCGGAGGTATTGTTGCCGGCGCCGGAGTAGAGTGTGAATTGATCGGAGATGCATCGCTCTCGTCCCGTACCATGAAGAGAATTATTACTCCGCTAAACAGTATGGGGTGCCGGATTGAGGGACGTGATGGGGAATTTGCACCCTTAAGAGTATCCGCGCACAATGGTGTTAAAGGTATCCGGTTTCCCTTGCCGATTGCAAGTGCCCAGCTAAAATCGGCAATACTCCTGGCAGGTTTATTTGGAGACGAACCCACCGAAGTTGTTGAAAGCTTGCCGAGTCGTGATCATACAGAACGGCTGCTTGATCTGGCCTCGGAACCATTTGGCACCGGCAAAATAATTAGGAGCAGCCGTAATGATGTGATTCCTGCCCAAAACTATCGGGTACCCGGCGATTTCTCTGCAGCAGCTTTTTGGATGGTTGCCGGCATACTGAATCCCGATTCAGAAATTCATCTCCCGCAAACAGGTATGAATCCATCCCGGATTGCAGCATATCACATTTTGAAACAGATGGGAGCTGATTTTCAAAAAACCGCCCCGTCAAATACCGGAAAAGAACCGGTAGCAAACCTGTTAATTCGCTCGTCTGAACTACAGCCGATCCGGCTTGATCCCAATCTGATTCCAAACTGTATCGACGAACTGCCTGTACTGATGGTGGCCATGTGTTTTGCCGATGGAGTATCTGTAATTTCGGGCGCAGAAGAACTTCGCCATAAAGAGACCGACCGGTTGTCTGCAATGCATAAGATATTGTCGTTATCAGGTGCAAAAACCGAGCTGAAGGAAGATGGTCTAATTATCCACGGAAATCCCTCATTTACTCCGGAACCGGCGCGATATCCATCCTTTCATGATCACCGTATGGCAATGGCAGCAGCAGTACTGGCCACAAGATCTCGTGGAGTCTCTGAGGTCGAAGATGCCGAGTGCACTGCAATTTCCTATCCCGAATTCTGGACTCATTTGCAGGAAATTACGCGATAGCGGTTGTCAAACTGGCAACCGGTCACATTTCCACCTGCTTCTATGTCAATACGTCAGTGATCTAACCCGCTGAATGCAATTGGCACTGAGGTTGCTCATACTCTATTTAAACAGAAGAATATTATGAGCAATTTCAACATCGATTTAGAAAAACAGCTTTCAAAACTCGGAAGAGACATCCAGCAGTTTGTTGAAAGAACTGTGCCGGGCCATTCAGAACCATCCAGTTTTAACCCGCCAAGTGATATTGTTGAAAGTAAAGATCACTTTGTGATTTTTATGGATCTGCCCGGTTTATCAAAAAAGCAGGTAAAGATTAGTCTGAAAAACCGAGTGATTACCGTAAGCGGCGAAAGAGAACTTTTTTTAGAAGATGATGAAAAACTGATTCGAAGTGAGAGAAGTGAAGGTGCTTTTTCAAGGGCATTTGCTATACCGGAAAAGGCTGATGAAACATCTGTTTCGGCTTCTTTTACCGACGGCGTTCTCAAGATAAAACTATCAAAAACCGGATTGGATGATGAGAGTGATTCAACATCCATCCCAATTAATTAAACGATTTAATCAAATAAGCTAAAGCAAAACAGGATATAATATTATGGGTAAAATCATTGGTATAGATTTAGGTACAACAAACTCTTGCGTTTCTGTAATGGAAGGCAATGAACCGGTTGTAATTCAGAATTCAGAGGGTGGCCGAACAACCCCTTCAGTGGTGGCATTTTCAAAGGATGGAGAGCGTCTTGTTGGTGCGCCGGCTAAACGTCAGGCGATTACGAACCCTGAAAAAACGGTCTCTTCCATCAAGCGGTTTATGGGAAGAATGTACGATGAAGTGAAAGAGGAGATTGGCCAGGTTTCATATAAGGTGGTAAAGTCGGATGACGAAGGTACTGCTCGTGTTCAGATCGAAGACAGAAAGTATGCCCCTCAGGAAATTTCAGCCATGATCTTGCAAAAGATGAAACAAACCGCTGAAGAGTATCTGGGCGAAAAAGTAACGGAAGCCGTTATTACAGTTCCGGCCTACTTCAATGATGCCCAGCGAAAGGCAACCCAGGAAGCCGGAAAAATTGCCGGCCTGGATGTGAAACGTATTATCAACGAACCCACTGCGGCCTCGCTGGCATATGGCCTCGATAAAAAGGAGACAGATCAAACAATTATTGTTTATGATCTTGGTGGAGGTACTTTTGATGTATCTGTACTCGACCTTGGCGATGGAGTATTTGAGGTGAAGTCAACATATGGCGACACCCACCTTGGTGGTGATGACTTTGATCAGCGTCTGATCAACCATCTTGCCGAGGAGTTCAAAAAAGATGAAGGCATCGACCTTAGGAAAGATCCAATGGCCATGCAGCGTTTGAAAGATGCTGCTGAAAAAGCAAAGATTGAGCTTTCAAGCTCTCAAAAAACCAATGTGAATCTGCCGTTTATTACAGCAACAGACTCAGGCCCCAAACATTTGAACATTGATGTTACAAGAGCCAAATTTGAGCAGCTGGTGGATGACCTCGTGAAAAGGACCATCAAGCCATGTGAAAAAGCACTGAAAGATGCCGGAATTTCAAAGAGTGAAATCGACCAGGTGATTTTAGTGGGTGGTTCTACCCGAATTCCGAAAATTCAGGAAGTTGTTAAGGAGTTTTTCGGAAAAGAGCCAAGTAAGGGAGTTAACCCGGATGAAGTAGTGGCTGTTGGAGCCGCAATTCAGGGTGGTGTACTCTCGGGTGATGTTGACGATGTGGTACTGCTCGATGTTACTCCGCTCACGCTCGGTATTGAAACCCTGGGTGGCGTAATGACCAAGTTGATTGATGCCAATACAACAATTCCTACACAGAAGGTGGAGACATTTTCAACAGCTGCAGATAGCCAAAGCAGTGTGGAAATTCACATTCTTCAGGGAGAACGGGCACAAGCCAAGGATAACAGAACACTCGGTCGATTCCATCTTGACGGCATTCCGCCGGCACCAAGAGGGGTTCCTCAGATTGAGGTGAAGTTTGATATCGATGCAAACGGTGTTCTGAATGTAAGTGCCAAAGACAAAGGTACAGGAAAAGAGCAAAGTATACGCATTGAGCAAAGTTCAGGGCTTACTGATGAGGAAGTTGAAAAAATGCGAAATGCTGCAGAAGAGCATGCCGAAGAGGATAAGCAGATTCGTGAAAAAGTAGAGACCCTCAACAAGGCCGATTCACTGATATTCTCAACCCGTAAACAGCTCGATGAGCACAAAGATAAAATCTCTGAAGGCAACAAGACCAAACTTGAAGAGGCCTTGACCAAGCTGGAAGAACTGCATAAAGCTGAGAATGTGGCAGAGATTGAGCCGGCAATCGAAGAGCTGAACCAGGCTTGGGCCGCTGCCTCGCAGGAGATCTATCAGGCAGCTGATGCTGAACAAAAAGCTGGAGAGGCTGCTCAGGACGGTGCCCCAGATGCAGAGGGTGCTGAAGAGGGCGATGATGCCGTAGATGCCGATTTTGAAGTTGTTGATGAAGATGATGACGACAAAAAATAATCGGCTCAAAAACGCGTAACTTTAATTTTAAAAAGCCTCCAGCTTACGTTGGGGGCTTTTTTTGTTATTTTGAGTCTGCTTTTAAAATATGTGATGTTGGCGCAGTAACTGTCAATTTCGCAATATTGAGCCGGACGGCACTACATTTGCATAATATCTTGCAAAACAAAGTTCATTATGGAATACAAAGATTATTATAAAACACTAGGCGTACCGCGGGATGCCTCTCAAGAGGAGATCAAGAAGAAGTACCGCAAACAGGCCGCAAAATTTCATCCCGACAAAAATCCGGGAAATAAGAGAGCTGAAGCTAAATTTAAGGAGATCGGCGAAGCCTACGAGGTATTGAAAGACCCGGAAAAGAGAAAGCTTTACGACAAGGTTGGGGCCGACTGGAAACGCTATGAACAGGCCGGTGCAAGTGCCGATGATTTTAACTGGTCGCAATATGCCGGCAGAAGCGGTGGCAGAGGCGAACGTGTAAATATCAATATGGATGATATTTTTGGCGCTGAAGGACACGCGGGTGGAGGCACTCCGTTTTCCAGCTTTTTTGAAACCATATTTGGAGGCGGGCAATATGGGAACGGCGGTTTCCAGGGCGGCCATCAGCAAAGAACCAGAGCCCGTCAGCCCCAGCGAGGGGGTGATACCGAAGCTGAAATACGGGTGGATCTTGCCGACGTCATGAAAGGGGCGAAAAAGCAGCTTCTGATTAATGGAGAGAGAGTAAAGATAAACATCCCGCCGGGTATTGAAGATGGCCAGCGGTTAAAGCTGAAGGGTAAAGGCCAGGTTTCGAGACGAGGCGGCGAACCGGGCGACTTGTACCTTAAAGTAAGAGTTGATACTCCTGAAGGGTATGAGCGAAGGGGAAATGACGTCTATCAAAACGTGCCGCTTGATCTCTATAAGGCGCTTCTGGGCGGTGAATTAATGGTTCATACCCTGTCGGGTAAAGTGAAAATTAATATTCCGCCCGAGACGAGCAACGGGGAGATATTCAGGCTTACAGGACGTGGAATACCCGAGTTTAATAATCCGGATAAAAAAGGGAATTACTTCAT
>REDT01000161.1 GCA_007693295.1 Balneolaceae bacterium
AGGGCAGAGGGCAGAGGGCGGAGCGCATAGGGCATAAAAGTCCTCTCTCGCCCCAAATGAGGCGTCAGCTGACGGAAGAGGGGCTCCGAGCGCTCCTCTTTTCACCCACGCAGCGAAGCGGAGTGCACCGAGCGAAGCGATTCCCATGAAATGAGATGTCTCGATTACGCCCCGTCAGAAATGCACTGACGGGTCTTCACTCGACAAGACAAGGTACTTTTTTGGAAGAGCGGCGGGCATCCGGTCACGGAGTAGAGCGACGCTCTTCCTGCCCGCCGTAGAATCACCATTCATATTTGTAAACCTTCTTCCAAATTCACTTTTTATTCTATTCCCCAAAGATTTTGAATTCATCCGGGATTGGATCGTCTGTCTCCAGCGATTCCAGAATCGTACGGTATTCAAACCGGGTGGGTGTTTCAGCCCTCAACGTGGCAAAGCCTTCACCTTTCAGCTTATAGGGCATCCCAATCAATTTTCTGGTTTCGGTATCATACAGATCAATCTGATTGATATTCCACATAAAATCAGAGAATGAGAGATCCTCATCTTTCATCAGATTGATCCGGTCAGGCGCGTCAGCAACAGAAATTGATTTAGGCTTCAGATTGAAAAACCGGCACATCTCGTCAACCACCATTTGACTGGCCCTGAGTTTTGCCTCTCGTGAGTAACCGGCAATATGCGGTGTGGCTATAAAAGCATTCTCTGCAACCCGGTTTGAAAACACCGGTTCGTTTTCCCACACGTCCAAAATGAAATCTCCCACTAAATCATTATGATACAGATCCAAAAGGTCAGCTTCATGAACCACGCCCCCTCTCGCCGCATTAATGATCAAGTCAAATTTATGATGTAGCCATCTTGCGTCACACATGTGAAAGGTGGGGTGAGCGCCTTTGGCCGTCAGCGGTGTGTGAAATGTGAGAATATCACATTGGAGCAGTTCGTCGAGGCTTGCTGTTTGGAAGGCCGGTTCGATTTCACTTTTGGGCGGATCATACGGCAGGTAAGAGATGCTCAGTTTTTCGAGCAGTTCCATCACTGCACCGCCGGTATGGCCGCAGCCAACAATGCCCACTTTTTTTTGAAGCAGATCGGCTTCCCGTTTATCCGCCCAGCGGTAAAGGCAGCTAATCACATACTCTGCAACAGCGCGTGCATTGCATCCTGCTGCTCTGCCAAAGGCAACGTCAAGCCTTTTCAAATGATCTCTGTCCATATGGTCAAAACCGGCAGTAGCCGTACCAATAAACTTCAGGTTGCCGGCAAAAGGCAGTGTGTCGGCATTGATTTTAGTTACGGTTCGAATTAAAAGCGCATCAAAATCATGGGCATTGCCCGGGAATCCATCTTTCGGGTCGAAAGTTGTCAAAATTACTCCTTCCGGAATTAACTCTTCCAGCCTGTAGAGATATTGATCTGCAATGATATTCATGCTGCCATAATATGAAAAATGGGCGAGAAAAACGGCTTTCCCGGGTATGCCTGTAAGAGATTGGCAATCGATTAATTAAAGCATATTTTTGGGAGGCCTCGTATTTTATAGAGGCTATTGTCAGAGCAAATACAGAATTTGAGTATGCACTGCTTATGCTTATTTTATTTATTGTGTTCTCTTCCTATGGAGCCGGTTAATGGCCGGTTGTTCACCATATAATTCGGTGTTTATAGTGAAAAGATAAAATAAACTGAATTCTTGCGTTGAGCTATTAGAAGTAAAGTGATGCTGCAATAGATTTCAGATAATCAATCCAGACTATTTTTGCATGACAAACCATCAGACATTTAATACGGTATCTCTGATTCGGAAAAAAAGGGATGGGAATACCCTCACAAAAGAGGAGATTCAATATCTGATTAAGGCTTATACCGACGATAAGATACCTGATTACCAGATCAGTGCATTTCTGATGGCCTCATTTTTGAATGGGCTTAACACTGAAGAAGCGGCAGCGCTCACCGAGTCGATGCTTCACAGTGGAGTTGTGGTGGATTTAAGCGATATCCCCGGTAAAAAGGTAGACAAACATTCAACCGGCGGGGTGGGCGACAAACTCTCGCTCATCTTAGCCCCCATTGTTGCCGCTTGCGGCGTGCCTGTCCCGATGATCTCCGGGCGGGGTCTTGGCCACACAGGCGGCACGCTCGATAAGCTGGAGTCGATTCCGGGCTTTACGGTTGATGTAACTCTCGACCGCTATAAAGAGATACTTCAAAAACAGAACCTGGTACTGGTGGGGCAAACCGAAGAGATAGCTCCGGCCGATAAGCGTCTCTACTCTCTGAGAGACGTTACCGCAACGGTAGAGTCTATTCCATTAATTGCGGGCAGTATTATGAGCAAAAAACTGGCCGAAGGTATTGACGCATTGGTTCTGGATGTGAAATTTGGATCCGGCGCTTTTATGAAAAAACATGAAGATGCCCAGAAACTGGCCGAAACACTGGTGGGCATTGGTGAGCAGTTTGGTAAAGAGACGATCGCCTACCTGACAAACATGGAGCAGCCCCTGGGATATGCCGTGGGCAACTGGCTGGAGGTGCGGGAGAGTATTGATTGCCTGAACGGCAATGGCCCCGACGACGTGATGGAGATTACCCATCTTCTTGCCGGAACCATGATCTTTCTGGGGGGAAAGGCCGAATCGGTAGAAGAGGGGGTTCAAATGAGCCATAGAGCCATTGAAGATGGATCGGCTTTTCAGAAATGGATAGATATTGTTGAAGAACAAGGCGGCGATACAGACGTTATAAAAAATCCGGACAGCTATCCGGAAGCAGACTTTATTGAACCGGTAACAGCTTCAGCTTCGGGTTACATTTCTGAAATGGATGCCTTTGCCATGGGAATGGTTTCAGTTGAACTGGGTGCCGGGCGAAAGGCAAAGGAAGATGCTGTAGACCCCCGGGCCGGTTTCATACTGCATAAGAAGATTGGTGATCCAATTGAAAAAGGTGAAACATTTGCCACGCTTTACACGAACAACAAACAGATGATAGACGCAGCTAAAAACGGAATGGCTGATGCTGTAACAATTAAAAGCATCAAACCTAAACCACTTCGGCAAATAACACACCGGGTAGATAATAGCGGAATTCACGAATTTCATGTTCAAACGTTGCGAAACTCATAAAAAGAAGTACATTTAGTATATTAACAGTCACTAATAAGGGCAAAACCAAAACCCACACAACTATGTTTCAACGATTTATCAGAGCTATCAAATCAATGTTTGGCGGACTTGTAAGTTCCATGGAGGATCCCAAGCTCATTCTTGAACAGAATATCAGGGAGCTTAACGACCAGATTCCCCAAATGAACGAAAATATTGCTACGGTAAAAGCCAATGCGGTTATGCTTCGTAAAGAGGTAGATCGTTACGAGAAGACCATTGCCGAGGTAACCGCAAAGATCAGATCTGCGATTAATGCCGATCGGGATGACCTGGCCGAAGGGTATGCGCTTCAGCTGGAGAAAGCCAAGGAAAACCTGGGCCACTCCAAAGAGCAGCTGAAATTTGCCGATCAGGCTTATGAGAAAGCCCTGAAGGTGAAGAAGGCATTTATGCGTGAGAAAGATCGTAAGATCAAAGAAGCTCGCGAAGCATTGCGGGCCAGCGAGCGGGCTGAATGGCAGTCTAAAGTAGCTGATGCGCTGGAGACGTTCGAGACCGGCGGGCTGGATCAGACCCACAACGACATGCTCTCCCGCCTGAATGAAACAACGGCCCGGAATGAAGCCCGAATGGAAATTGCGCTCGAAAGCGTGGATACCGAAACCATGGAGATAGAAGCCAACGCCGAGAAACTTCGCGCGCAGGAGCTCGTGAACCAGTTTAAGCAGGAGATGGGTAAAGCCCCTGCTCAAAAAGAGAAAAAGATTGAGATCGATGAAACAGAACCGGCCCCGAAAGAGTCGGGTAAAACCGTCGGTAAAGACCGAACCAAATCGTAGGTCTCTCAATTCAGTGCAGCTGATATCTGGATAGATACCGTGCAGGTCGGTGAGGCATCATGCATCATTTTTTATAGCCCGGAATAGTATAATTGAGTAACAATGCCATCAAATAGCGAACAGGAACAAGAACGTGAACGCCTCAAAGAGGAGTATAAGGATCACTACCGGCAAATACGGGAGGCAAAAGAGAAATTGCGCCGTTCGAAATATGTGAAGAACGTGAGTGATGCAATGCAGCAGATGAATGCTGATGATCTGCTCTCTTCTGTAGATGAATTCCTGGGAACTGTACGAAATAAAATGTCTCATTTTGAGGCCAGGCTCGATGTTGCCATGGATCAGTTTATGGATGAAAAGCCCGATGATTCAGAGCTGGATGAAGCCCTGAAGAAGGAGAAAGCACGGGATACCCTGAAGGAGATAAAAAGGGAGATGGGAATGCTTTACAGCGAGATTGAACAGCAGGCCAATGATCTGAATGTTGAAAAAACCGTAGGAAAAAAAGATGCACCCGAATCGACTGAGTCTGAATAGAGGCCATAGAGTAAAATGACAAAAGAGTTAGAGGAATCAATTAATTTTACGAAAGAAGCATTTCTACACCCGGCAAACCTGGTTTGTTTGTTGGCAGGTACCATAACGGCACTGATTTTTAATGATGTAGGCTTGATTTCAAATACGATCCTTACGTTTACCTTTGGGGCAGAACTGGTCTATTTAGGCGTGGTTCCCCGTCTGCCTTCGTACCAGAAAAGTGTGCGGTTAAAAAAGAAAAAGGAGCAAACGGAAGATTCGGGGGATAAAATGATTTTCCACCAGCTCGACCCCCGGTCTCAAAAGCGATTTCTTGTTTTGAAGCACATCACCAAAGAAGTGAGTAAAAACTTTGACACACTGCCTTATACGTCCAAAGGCATGCTTGAGCATATTCAAAAAAAGATGGAAGATCTGCTCACCACCTATCTGACACTGCTCGATATGAATCGCCGGTTTCAGATCTATATGAACTCGGAAGTGGAGGATGAGATCAGGCAAAAAGTTGAGCAGCAGGAGAACAAGGTGGAGGAGATCGATTCAGCTCAGCTCAAAAAGACCCGCGAACGACGCCTGCAAATACTGAAAAAGAGGTTGAAAAAGTTTGATGCGGCAAAAGAGAAATATCTTATCTGTGAAACACATCTTGAAACGATTGAAGATGCAATTCGCTATATTTACGAGCAGTCGATGACCATGCCGAATGCTGAAGATGTTGGCGTACAGCTCGATCATCTTCTAAATGAGATGGAAGAGACCACCCAAATTATTGAAGAGCTGGATAAAGACCTGTTACCGGGTTTCGAAAATATCGATCACGAACTTGAACTCGCTGAATTGCGAAAAGAAGCGGAAGCTCTCCATAAAGAGACTGAACAAAAAGTGAAAAAGAAAATATGACATCTGCCCAATTTGAGACACTTCTACTGGAAGTTGACAGCGATAGAATTGCAACGTTAACCATTAATCGCCCGGATAAATTAAACGCCCTGAATGCACAGGTTCTGGATGAGCTGAAAAAGGCTTTTGAAGAGATTAATGGCGATGAGCGTATCGGTGCAGTAATCGTGACAGGAGCGGGAGATAAAGCCTTTGTTGCCGGTGCCGATATAAAAGAGTTAAATAGGCTGAATAGTACAGAAGGTGAAAAACTTGCGGCTAAAGGCCAGGCTATTTTTTCACAAATAGAGAACTGCAAGAAACCGGTTATTGCAATCGTAAACGGGTATGCATTGGGCGGGGGCGCTGAATTGGCCATGGCGTGCCATCTTCGCATTGCAACAGAAAATGCCGTATTTGGCCTGCCGGAAGTAAGCCTGGGTTTAATTCCCGGGTATGGTGGTACACAGCGGCTTCCTCAACTGGTTGGTAAATCCAAAGCGATGGAATTGATATTAACAGGCCGGCAAATTAAGGCTCACGAAGCTGAGGAAGAGGGCCTTGTAAACGATGTTGTGCCTTCGGAAGAATCACACGAAGTAGCAAAAAAAATTGCCGGGAAAATGTTGAAAAACGGACCTGTTGCGCTATCAAAAGCGATTGCTGCCGTGAATGCTGCGTATCGAAGCGAGGGATTTTCAAAAGAAGCTGAGCTGTTTGGGGAACTGTGCGATACAGAGGACTTTAAAGAGGGAACCACTGCATTTCTGGAGAAACGGAAAGCAGATTTTAAAGGCCGATAATCACCGATATATAAATAATGCCTGAATTTTTTATCATCGCTGTCACCATTCTGTTGAGTGGATTTTTTTCCGGTTCTGAGATAGCTTTTGTTTCGGCCAACCGACTTAAGCTCGAAATTGAGTCGAGGAAAAATACACTTTCGGGCCGTTCTCTTGCCTTCTTTAGCGAAAACCCGGCCAACTTTCTTACAACCACGCTGGTAGGGAATAACATTGTAAATGTGCTCTATGCAACATTGATGGCAATTTTCCTTGTAGAACCGGTGAGAACCGGTTACGAATCACTATTTGGTGTTGCACCCTCTACAGCTATGATTCTGTTAATCCAGACGGTGATAGCCTCGGTTATCATCCTGCTTATAGGCGAAATTCTCGCAAAGGCAATATTTCGGATTCAGGCGGATTTTATGGTGAAGGTGGTTGCTGTTCCGCTTCGGGTGATCAACTACCTGTTAAGGCCGCTTATTGTCGTGTCGAACTCCTCTTCCAGTATACTTGTAAGATGGCTTAAGGTTGGCAGCGAGCGCAGTGAAAAGGTGTTCAGGCGCCAGGATGTAGAGATGATCTTTAAAGAGCTTCGCGATAGTGGCGGAAGTGATGATATTGACCAGGACGACTCCGAAATTCTTCACAATGTGCTTGAACTATCCAACAAGCGGGTGCGGGAAACTATGGTACCCAGAACCGAAATGATAACCATAGAGCACAACGCTTCATTGGAAGAGCTCAAAAACACATTTATCTCTTCCGGATACTCAAAAATACCGGTTTATCAGGATACCATCGACGATATTATCGGAGTGGTATTTGCGTACGACCTGTTTAGCGCACCGGCCAAGATTGGTGATATTATCCGTCCCGTAAAATTGATTCCATCATCCAAAAAATCAAAAGATCTGTTGCAGGAATTTCGCCAAAGCAATGTTTCTGTAGCCATTGTGATAGACGAATATGGCGGAACTGCCGGTATGGTAACCATTGAAGACCTTATTGAAGAGGTTGTTGGAGATATTCAGGATGAGCACGATAAAAATGAAGACGTGATCAAAAAAATCTCAGACAACGCCTATGTGATATCGGGAAATGTAGAGCTGGAAGAGCTCGAAGAGAAGTACCCCGAAATTAAACTCTTTGATGAAGATGAAGGAGCTTTTGAAACGCTGGCCGGGTATATCATTAATCATGTGGGAAGGATACCCAAAGTGAACGAAGAGATTATGATTCAGGGCAATAAATTTATCATAAGCAAGGCTACTCCTAACCGACTCGAGACCGTGAAGCTGATTCTTGGCGAGGAGGAGTAGTTCAACACTGTTTGTCAGATTATGTGATGAACAATAAGGTATCTCTCTCACCTGTTTTAAGTTGTAGTCAGAGTTTCTAAAACCGGTTGAGATTGACGCCTGTCACCTATTATAGATCCAGAAAAAACAAAGTTATGATTTCACACTATCCCGAATGGGCCCAGGAGTTCGCCAAACAGTACCTGAGTCGTACTTTAAACCAGTTTATTCTGCACGGCAACGTACACGACCTGGTTCCGGCAGGAGAGGGTAAAGAGAAAAAATTTGTGAGGCTGAAAACTTTTTTAGCGGATGATTTTTTTGGTGCGCGGGATATTGTGATTTTTTATGACCGCTCATCGGGGATCTATTTCAGGGATCAGGAGTCGCAGAAAGACTTCAGCCTGGCCCTTTCCGGGCGCGATAGCCTGGCCGGCACAGAGTACTCCAAAAAACTTCCGAAAGATCCTGTGGGGGCATTTTCAGTTCTGGAGCAATATTTCAGATCCAGGCTGGATCAGAAAAAGAGTGTGGCCCTGATCGTCGATTACGCCGAAACCATTATTCCGGCAAATGAGGCCGGCAGTACGGGGTCGGAAGACCGGAATTCTCTGGTTTACCTGCTCAAATGGGCGCACGATCCCCTTTTTCTGGCGTCCGATTTTACAACTGTTCTGCTCTCAGAAAATTTGGCAGACCTGAACCGCACCGTGATTCAAAATCCCTATTCATCGGAAATTCGAATTCCGCTTCCCGGCGAAGAAGAACGGCATCAGTACCTGATTCAACATGCTGAATCCGCTGAGTTTGAGAAGATATCATCCGTACCCAAACCGGTAGTTGCCCAAATGACGGCGGGACTTGGTTTTTTGAAATTGAAAAGTATACTATCCAACGCCCGTGAGAATGAGGAGACGATCACCTTCGGGTCACTAACCGAAATTAAAAAAGAGCTGATTGAGGCCGAGGCCTACGGGTTGATCGAGTTCATCCCTTCTAAGAGCTCCCTGGATGCCGTGGCCGGCCATACAAACGTGAAGGAGCACCTTCGTTCGGCCGTTGACGCCCTGAAGAAGGGGCGAAGGGATGTGCTGCCGATGGGTTACCTGGTGTGCGGGCCGGTGGGTACCGGCAAGACATTTCTGGTCACCTCATTTGCCGGCGAGGTTGGAGTACCCATGGTGAAACTAAAAAACTTCAGAAGCCAGTGGCAGGGCGTAACGGAGGGGAATCTTGAAAAAATTCTGGGTTTGCTAAAGGCCATGTCGCCTGTAGCGGTAATGATTGATGAGGCAGACGCGTACCTTGGCGACAGGTCTGCCAGCGGCGACAGCGGTGTGTCGAGCCGGGTATTTTCACAGATTGCCACGGCCATGAGCGATACCACCAACAGGGGGCGTATTATCTGGTTTTTAATGACGGCGCGCCCCGACCTGATGCCTATTGATCTTAAACGCCAGGGCCGGGCAGAAGAGCATATAGCCCTTTTCCCGCCTGAAACAGAGGAGGAGAGGGTGGAGCTGTTTGAGGTGATGAAAGCTAAAACCGGGATGGTGATGTCGGAAGAGTATATCCCTAAAGTGGTGCGTAAAGGAACAATGAACTATTCCGGCGCCGATATGGAAGCTGCGCTGACCCGTGCCAAATTCAGGGCGGCCTCGCAAGGGCTTGATGAAGTAACCCCGGAACTGCTCGATCACGTTTTTGAAGACTTCCTGCCGCCAACGTATCCCGAGGAGGTTGAGTTGCAAACTCTTGTGTCTGTAATTGAGTGTACTTCTAAATCACTTTTGCCTGAACGTTTTCGTACTTTAAACCGTGACAAGATCCTGAAACGGATTGAAGCACTTAAACAAACTATCCGGTAGCTGATAAAGATGTCGAAAGAAATTCTCGAGGAAATACGAAAAACCATCGATAATCTCGATGAAACCATTGTAAAAGCTCTGGGCGAACGCCAGAGGATAGTTCGAAAGGTGCTAAGCGATAAGCTGGAGAGATCCGACGAAATACGCGATCCCAAACGGGAGGAGATACTGCTCGAGAAGATCCGCAAAATTGGAACAACGGAAGGTATTGATCCCTTTTTTCTCGAGCAGCTCTTTCGAGAGATTATCCAGTACTCTGTGCGCTACCAAACCCAGGCGCTGGTTGATCATCAAAATGACAAGACCGAAGAGCAGTCCATCAAGGTAGCCTACCAGGGTATGGATGGTGCATTCAGCCACCAGGCTGCGATGCGTCATTTTGAGCAGAGATATTCAAATGTAGAGTGCATTGGATACACCCGTTTCGACCAGGCAGCCGAGGCTGTGGAAGACGGAGATGTGGATGTTGCCATTTTACCTATCGAGAACACAACGGCAGGATCTATTAATGATACGTATGATCTGCTGGCTGAGAAAAATCTGTTTATTATTGGTGAAGAGGTATTGCGAATTATTCACTGCCTGATGGCCACTGAAACGGTGCAGATATCGAATATTCGCAGGGTGATTTCACATCCGCAAGCTTTAGCACAGTGTACGCGGTTCCTGGCGGGATTAACCCGGTGCCATGTTGAATCCTATTTTGATACTGCGATGGCCGCACGTAAAGTTCGTGATGACGGGGATCTGTCTCAGGCCGCAATTGGCAGCGCCTATGCTGCTGAAATTTATGGATTGCAAATTTTGGAACGCGACCTGGCTAACCAGGCTGAAAATTTTACACGTTTTGTGGTAGTGAGCCGAAATCCCGTTGTTTGTGATCCGCAGCTGAACTGTAAAACCTCACTCATTTTTGCTACCATCGATGAAAAAGGGGCCCTGTTGAAGTGCCTGAATATTCTTGGCGATAGCGGCGTAAACATGACCAAGCTTGAGTCGAGGCCGCGTCTCGGTCATCCCTGGCAGTCACTCTTTTATCTTGACGTTGAGGGCAATAGAGAAGATCCACGCCTGGCTGATGCCCTGAAAAAGCTGAACAAGAACGCCCAATACCTAAAAGTTTTGGGCAGCTATCCGGTGCGGGAAGGCAACTGGTAGGTGAAGTATTGGACCATACGTTAAGAAATTGAAGCAAAAAGTATCACTGTTGATTAAAAGTCTTCAAAGTGGTACTGTGATTTAAATTCCATTCCAGCATCTGTTATGAAATTTACACCTTTCAGAATAACTCTCCTCTATTTTGCATTTGCAGTGCTGTGGATAACAACAACCGATCAGATTCTCGAATGGATGGTTGAAGATGTGACGCTGTTGTCACAACTTCAAACTGTTAAAGGCCTCTTCTACATAACGCTTACGGCTATTGCTCTTTTCCTGATGATGAAAAGCTATGAGAGCTATGTAGCAAAAAATGAGAAGAAGCTTGAAGCACAGGAAAAAAGCCTGAATCTTGCGCTCAAATCAGCAAAGATGGCAATTTGGGAATATGACACCGGACTGGACAGATATATCAAATCAGAAAATCATGATGTCATTTTTGGTTTTAAAAAGGGTTTTGATTTAAAACTACATCATGTTTTTGACAGAGTTCACCCTGAAGATAGATCGATGTTTGAGGAGAATGCGAATAAAACCCTTATTTCCGGAGAAGATTTTGATGTTAAGTACAGAATTATAATTGATGACGGGACGATTAAGTGGCTGTGGACGAAAGGCGAACCAACTCTTAAAAAAGGTAAGACTGTAAAGGTAAGCGGTGTAACGATCGACATTACCGAGAGTGTATTACTTGAGGAAAAGCTTGCTGCTGAGAAAGAGCTTCATAAAAAAATCCTGGAAGTAATTCCGGTGATGATTACCATTTATCGTCCCAATCTGTATGAATTTACGGTAAATGCAGAGTTTGAAAAAATTACGGGATGGTCGGCCGGCGAGATCAATGAGGTTGACATAATGACGGAAGTGTATCCGGATGAAAAGGTTCGCAGGGAGGCTGAAGAGTTTATGTCGAAACCCGGTACAGGGTGGAAGGATCTTGAAATGGTAACCAAAAACGGTGAAGTGATTCAATCGAGCTGGATCAATATCCGGCTGTCTGATGAAACCCAAATTGGAATTGGCATCGACATCACCGATCGGAAAAACCTTGAAGAGCGAATAGACAGTGAGAGGAGGAACCTGAAAACCATTTTTGACTCAATGCCTGTTTTTATCAACTTGCATGATGTGGGGGCCGATTTTGGCCAGGTAAACAGATACTTTAAAGAGAAACTCGGCTACACAGATCAAGATATTGAGGGGAAAGATTTTTTAAAGCTCATTACAACGGAAGAGGGGTATAAACGTGCCAAAAACGTGATGGAAAAGTCAAATGGCAACTGGACCGACTTTGAGCTGACCACTAAAAGTGGCGAACACCTTCAATCAACCTGGACAAATATTAAAATAGGAGAGTCAAGTTCCCTGGGTATTGGATTGGATATCACCGAGCGGAAACAAATGGAGGAAGAGCTTCGTGAAAATGAAGAGAGGCTTCATCTTACAACGGTTAGCGCAAACATTGGAATCTGGGAATGGTATCCCAAAACCGGAAAAACTGTTTTTGATGAAACCTGGGCCAACCTGGTTGGCTACTCACTTGAAGAACTTGAGCCGGTAAGTATTGAAACCTGGAACGAACTGCTGCACCCCGATGATTCCGCTGTTTTTGAGAAGGCTGTTGAAGACTATTTTACCGGCAGTAAGCTTTTTTATGAGTGCGAAATACGCATGAAACACAAAGATGGCCACTGGGTTTGGATCCTCGACAGAGGACAGGCGGTTGACTGGGATGAGAATAGAGAACCCGTGCGTCTTGTGGGTACCCATATCGATATTTCAGATCGGGTGGTAAACGAAAAAAGTCTGGCCTATCAGGCCTCTCTGCTTTCTAATGTTTCCGATGCAATTATCTCAGTGGATAGAGATTTAAAAATTGTGAGCTGGAATAATGCAGCAGAAAAAACCTATGGGTGGAACAGAGAGGAGGTTGCAGGGCAGTCGATATCTGATGTGATTCAAACAAGATACGAGTCGGGTGAGACCACCGAGAAGGTATTTGCTATGTTGAAAGAAAAGGGGAACTGGCAGGGAGAGGTTATCCAGAAAGACAGAGAGGGTAAGGATATGTATATGTTCAGTTCCATTTCACAAATCAGTGGTGCAGATGGTGAAATTACTGATATCATTTCTGTAAATCGAAACGTAACAGAGAGAAAACAGTACGAGAGAGAGAACCGGTTGCTGGCAAATGTGTTTTTAAATTCAAACACAGCTCTTTCAGTGAGCAACCATAAAACCAATCAACTGGAACGTGTAAATAAAGCATATGCTCAGCTATTGGGGTATTCGGAGGAGGAGTTGATTGGAATGGACGTGTATGACCTCTATCCTAAAGATTACAGATCGCCTGTCCAAAATCAGCTGAACCTGCTGGATATCAGGGGATACACCTCGTTTGAAACTAAGTTAAAAAGAAAAGATGGATCCATATTAGATGTGATTATTAACTTGTCGATCGTAAAAGACAACAAGTACGACGTTGCCTACAGGGTGAGCACGGTCCAGGATATTTCTGAATTGAAAGAGGTGCAGGAACAGCTGGGACGAGAGAGAAACAGGTTTGAAATAGCCGCTAAAACGGTTTCGGATGTGGTTTGGGAGTGGAATCCGGATGAAAATGAACTGTGGTGGGGCGATGGAATTGAATCGGTGATGGGATACACCAAAGAAGATTATGAGGGTGAAATTCATTTTTGGCAGAATCACATCTACGAGGCTGACAGGGATCGGGTAGTTGAAAGTATGCAGCAGGCTGAGGAGGGCGATGAATCGGAATGGGAGTGTGAGTATAGGTTTATTGCTGCCGATGAGACGTTGAGAACCGTAAAAGATACTGCATTTTTAATTCGTGACGAAAAGGGTAAGCTCCTGAGAGTTATCGGAGCAATGGTAGATATTACGCAGGTACTTGAATTTCAGAATTCACTTCAAAGAGAGCGAAACCGATTTGAGCTGATCGCTAAATCATCGAATGATGTACTTTATGATTTTGACGTGGCAACGGGTGCGGTGTGGTGGAGCGAGGGTTGGCAAACCCGGTTTGGATATGAAGATTCACAAGTAGAAAACCGAATAGAGTGGTGGGCTAACCTTATTCACCCTGATGACAAAGACAAGGCCTTAGAAAGTATTTATGAGGCAATTGAGAGTAACCGGGAGTCGTGGAATTGCAGCTACCGGATCATAAACGGCAGTGGGAATTATAGGATTGTTGAGGATACCGGTTTTTTCATAAAAAATGATGAAGGAGAAAATGAGAATCTTGTCGGGACCATAACGGATGTTACAGCAGATATTGAGGCTCGCGAAAACCTGAAGGCTTCTGAAGAGCAGTACAGATTGTTGTTTAAACAGAGTCCGCTGCCGATGTATATCTATGACCCAAAAAGCCTTGAGTTTATAGCTGCTAATGATTCAGCCATCGAAAAGTACGGTTATGAATTAGCTGAGCTGAAAAAGATGAAAATTTATGATCTTCACCCTGAAGAGGATTTAGAGTTGGTTAAAAAAGAGATCTCAAGAAGTCTGAAAAAGAAGAGAACAGGCTTCGACGTATGGCAGCAGATAACCAAAAAAGGAGAGAAATTAACTGCAGAGATATCGGGTTCAGAGATCTACTACGGTGGAAATATCAGAAGACTGGTGGTTGTTAACGATATTACAGAGCAAAAACAGGCCGAAGAGCGCGCCATCAGTGCGATAATCGAAGGGGAAGAGAGAGAGCGTCAACGCATAGCAAAAGAGCTTCACGACGGGCTTGGGCAATACCTCTCGGCCGCTAATATGAATCTTGAATCAGTTTATGAGGATGCCGAAAATTTATCTGAATCTTTAAACAAAACATTCAAGAATGGGCTCGAACTGCTGAACTACGCTATTTCAGAGACCCGCAACATCTCCCAAAATCTGCTTCCTAAGGCTATCCAGGACTATGGTCTGGAGCTTGGCATTGAGGCCCTTATAAACCATTTAAGAAACAACAGCGATATTCAATATTATCTGTACAGGAATCTGAATGGTGTAAAAATACCTGAGAACGTTCAAATTAACCTCTACAGAATTGCACAGGAAGCTTTAAGTAATGCCATCAGGCATGCCCAACCCGATAATATTAATGTGCAGTTGGTTTACTCTGAGGGTGAAATCTTGTTTATTGTAGAGGACGATGGTTCTGGTTTTGAACCTGATAAGATAACCGGAGACGGCCTTGGTTTAAAAAGCATGAAAACAAGAGTTGGTGCTATGGCCGCAAATATAGATATTGTCAGTAACCTGGGCAGAGGTACAATAGTATCAGTAGTAGTTCCACTTTCTTAAACGAAAAATACTATGGCAAATATAAAACTACTTTTAGCAGATGATCATAAAATAGTTAGAGATGGCATTAAGCTTATGCTTGAACCTCAGGCTGGAATAGATGTGGTTGCTGAGGCACAAAATGGTAATGAAGTACTGAAAAATCTCGAACATCAGGTTGTCGATTTAGTGGTAATGGATATTAATATGCCGGATATGGATGGGATAACTGCCACCAAAAAAATTAAAGAGAAGCACCCAAACGTAAAAGTACTTGCGCTTACAATGAGTAATGATGACCTGCATATCCGGCAAATGATCCAGGCCGGTGCCTCCGGTTATATCATGAAAAGCGCAGGACGCAATGAGTTGAAAGAAGCCATTGAAACCATCATGAGCGGGAAGCACTATTTCAGCGATGAGGCAACCCAAAGTATTATGATGGACCTGGTTAAAGGCAAGGGTAAATCATCCGCTCCCGACCCTATCCACATCACCGACCGTGAACTTGAAATTCTGGAACTGATTATAAAAGAGTTCACAAATCAGGAGATAGCAGAGAAGCTCTATATCAGCTCCCGTACAGTAGATGCCCATCGCAGAAATCTGCTTCAAAAAACCGGCGC
>REDT01000203.1 GCA_007693295.1 Balneolaceae bacterium
AACAACCCGCAAAGAGGGGGAACTTCGAAACATGAGTTTGATGCCTAAAACTCCCCTCCTTTCTTTTCATCGACTGTTTTTCCTGACTTCCACACTTATAAACTTTGGACTTTCCCGGTACTGATAATTAATGGGTTCTGAATGCATGAATGAATATTTGGGTGTCCCAAGGGATTAGATGAAATATTTATTCAGGATAGCTGAGAAAATGATTCGTAAATATCGTTTTAATCTGTTGAATAAAAAGGGGACTCAATAACTGCACGAAGCTTACCCGGCCTTGAATTCCCGGTTCGTTAGGTGAAGCAGTGCATTACGAATCCTAAGTCACGCAGGGTACGCTTCCACCTATGGTCCGGAAACTAACAAGGCGTGACCTTGGATTCGTTCTGCGGAGCCGAAGCGAACGGTTTCGGGAATTCACCGCCTTGATTTTTTGGTACTTTTGTATCAAGACAAAAGTACATAATCAATTAGATTCATCAATCTGTCCTACGATTTAAAAATCTAAGTGAAAAAGTTTCTGCAGTGATAGATTTTCATGATTCCGATCAAGATTCTTATCACACGAAAAACCAAGAATAGGTGTCCCAGAGCGGAAGTCAGGATTGATTTCTATGTGGAAGATAGATGTAGCAGGCAGAGAACGAGACACGCTCGCAGGGATCTCTGTGGGGCTGTCTGCACACTCTCTTCGAGTCTTTTACTGCCAGCCTGTACGGCTGCCGAAACAACCCGCAAAGAGGGGGAACTTCGAAACATGAGTTTGATGCCTAAAACTCCCAGCCTATCAATTGTTCAATTTGCTGCAGCTTCGGGGCGGTCTTCATCTCCAACCGATGGCCGGACGGGCGCGACATGTATTGAATGGCCGGTTTAATCCATTTAAAATCACTGTTCTTCTTTTCAGCGTTTAATAGTGACAATTGGTACAACCGGATCAGCTCTGCGAAACACTCTTTTGCCGTCGGCTCAATTACGTCAAGAGATTCTGCGTCAAATGAGGCAATCAGGGTCAAAACGTGATCTATTCTGTCGTTCATCTCAGAATCAGCATGTTTCCGGATTTGATCAGTCAATACTTCAAGGGCGTCTGTTTTTTGGATGGCCCGCAGTATGTCGAGAACTATAATATTTCCGGAGCCCTCCCAGATGGGCAGCACATTAACGTCTCTGAACAGTTTCGGCATTACAAAATCTTCGATATAGCCGTTTCCTCCCATCAGTTCCATACACTCCCTTACAATGTAGACTGATTTTTCGGCCGTCCACCATTTGGCCATAGGTGTTAAAATGCGCAATAGTGTTTTCTCACGCTTATCACCGTTTTCTGCGGCGTCCATAGCTCTTATAGCGCGCCAAACCAGCAGGAATCCCGTAACGTGTAGCGTGCCCAACTCATAGAACTTTTCGCGGATAAGCGCATGTTCAACAGCGGGTTTATTAAACGTAATTCTGTGGTTCAGGTACTGCCAGGCTTCAATAATGGCCCGTCTCGATCCGGCAACTGCTGCAACGGAGTTATAAAGACGCGACATGTTGATCATCTCCGCCATAATTTTAAACCCCTCTCCTTCGGCACCTATCCTCTTTCCGATGGTGTTCTTTAGAAGAACTTCAGCTGTTGCCATGGAGCGCACGCCCATCTTCTCCTTCAGCCGTACAATCTCCATCGGGTTTCGCTCTCCGTTCTCCAATACTTTTTCGATCAGGAACAGGGATAGACCCCGGGTACCCTCCTCCATCGCACCCGTTCTGGCGAGTGCCAGAATTACATCGGCGTTGGCGTTGCTGCAAAACCACTTTTCGCCGTTCAGTTTGTAGATATTATCCCTTACCGGTGTCGCTACTGTGCGGTTGGCTCCAACATCTGAACCACCCGCCTTTTCGGTGAGGTACATCGCTCCCGTAAACAGATCTTCTCCAAGGCGGCTCGAGAGTTTTGGGATCAGGCGTTTTCGATCCTCATCGGACGCATGCCGGTCTATCACATAGGCAGCACCATCAGTCATACAGAGCGGACAGTAGATCCCCAGCTCACTCATGGCATATAGCTGGCCAGCGGCAAAACCCAGCTTGTGCCGGTCATTCGCAAACTTCTTACGAAGTTCAGGATCATATTTTACAAAAAACATCTCCGATTTTGCCGCAAAATCCATCATAATCCAGTACGAGGGATGGAATTGAATATAGTCCAGCGGATCACCATAGGGAGTTCGCTTGATTAATTCGGGACCGTATCTGTCCGCATCAAAGGAAAGGGAATCCATCACCGTGGCAGCCTCACTTCCAAGCGCCTCCAGCTTTTTCCTCATATAATTCATCGAGGCCGGCGCCAGATAGGTTTCGAGATACTCCTTTAAAATCCGGTCACTCTCAAAAAAATTGGAACTGAAAGCTGCCTCTTCTCCTAATACACGATTTCCTGAATGTTTCATACCCCTCCTCTGCTTAGACCTTTATTTAAAATTACAAGAATGAAAGCTGCTCGTCAAACTGTATAAGCTTGATCACTTCCGTAATGGATAACCTGAATTTAAGCTTATATGCATCTCAACCATTCGCATTAAACACGCTGTAATGCAACCTCTCGCAGTGATCATGAATCGCGGTTTCTTTTATTAATAATTTGAAGTTCTCTGTTGAAATCAAAATTTATTATTTATAATCCGACACAGATATCAAGTGACTATCCTACGGGAAATAATTAAGATAGAAGCCCATCTGGTAACTAAAACTTAACTTAAAAACAGAGAACTATGAGAAAATACACGATAGCCGTATTGGCAATTTTGGGATCAATACTATTTACAGGTTGTTACCATGCACAAATTACAACCGGCATGGAGCCATCAGCTGAGGTTTATGAACAAACATTCGCTTCCTCCTGGATCTATGGCCTTGTACCACCCAGTGTGGTTGAAGCGCAAAATCATTGCCGCAATGGCGTGGCCCGCGTTGAAACACGGCTAAGTTTCGTAAATCAGCTGGTAGGGATGCTAAGTTTTGGTATTTACACACCAATGCACATCAAAGTAACTTGTGCCTCATCGAGAGCAGATATTCCAACTGATCGTTCAACTATGTATACGATAAACAGTGACGATTCGGAAGATGTTATCAGCAGCACACTATCCAAAGCAGTTGAAAAATCTCTCAAGGATAGCGAACCTTTTTATCTTGAGATGAAGTAGTTAGAAAGGTTGTTTCAAATTAGAAACCCGGTATTCTACTGAATTCCGGGTTTCTTTACATTATTGCGTTCCGATTTAGTCCGCATACTGTTTTTTTGTCCCTGCCATTATCTTCCCCTACATTCTTCGCAAATAGTAAACCTCTCACATCCATTGAATATGCGTTCCATTCAGAAACAGATCACACTTTCTCCCAAACCCCGGGGGTTTCATCTGATAACAGATGAGATTCTTTCAAATGTGCCCGAGATAAGAGATGTTAAAACCGGCATCGCCCACATCTTTATTCAGCATACCAGCGCGGGTCTAACCATCAATGAAAATGCCGATCCATCCGTGCGCCGTGATTTTGAGTCCCACTTCAACCGGATGGTACCGGAAGACACTTCTCTCTTTGAGCATACCCTTGAGGGGCCTGACGACATGACCTCTCATATCAAGAGCTCCATTCTGGGCCATTCGGTAACGGTGCCTGTAACCAATGGACGTTTCAATCTCGGCACCTGGCAGGGAATCTATTTATGCGAGCACCGTAACCGGGGTGGTGCAAGAGGGCTGATGATAACTCTTTTAGGCGCTGAATAGCCGCTTAAATTTTGAACCGGAAATAGCGGAATTATGAGCAAGTCGAAAATCATCATTACCGGATCGGAAGGGACCATCGGGATCGTGCTGTGCCCGGCTTTGGCGGATTACTATCAGATCACAAGAACAGACAAAGCCAATACGTCAGTACAAAATTTCTACCGGGCTGATGTTTCTGATTTCGACAGCATCAGAACCGTGTTCGGGAAAAATCCCGGTACTGAGTTTGTTATCCATCTGGCCGCATCATCCCTGGTGGATACCGGCTGGAAGGAGACCCTGAGAAACAACATCATCGGGACACGAAACGTGTATGAATGCGCCAGGTTATACGGAATCAGGAAAGTAATTTTTGCCAGCTCCAATCATGTAACCGGAGGCTATGAAGGGATACCACCGGAGCTCCATACCAAAAATTCCGGAGTACAAATCAGCGTTAATGATCCGGTAAGGCCCGACAGCGACTATGGAAGCAGCAAGGTTTACGGAGAGGCAGTTGCGCGGCAGTATTATGAACTGCACGGAATCCGGAGTATCTGCCTGAGAATCGGAACCGTTACTGCCGATGATGATCCCACGCAAGACCCATCCAAACGCATGCTCAAAACCTGGCTCAGCCATCGCGACATGGTGCAGCTCTTTAGGAAAAGCCTTGAAACCAATACCGGCTTTGGAATTTATTACGGCATATCCGCCAACAGTGGCCGATTTTGGGATATTGATAACGCCAGGAATGAGCTCGGATACGAGCCGGAAGATGATGCATCAGCTACTGCCACCAGCTCCAGCCGGCTTTAAAGTGCATCAGCATGTGCCGGGTCACCACATTAACTGACATATGAATCGAACCAGGGTTTTAAAAAAACCTCTCCATTTTCCTCCAGCGCCGGTCAATCCGATAAAGGCCGGCTTCCCGGGCAGCCTGTTTGGCTTCACGAAATTCACCGCCGGTTACCCTTCGTTCAATATCTTCATATCGGCCCGGCTTCCTCACTACCTGCGCATCCGGATAGTACTGGTCCATAACGTTCAGATAGGTATGGGGTGAGATCTCCTCTGCCAGGAAGTGGAAGATCTCTTCGGCGCCGGCTACACGGTTAGGCATCACCAGGTGGCGTACAATCAGCCCCCGAAGGGCAAGTCCCTCTTCATCAAACATGAGGTCGCCCACCTGCCGGTGCATCTCCTTCACCGCTGCACGAGCCACCTCCGGATAGGTGCTCTCGGTCATGTAGATCTTTGAGAGATCAGGGTCCCAGAATTTGAAATCGGGCATGTAGATGTCCACAATATCTTCCATCAGCTTTAAAGAGTGGATGGAGTCATAGGCGCTGGTGTTGTACACTATCGGCAATCGGAGCCCTTTTTCGATGGCGGGCGGTATCGCCTCCAGCACCTGCGGCACCACGTGCTCGGGAGTCACAAAGTTAATGTTGTGGCAGCCCCTCTCCTGCAGCTCAATCATCATCCCCGATATTTCTTCGGCGGTCACCTGTTTTCCGGCTCCATCCCATGAAAGCTCGTGGTTCTGGCAAAACACACACTTCAGGTTGCAGAATGAGAAGAAGATGGTACCCGAGCCGTTCCATCCCCTCAGGCAGTCCTCCTCACCAAAATGCGGGAAGTAGCTGCCTACCCAGGCGTGGCGCCCGGTACGGCACTTGCCGTGCTCATCCTTTATTCTGTTTACATGACAGTCGCGCGGACACACATCACAGCTCTCCAGAACAGCCAGCCCCTCTTCGATCCTCTCCCTGAAAACGGACCGGTCGGTTTCGTAGAGTTTCAGGTAGGCCGGCACAAAGTTATCCCGGGAGAGCTTCCACCTGGAGTCAGTGAGATGATTGGGTTTACCGTTAAACATAATGGGTAGAGTTACTTTCGGAATGCCAAGGATCTGTTATTATAACTCAAACCGGGAAATCGTATTGTCTTTCTTTGAATCCTTCGAACTTGAATTCGATTCTAAAATTTCGAAAAAGAGGCTCCCCTCCTTCCTAAGGAGGGGTTGGGGGTGGTTCACTGCATTATTTCATGGCAATAGATTAAAAAATTGATTCATAGCTTTTCCAAAAGGGCGTGCCCAGGCACAACCAACCCTTAATTCGCTAACGCGTAAAACAAAACCGTTTTGGACAGATATGACTTTCTGGATATTATATCCTTTCTTCAGATCTTACAATTATTGTAATGGTCTACTACTGATTGAGCATGGAAAGTTAGATCCGGATTTATCTTTGCAAACAGAGGTGCCGGGTCGGGCAAAAAGTTCATTTAGTAGAGCATTTAAAATTTATCCATACAGTTCACGATTCATTTATGAATAACCTGAAAATTGCCGCCGTACAGTTCGAACACAAAAGCCTTGATAAAGAGTATAACCTGGGCAGGATCGGGCATATCTGTGCCGAAGCAGCGCAGCAAGGCGCCGGTATAGTCTCTTTCCATGAGTGCTGCATCAGCGGATATACCATTGCCAGGTCACTCTCCAAAGAGCAGATGCTCGATCTGGCAGAACCCGTTCCCGACGGTCCTTCCACCCGGCAGTTAATCGCAATTGCAAAAAAACACGATATTACTGTTTTGGCCGGGCTTTTTGAAAAAGATGGGGACGACAATCTGTATAACACCTGCGTCTGTGTGGATCAATCCGGGCTGGTAGCAAGCTACAGGAAAATGCATCCCTTCATCAATCCAAATCTTTCGCCCGGTAACCGGTATTGTGTATTTGAATTAGACGGCTGGAAGTGTGGAATACTGATCTGCTACGACAACAACATCATCGAAAACGTACGGGCCACGAATCTGTTGGGTGCCGATATCATTTTTATGCCGCACGTTACCATGTGTACGCCATCCACGCGTCCCGGAGCAGGATTTGTAGACCCGGAACTCTGGCAAAACCGGGAAGCCGATCCCACTTCATTGCGAGCAGAGTTCGACGGACTGAAAGGCCGGCAGTGGCTGATGAAATGGCTTCCAGCCCGGGCTTACGATAATGCCGCTTACGTTGTATTTTCTAACCCAATCGGGATGGATGCCGATCAGCTGAAAAACGGATGTTCTATGATTATTGATCCTTTTGGAGATGTCGTAGCCGAATGCAGAAAACTGGGCGATGATTTTGCCGTTGCAACCCTCACCTCTAATAAGTTAACCGATGCGGGCGGGCATCGCTATAAAAAAGCACGCAGGCCTGAACTCTATGGCGATATCATTTCACAACCTCACAAAACCGTACAGACTGTTTCCTGGCTTCAAAAGCAAGGTTGATTTATATATCAAAAAAATGTTCTGCCTGAGTAAAATTATGAATTTAAAAAATGGATAAACAGCTCTACTTAATTGCTTTAATTCCTCCAAAACAGATTGGAGACAGGGTTCATGCCCTGAAGGAAGAGATGAAAGCACGTTTTAATGCCAAACACGCCTTAAAAGCTCCGCCGCACATCACGCTTCAGATGCCGTTTCGGCTTGATGATGAAGGCGAATTGAACACCATCAAACAGCTAAACAGGTTTGCCTCTGAACAGAAGCCATTCTCGATAGTATTGAATGGATTTGATGCATTTGAACCCAGGGTTATCTTTGTGAAGATTGAAAATCAGCGGCCAATAAAAGAGCTGCATCTAAGGCTGAAAAGGGTTTTGATAGAAGATCTGAGTTTTCCTCAGAAAAAGGTCATTAACGAGCTGCATCCGCACATGACCATTGCAACCCGCGATTTAACCGAATCAAATTTCTACACTGCCTGGAGTGAATTTAAAAGCAGGCCGTTTGAAGGAAATTTCAGGGCTGATTCGATCTCTCTGTTAAATCACAACGGGAAGAACTGGGATATCTACAAAAGCTTTCCATTTTCGGAAGAGGAAGAGTAAACCGCTTGCGGATAGCCGGGCATTTCAGAAAACCAATCGGGCCTTCCCGCTACCCCTCGATAATACCTGAGCGTTGATCAAAATTCTGCCTCGGGGTTCATTTTCATCGCATCTTTACCCCGAGCTGCGCACGGGGCTAATCATTTTCAACCCCGCGAAGCACTGCTTCGCAAAACCAACGCTCATATCTGTATGTTGTTAAGAAATTAACCAAAAAGAAAATAGCTCAATAGACCTAAGCACCGCTCCTTTCCATTTACCGTGAATTCCAGGCAGTTCTTCTTGTAAGTATAAACATAAAATCTTGCCAAATCCCAAGCGCTGAAGGTGCGTAATCACACAGCCCGTGGCAACGCCACGGGTTCGGTGGGCACCAACCCACAACCTCCGCATCTATCCAGGTAAAACTACAGAACAGAATCGGAGGTTGGTTCACAGGGTTCCGGATTATAGAATCGCAGGATCAATTGCCCGAGATGAAATCCATCCTTTTCCGGGGTACTTGAAGGCGTCAAATAGTCTTTCCCGCTACCCCTCGATGATATCTGAACGCTGATCCAAATCCGGCCTCGGGGTCGATTGGCTTCGCAACCTTAACCACGGGTTCCACCCGCGGCTTTACGTTCAACACCTTTGGTGTTGGGTTTCATCAATCGTTAAATCGGACTTCGGATATCGCAAATCGCATATCCTTCGATTTAGATGCCTTGGTCTGAATCGAAACCCCAATGATTTAGCGATTTTTAAGATTTCGCTTACGCGTTCAAAAAATGAGTCGATTTCCGATGTGCGATCTTTTTTTCACCATGCGCATTGCACCGCGAAGCACTGCTTCGCAACATCAACGCTCAGATTTTTTTTTACAGAAGAGCAAACAACGAAACGCTTCAAGGATCCCGGAAATGCGCCGGGAACGCTTGAAGATTATCCTTGCTCTTTGAACATTAAACCTTAAACTCTTCCATATATCGTGAAGAGAAGACGCTGACAGATCCGCCGATAGTCGGACACAGTCCGGTGGGTGCTGTCAGGTCTTTGCGTCTGGCACCAACTCGATAATTTTATCTCAAACTGACGTTAAACACCCTTTTTCAGCTTCAGCATCCGGGTTATGAGATCCTGCTTTTGCGGTTTAACCTCTTCATCCATTTGGGAAACGTGCTTTACGTCTTCAACAGAATAGAATGCATTTGGAGCAAATTCATTTACAATACCGGCCAGTTCCTGCCAGCGCTTTCGCTTGGCAATCGTAAATACAATCTTGACCGGGCCATATTTTCCTTCGCCGTTTGCTGATGTAACCCTGAAGTTGGCCTCCTTTAATTTTTCCAGAAAAATGTCACTGCCCTCCCCCACAATGATGCGAAACATCTGGATCCCCATCTTCATCTTCTCCTCGATATACATGCCTATAAAGGTTCCTGTAGCGAATCCACCTGCGTAGGCGATGTAGTTCATCCAGTTGTCAAGGTTTTGAAAGATCTGGGCTACAATAATTATCCAGATTAATACCTCAACAAACCCCAAAAGAGTAGCCTTGCCGCGATAACCCTTCGACACAAACATAATCCGGATTGTACCGAGGCTGACATCCAGAATCCGGGCAAAGAAAATAAATAGCGGCACATAAACTTCAGGAATTATATCAATCAAAAGTAAAAAGTTTACGGGATTTAAGATTAGGGCCTGCTACTAGTGTCATGTCAAGCCTGGTCTGTCGCAAGAAATCTCGGTCGAAACATAAAAGGATCCTTGGGGAACAGCGTTGCTTTGGGATCACGCATGGGCGAAATCCGTTATTCAGGGTCGGTGGACTTTTCGCCAACGCTAATTCCGAAGGAATCCCGATGGGACAGAAACCCGCAAAAAGCGCGGGAATGCTGTCAGGTTTCAACCGTCACTTTAAGATTGACTCAACACTATTCTGTACTGTAATATAGTCCTTTAGCGGCAATCCATGAATTACTATCCATTTATAAAAAAAGGATGCCATCTTTTCAGTTGACATCCTCTTTTGTGCGGAGAGCGAGGGATTCGAACCCTCGATACCCTTTTCAGGGTATACTCCCTTAGCAGGGGAGCGCTTTCGACCACTCAGCCAGCTCTCCGGGTAGTCTAAATCAGTAGTAGTAATCTATTTTTTGGTAGCCTCAAATATAGTAACCTTTAGCCTGCCTTTGCAACCTGCATTTAAAGAAATATCACTCTTTCTTTTCGCTTGGAATATAAATTTGTGCCAGGTTTCTTCCCTCCTGCGCGTAATCCAGTCCATAACCCAATACAAAAAGGTTGGGAATTTTAAATGCCACATAATCAATCTGAACATCGTGTACGGTAGCATCGCTTTTATGGAGCATGGTTATAACGGTTAAAGATGCCGGATCAAACTGTTTTAGCTTATTCAACAGATACTTCATGGAGAGACCTGTATCAATTATATCCTCTACAAGAATAACGTGCCTTCCCTTTATATTTGCATCAATCTCTTTCAAGTCGTATACCTGTCCGGAGGAGACTTTTTCATCACCGTAACTGCTTAATTTCATGAAGTCTACCTCGCAGGGAATACTAACGTAACGCATCAGGTCGGCAAGAAAAATATATGCGCCATTCAATACACCTATAAATATGGGCCTTTTATCACTAAAAGATTTACTGAGTTGATTGCCAATCTGTTTGATGCGCTGCTGAATTTCTTCGTGGGTTAAATACACCCTGAACTCTTCGCCGTTTACATTTACATACTCCGGTTGATAAAGATTCATAAATTTACTTTTTGCGAATGGTAAGAACAGTTTTGGTTTGATTTGTACACCGCACTTTTTCGGATACAGTTCCCAGCTGGTTGTCGGCTGAGAAGTGCGGGAATATAACAGCACAGATAGTGCCGTCAAAAGATTCCAGAACTTTGGCCTCACTCTTTTTTGAGGAAGAAATTTTACGGTTGGTCAAATGATCTGAAATTAACTGGCTTCCATCCATTCCAAGAGGTATTATTTCATCTCCATTTTGCCACTCTCTCAAAGTAATTGGAAACGAAACTTTCTCACTGTCCAGATGTAATACACCCTGTTGATACTCTCCGTGAAAAGGTTCTGTGCTCAGAATCAGATTATCTGACTCAATTTCTCCCGTAAATTTATCAAAGGTGTTGATTTGCTCTTTTTCAGAGTCCCTCTTTTTTTTAACCAGGATAAATTCATCCCGATCTCTCTCTAAATGCAGTTGATTTGAGAGCTGCAGCGATTTGCCGGACTGCAACTGCTCCAATGATGCAACACTTGAGAAAAAAGATCCCCCGGGCATCTCATCAACTCCGCTTTTTTCAATAAATCGATGAAGTATCACCGGCTTAACCACATCAGGCAGCGCCAGGAATGCATTGCGGATTAACCTTTCGGGGTGTTCAGAAACTCCTGATAAAATATGATCCGACATAGACTCAAATTCGGAAGCGCGGCCGGGAATTTTCAAAAGATTTTTTTTCCAGCCGGGGAAAAGCCTGTCAAGTTCCGGAAACCAGCTGTGCCTTAAAAAATTGCGCGCATAGGTAGATTCTTCGTTGGAACCGTCAATCCTGAAGGGAATGTTGAACTCCTGGACAAACTGAATGATTTGCTGCTTTGAAATACCAAGCAGAGGCCGGAAGAGGTCACCTTCCAAAATTTCCATTCCTCTCCAGGATGCTGTTCCCGCACCCCTGAGGATCTTTTGTAAAATGGTTTCAATCTGGTCATCCTTATGGTGAGCGGTTGTGATATAGTCGGCTTTGTACTCCCGTTTCAAGTCGTAAAAGACCTGGTAGCGGCGTTGTCTTGCCCACTCCTGAAAGTTCTCTTTTCCCGCTTCTTCAGGGTCAAATCGCACAGAAACACACTCTATTTCCCACATAGAACAGATCTGCTCTACCAATTCCTGATCAAGATCGGAAGCCTTACCGCGAAGTCCGTAATTACAGTGAACAGCAACGGTTTTTACTCCTGAACGATGCAGCAAATAGAGTAACAACATCGAATCAGGCCCACCGCTAATACCCGCAACTACCCGGTCGCCATCATTCAAATACTTCTCAACCTGAAGCTGAAATTCATTTTTTATTTTCAATAATTCTGACTTGCTCATGTGTGAAGGTATTTACATCCAGCTCCTCATTCAAGGTTAACAACTCACCTTTTTCATTAACTCCCAAAAATTTAAACGTACCCGGTAAAATTTCTCCGTTTACTTTGAGCGTTACCCAATCGCCATAACCGATCATTTTACGGTTAATCTTGTTATGAAGTTCACTGTTTTGCTTGTGCCACTGCATGTATAGATCCTCTGTTCGAACCAAAATCTTTGACAACAGCTGTTCATGAACAATCGGTTCACCGGATATATCAGAGAGTGAAATCGCATTTTCTGATAGCTCCACTTCAAAGTTTCTTTCCCCAATGTTTATTCCAACTCCTATTAAAACACGATCGGGCGTTGCCCCCATAAACATACACTCGGTTAGTATTCCGGCAATTTTCTTTCCGTTAATAACAACATCATTTGGCCACTTAATTAATGCTTTCTGACTGGTAAATTCTTCAAGTGCCTCGCATACTGCAAGAGCCACCGCAACCGTGAGGAGGGTGAGCCTGTTGCCTGTTGGTGGGCATAATCCAAGTGTAAAGGTGAGATTTTTACCGGGTGATGCCAGCCACCTGCGCTGATATTGACCTCTCCCTTTTGTTTGATGCCTGGCAAGCACCACCATCCCATGCACCAAATCCCGAGAGGGGAGCTTTTTCAGCCAGTTATTTGTAGAATCAACCTTATCGATGTAGATAAACTCACTTCCAAGCCAAGAGGTACGGAGATTGTTTTTGAAATAATCTACATCGAAAGGTTTGTCCATAAATCTACTTACCGGTTATAAGCAGGGAATCTTTGGTACCGAATTCATTTGGAATATAATCGTCCGCTGAATCATCGTTTTCCCATCTCTCTCCATCTATAAGATATTTAAAACGATATTTACTTTCAGGTTCAAGGCGCAATGTAGTTTCCCACCTGCCATCTTTTTTCTTCAGACTATCGGAATTGGTGTCCCACGAATTGAAGTCCCCTGCAACTTTCACATCTTTTTTTGCCCATTCTGCAGGAACCTTAAATGTAACCTTACATACTGTTCTCTTTGGAGTAAATTGTTTCTCTATCATAACATTTAATTATTAAGTGATCTGTTTAAGCTATTTTTAAAGATACTTAATTTAATTATGCTAATAAATGAACACGACAATTATTACTCAGCATAGATTGCATCTACATTTAAATTATTTAATCATTCTCTTAATTTAAATTTTTTTTATTAATCGTGAAACCGTTTCCCGGATAAACGATAAAGCTGTTCTTCTATCGGGAGTTAAACAGTTCTGTATTTCAGATATTCTGCAATCCGTAAGGGTTCTAACTTACTCTGTGTGAAAAGCATCAAAAAGTGCATGGATTTCACCGGGAGTTCCAGCCCGGTTTACACGCCTGCTTAACTGCTCCATTTCGTCAAGGGTGTGATTGCAAAGTACTGATTTTACGGAGAGTATTGCATTTGTTGTCATACTTAAATCTATGATTCCCATGCCGATCAGGCATGCAGCTGCAACAGGTCTCGATGCCATTTCGCCACACACAGATACCGGAATACCATGTTTATCGGCTCCTTCTTTCGTCATTTTTATCAGCTTCCATATAGCCGGGTGTAATGGTTCAAAAAGTGACGATATTTTTTCATTCCCACGGTCAACGGCCAAGGTATACTGGGTTAAATCATTCGTTCCAATACTGAAAAAATCTGTTTTAGCTGCTGCCATTTCAGCCATTAGAGCAATACTTGGCACTTCCACCATTATACCGATAGCCATCTCTGCGTCAAATGGAACATTCTTCTCTGCCAGTTGTTCTCTTACGATGCTGCAATGATGCTTCACTTTATCAATCTCATCAATGCAGGAGATCATGGGAATCAACATTTTTATACGTTTTGGATACAATCCGGACAGCCGATAGATCGCTTCTATTTGCCTTCTGAGCAGATCGCTTTTATCGAGCAGCATCCGAACTCCCCGCCAGCCGAGAAAAGGATTGGCATCCTCTTCCACCTCATCGAGCAATTTGTCGCCCCCGGCATCAAATAGCCTTACGGTAACAGTCTCCTCTCCTGAGGCCTCTACTACCGATGTGTAATATTCAACCTGGTCTTCAACATTGAACTCTTTTTTTTGAAATAGAATGGTTTCGGTTCTGAGCAGCCCGACTCCTTTTGCGCCATACGCTTTAATTCTTGGGAGTTCCTCCAGAAATTCTACATTAGCCCTGAGAGAAAATTCAGAACCACATTTCGTTTTATGTGGCTTTTCAGCGATTTTCATCCCTTGTTCTACGTGCATCAAGTGCATTCTTTCTCTTTCCCTGTAACTGGTCACTTCAACCGGATCAGGCCAAACAACAATTTCTCCGCTCGACCCGTCCAATACCACATTTGCGCCGTTTTTAATATTGAGTGGCCTCCACTCTACGCCTACTATACACGGAATCCCTAGCGATTGGCAAAGGATAACGGCATGAGAAGTTAGCCCGCCCCGTCGCATTACAATTCCCTCAATCTTGATTTGGCTGAGCTTAACCATTACGGTTGGAGATATTTCAGAGGCAAATACAACAGCCCCATCACTCACGTCCAACTCCCGTTTCTCATCTCCGGCTGCCTCGATTAACTGGTCGCGGATTGAGACAATATCAATGGTTCGATCATTCAGCCATTCCGATCCGGATGCCTCAATAATCTTAATATATTCGTTAAAACTGCTGAAAATGGCATACACAGCACTGTCATTTTCCTGCTCTATTTTTTGGTAAATCGACAGGTGCAGTTCCGGATCATTTAAAATCAGAAGCTGTGCTTCGATTATCGCTGCAGCATCATCTTCAGCAATATTTTTCAGTTCACTGTACTCCTCAGTTAAAAACCCTACTGCCCTCTCAAACTTGGCAAGATGATTTTCAACTTCGGAATCATCAATCTTTTCAGGCCTTACAGTTATTTTTGAATTTTCTAAAATCCATACCTTGCCAATTCCCACTCCGGCTGAAGCCGCTATTCCTTTCAGATGACAGGTGCGAGGTTTTTGAGTCATGATGACTCCATTTCAAACTGATTATCAAACAGTTTCGCAATCACATCTGCGGCCTCCTCTTCGTCGGGCCCCTCCAAAAGAAGTTCCATTTCAGACCCACACTCTGCGGCAAGCGTCATCACCCCCAGAATACTTTTCCCATTCACTTTAAATCCATACATGCGGATATAAAAATCCGATTTAAATTGAGATGCCGTTTTTACCAAAACTGAGGACGGACGGGCGTGCAGCCCCTCCTCATTTTTAACCTTAACTTTTTTTATGACCATGGAGAAAAAATCTTCAATATAGAGCTTGAGAATCAGTATTTGGTGCACCCTCGGGAAACCCGGTATCGGTTTTATGTATAAAATCGATGATATTCAACTATTCCACACAGGATGCTCCTCTGTTCAGCGATAGGATGAAAATAATAAAATTGAGTGTACTCTCTATTAAGATATTTAATCTAACTTGAGTATGAGATAAGGAATAGGCTCTAATAGTCCCCCTACGAAGGGGGGAGAGTCACGCCCGCGGCGTGACGAGGGGGATGACCCTCTGAGTATTGATTTGAGCCAAATATTCATTAAATAACTT
>REDT01000013.1 GCA_007693295.1 Balneolaceae bacterium
CGTACCCCGGGCAGCCTGCCCGGGAGATCGGAATGTCGCATTAAACCGGCACTTCGTTAATGAGTGGCTTCACTTCAAGACTTCCCCGTCAAACCAACGCTGTCAGAATCACGCAAAAGCACCGTGAATGCTGACAGGTCTAACCCCGTACACCGGACAGCTTGTCCGGTGATCTTACCCCACAACCGGACACTCGCTCAATGACGCCCTAAAGCTCTTATCCAATATCGCCATGCCCTCGTCAAGTTGCTCTTGCTGGATGATGAGTGGTGGACGGAATCGAATGGTTCTGGAGCCGCATCCCAAAATCATGAGGTTATTCTTCATGCACTCTTTAATCACGGCATCCCGCGCATGGCTGTTTGGCAGATCGATGGAGCAGAACAGGCCTTTGCCACGGGGGTTGGTAAGGTATTCTGAAGTTTCGGCCCAATCTGAGATTTTTTTCTGGAGGTATTCACCTGTTGTGGCCGCATGATGAACCAGTTTGTCCTCCTCAATCACCTCCAGAATACGGTCAAAGCGGACCATATCAACAAGATTCCCGCCCCAAGTAGAGTTAATCCGGGAGGAGACGTGGAAGCAGTTGGTTTCAATGTCGTCGATACGCTTGCTGGCCAGAATGCCACAAACCTGTGCTTTTTTACCGAAGGCAAGAATATCGGGCTTTACATAGTATTCGTGAGCCCAGAACTTACCGGTGAGACCCACTCCGGTTTGAACCTCATCATAAATAAGCAGTGCGTCAAACTCATCGGCCATATCGCGAAGCGCTTGATGGAACTCAATCCTGAAGTGATTGTCGCCCCCCTCTCCCTGGATCGGTTCCAGCAGGATGCACGCAATATCATCCTTATAGGTTTCAAAATATTGGCGGGCCTGCGCCAGGGCCTGCTTCTCTTCCAGTGCCACTTCGTTGATATGCTGCTCGGTGAGTGGGAATTTAACAGCCGGATTGTGAATTCTGGGCCAATCGAATTTCGGGAAGTATTTTACCTTTTTAGGATCGGTGTTGGTAAGGGAGAGCGTGTAGCCGCTCCGGCCATGAAAAGCCTTGTCGAGATGCAGAACCCTATGGCCTTTCTCTGTTCGGTATCCTTTTTCAAAATTTTTCTGAACCTTCCAGTCGAAAGCCACCTTTAGCGCATTTTCCACAGCCAGTGCTCCGCCAGCGACAAAAAAGGTATAAGGCATATATTCAGGTATACCAACCCTCGAGAACGTCTCCACAAAGTGAGCCATCTCCTCGGTATAAACATCTGAATTGGAAGGTTTATTGATGGCAACCTGACCCAGTTTTTGAACAAATTCAGGATCTCCGGCAAGCCGGTCATGATTCATGCCAAGCGGGTTGGATGCAAAGAAGGTGAAAAAGTCGAGGTAATCCCGGCCTGATGCTGAATCGTGAAGGTATGCTCCTTTACTTTTTTTGAGGTCGAGCACCATTTCATAACCGTCTGCGAGGATATGTTTTTGGAGAGTATTACGGACGCTTTTTGGTTCAACGAGGTGTGACATGTTTAGAATAGATTTTAGCTGTTCATGGTAAACAAGGTTCAATTCAATAGAATAAGAAACTGCGCTGACAAAAGACAAGAGAATGAGTGAAAATAGAAAGGCAGGAAAGTACACATCAAGCAGTTGGTAATGATCACTTATCTAATTAAAAGCACCAAAAACCAATAATCAAATTCCAAACGAAGCCTGAACCTTAAGGATAGTCACGTAATTGGATAAATCACCATTTGGAATTTGGTGCTTGTGATTTGGGATTTCTTAAGACTCAGGACTAAATTTGCCAACTCTCATAGTCTGCGCATCAAATTAATTCAACATCACTCACCACTCTGCTCATACTCCAAAAACGTCTTCCGAATAATAGCCACACATTCCCGCAGCTGTTTCTCGGTCATTACAAGGGGAGGTGCAAAACGGATAATATTGCCGTGTGTAGGTTTGGCAAGCAGGCCATTCTCTTTCAGCTTCATACATAGATCCCATGCCGTGCTGCTGTCTGTTGAGTCGTTTATCTCTACCGCGTTAAGCAGGCCCTTGCCCCTCACTACATTTACCAGGCTGCACTCCGACTTGAGTTGCTCCATCTCTTCTCTGAAAATTTCACCCAGATAGCGTGCATTTTGCGCCAGTTTTTCATCATGCACCACCTCCATGGCCGCGATGGCTACTTTGGTACCCAGAGGATTCCCGCCGTAGGTAGACCCGTGCTGGCCGGGCTTGATTACATCCATAATATCATCATCGGTAAGAACGGCAGATACCGGGTAGACACCACCCGACAACGCTTTGCCCAGTACGAGAATATCCGGCCTTACGTATGTATTGGGCTGACGCTCGCAAGCGGCTTCGCACGTGCAATTTCCGCATACGGCAAGCAGGCTGCCTGTTCGGGCTATCCCGGTCTGAATTTCATCCGCGATAAACAGTACGTTGTATTTTTTACAGAGCTCCGCTGCCTTGCGAAGGTAATCCTGATCGGGAACCATCACGCCGGCCTCACCCTGAATGGGTTCAACCAGGAATCCGGCTACGCTTTCATCTTGCAGAGCGAGTTCAAGTTCATCAAGATTATTGTACTCTACTTTTATAAATCCCGGCGTATAGGGCCCGAAGTTTTTGCTGGCATCAGAATCATTGGAGAAAGAGATGATTGTTGTTGTTCGTCCATGAAAATTGTTATTGCATACAACAATTTTGGCCTCATTTTCATGAACACCCTTTTTTTCATAGGCCCATTTTCGGCACACCTTGATTGCGGTTTCAACCGCCTCGGCCCCGGTATTCATTGGCAGAACCTTATCAAAGCCAAATGTTTCGGCCAGATGCTTTTCAAACTCCCCCAATACGTTATTATAAAAGGCCCGGGATGTAAGCGTCAAGGTTTCTGCCTGATCCTTCAGGGCTTTAATGATATGGGGATGGCAGTGACCCTGGTTTACGGCAGAATATGCAGACAGAAAATCGAAATACCGGTTGCCTTCGGGATCCCAAACATAAACGCCTTCCCCTCTTGCCAATACTACAGGAAGGGGGTGGTAATTATGGGCGCCGTACTTATTTTCGAGGGTAATTGCTTCTTTGGTTGAAATCATGAAATGCTGATAGGTTTAAAAAAATAGAGCATGGAAGATATGAAAAAGGGAGGCAGAGAGCGATGGGAAATTTTAAG
>REDT01000331.1 GCA_007693295.1 Balneolaceae bacterium
AAAGCGGCCATCGCTCGACAAGACAAGGCCGCCTTTATGGGGGTAGGCGGCGTATCAAACTCCGTGACGTGCATGTCTCAGAGTTACGCCGGCACGCAATGAATGCGTTGTCACCGTATTGGCGGGCTGCAGGAGCATCCCTCTACTCTGGACCGGATGCCCGCCAACTATCCCACCATAGCTCTTGTCATGCTGACGAATCCCGACAATGTTTTTCTGTCGGGATGAGGAAGTATCTCCCTTTTCTTTATCAAAATATGTCCACACGATAGCCCATCCAAGGGGGGGACACTCTTTAAACAGATTCAAAAATAAAGATAGGTATACATCTCTTTCCGCCTGTACTTATAGCAGACAAGGAACCTAAAAACGAATTCCGGAGCTATGAAACGAGTACTATCCACCTCTTCTGTAAAACCATCACACATTCTCGCACTATTAGGGCTACTGCTGCTTCTGTCGCCCTTATTTATAATCTCATGCCAGGATTTAAGAACTCAAACCATTACCTGGGTAGAGTATGAGCCTGTTTATATGACTCATGAGGAGTTTCTGAACTCTGTAAGCCTTGAGACCTCGCGTGATCTTGTCAATCCCGGCAAAATCTATTTTTACGACGGCTACCTTTTTGTAAACGAGGTGAACAAGGGAATTCACATTATTGACAATCAAAATCCATCTTCACCGCAAAACATTGGCTTTATCAATATCCCGGCCAATAAGGATTTGGCAATCAGAAATGAGCTGCTCTATGCCGATTCACAAAAAGATCTGCTGATCTTTGATATCAGCAATCTTCAGAATCCGGAGATGATCGATCGGATTGAGGATATATTTAATACCTCAGCAAATATGGCTCCGGGTTTCACAACACAAGCGGTTGACCCATCCATGGGTTTGGTTGTAGACTGGAAACCTGTAGTCAGGGAAGAGGTTTGTGAAGGAAATTGCCATTCCCATCCGGCAGCATCCAGTGGAGGTTTTCGAACCATGTCGTCTGATGGATCTTTCACGGCAGGAGAATCTTCCGGCGGTTCACAAACCGGTGTGGGCGGTTCCATGGCGCGATTTGCCATCACAGGCGACTTCCTCTACGCTGTTGATAACAGGGATCTGATCACCTTCGATATATCAAGCCCCAATGCGTCGAAAGTGGACCAGCAATATGTAGGCTGGCTCATCGAAACGATCTTTCCCTATAATGAGAACCTGTTTATCGGGTCGGTCAATTCGATGTATATCTACGACCTCAGTAACCCGGCATTCCCGAATCAGCTCTCTGTTTTCAGGCATGCAACCGCATGCGACCCCGTTGTTGTTGAAGGCAACTATGCTTACGTAACCCTGCGCGACGGCGATAACTGCCCGAACATTACCGGCACCAATCAGCTGGAGGTGATCGATGTGGAGGATCTCACCAATCCAAAAAACATCGGGATTTATAAGATGATTAAGCCGCACGGGCTTGGGATTGACGATGGATACCTGTTTGTGAGTGAAGGTGAGCACGGCCTTAAGGTGTTGGATGCAACAGATCCGCATAATGTGAAGGAGATGCGGCACATTACCGACATCAAGACCTACGATGTGATTCCATTCAACGGCGTATTGATGGTAACCGGCGAGAGCGGCATCATACAGTACGACTACAGCGACATTAATGATCTGGTTCTGCTGAGCATCATTCCGGTTGTTGATAATAACTAAAAAATATCTTCTGCTCCATTGCCGGGATGATTGTATATACACAATCTCCCGGCAGGTTTATGCAGGGCACATAACACAACTGAATTCCATATGAGACTGCTATTTTTCTCTTTGAGCCTCTTTTTTTTGATCCCGTTGGTTGCATCGGCACAGTCGCAGCTTGAAGATGTGGTTTATCTGAAGAACGGGGGAGTTCTTCGGGGTGAAATCATAGAGATGAACCGGAATGAATGGGTTAAGATCGAAATTGCCGGAAGAAATATATTTGTTGTGATGATGGATGAAGTGAGCGAGATAAAAACAGAGGTGATTCCGTTTCGGCGGCACTACAAAGAGGCAGGCTACATCAACAGAAGCGGCGTTGATCTGCTTAGCGGCCAGGGCAGCTCTTCGGTTAGGATTTACACCGTAAACGGATATCAATTTACTCCAAGGCTTTCTGCAGGTTTCGGGCTGGGAGTTTCAACCTACAACGACCCTCTTACCTTAATCCCCTTCTTTGCCGATCTCAACTACAGGTTGATCGAATCAAACACGTCCCCTTTTATTTTCGTGAAGTTTGGGTACAACTTCTCCATCAATCATGATGATGATTATGAGCTCGATGATCATCGCGGTGGATTACTTTTCAATCCCGGAGTGGGTATTGTGTTCAACCTGAGCAGTGGATTTGGCTGGTATATCAATGCCGGGTACAATATCGACAACTCCTCCTATGAATTTGAAACCTGGAGAAATCAAACCGTAAATAACGATCTCTCTTTCAGAAGGGTCAATTTTGGAGTGGGTTTTGCCTTTTAAGGTTCGGGTTTAATTAATTATTGAACACGGAAATTCACACTGAGCAACCAATTTTGCGTAAAAATCGGGGCAACACTATTTGAAAGGTGACAGTATAAAAGCCCCCTCTTCCGTCAGCTGACGGATCATTCGGGGCAAGAGGGGAGGTTTCGAAAATCCCCTCTGGAGAGGGGAAAAGGATGTGAAAAAGGTGGAACACCGGTTTTCACACCGAGGGGTGTGTCCGTGAAAGGAATGAATGCAGATCATAAACCAAAATAACATTCCAAGTAATGCGGTATTCATTCATCTTCTAAATCCCGTTGTGAAACCTCCGAATTCATCTCTTGCTTTTTCGCAAATCCGGACGGAGGTTTTGGTTAGGTCGCGTCGTTTTTTACCACGGGTTCGGTCATAAATGACCAACCCGCGGCTAATCATTTTTGACACCTTCGGTGTCAGGGTAGCCAAAGAATTTGAACCCCTAATTGGATTCAATACATCTCCGGCGTTACTAAAAGATTGGAAACCAGAACGCTAAAAGCGTTCAACGTGAATAGCCCGGTGCGCAGCTCCGGGTGTGAGGCGACATCCATGATTTCCCGAGGCGCTATATTCAACAACGCTCAAATCAGTATCGAGGGGTTACGGGAAAATTCATCAGCAAAACTTTGTGGGCTTTCCATAATCCCGT
>REDT01000299.1 GCA_007693295.1 Balneolaceae bacterium
CACCAAAATATGCCCGAGTAGCTGTTTGGGTCACGGCCGTCAATTGCATAGGTATTATTCAGATCAATCAGATATCTGAGCGCTGTTTCCGGGTCGGGTGTCCATTCGATCACCTTCTTTCCCCAAAGCATCCGAAGATAGTTATGGATTATCCCCTCTTCCCTCAGCTGTGTCTGGGCCGCATTCCATATTTCATCGTGTGTTTGGGATTGAGCCAGCTGTTCATAGCTGTAGTCCCACTCTCTGGGATCATTTCGATGATCATTCAGCGTCTGCAGCGCCCAATTTGGTAAGCTTTCGAGCCTGTCATAATCCGCCCTGTGATGAGCAAAATGGAATCCTACTTCCCGCCAGGTTATCACTTCGTCGAGGAACCCGTCAATATTCGGGTCACCATTAAAAAATCCTCCGGTCGACCCTTTATTGAAGGTTATTTTATCCAGATCCCACCCATTGGGCTGATGTTGCAGAACATTTTTAACAATTTCATACTCCGAGATCTTACCAAAATGAAGCCAGGCACTCAACCGGCTTGTCTTCTTCTCGTCCGGATGATTTCGTTTTTCATCATACTCCAGAAGAGAGTTCTTGATAAACTGTCCCAGCATACCAAGTGCTGCCGACCGCCCCCCATGCCACTCAATCGGTTTTACAGTATGATCGATGTTAAGCCCTGAAATAAAGCCGGGGATGTCGCTCAATGCCTTTTGTGCATCCGGCAGCCCATCAAAAAACTGATCAGAAAATTCAATCCGGGTCTGGTTTTCCAGATCATTTAATGGATCCTTTTTGGGTGGATTTGTAAATGCCTCCACAAAATTCTTCTGCATGATTTTCCTGAACAGATAGGCGCTATAGGGATCTTTATCGGTTAGGCCCAGTGGAATAAGGCCATTGCTGTCGACGGTTATATAGGGGATATCAAATTCATCCCGGTACTGCTCATTCCGTTTGCGCATGATAAATACCGGATACTCATCCGTAATGAGCAGAGAGGCCCGGCTTGCCAGCTTCCGAAGCAACCTGTCGTACTCGCCCGCTTCCCTTTCCACAAATGAAACGTAGTTTAGGTTTTGCTGATTGGCGTAGTCGAGGTGCTCCTTCATCCCCTGCATCATAAAAGTATGTGTGCGGTCGGTTGCCCAGGGATAATCACAGGAGAATGCTTCCAGAATCAGAAGCGGTTTATTCAGTTTATTGGCCCAGCCAATAGCGTATTCAAGAGCGAAATTGTAGTGAAAACGGCGGTTGATTTGCATCCAGTAGAGCACAAACTCGCCGTCACTATTTGGATTATTGTTATTACGCTTAAAAACACGGTTGCTGTTGAATGATTTCATGTAGGGGAGAACATCAATTTATCGCTTTCAATTCCACTGCACCTGAACCCGGTAATGATGCTCTTTCACTCAATTACTATTGGTTTACCCTGACATCTGTAACCCGCAAAACCATCCGGCCCATCTCTCCGCTTTCAAGCATAGCTTCAAACCTCTCAAGCTGCGGTTTCATCTGTTCCTCTATCATCCTTCTTTGGGCTTCAGGCATTTGAGCCAGCTGTTCTTCCAGTTCTGCCATTGCTCTTCGAGCCTCGGCCCTATCCTCTTCCGTGAATTGTGCGTCGAGCCCCTCAATATTGAATTGAATAGAGTGTGCTATGGGTAATCCGCTGTGGTTTTGATAGTCACTCATAATAACTTCTACAATCATTTCATGTCCCTCATCAGAAATCTGATCAAAGCGAACTTTACGCGCTACCAATTCATCACTGTCTATCCAGATCGTAATATTCTTTACTTCATCTTCTGCGAACTCCATATCATCATCCATCATCTCGTTCAACAGATCTGCATCATCCACAAAAATTTTATAAACCGAATATCCATCCAGCTGCTCTCGCTCAACGCTGCTGGCACTTCTTACAAGCTTAGGCATTTGGTCATCAAATACACCGGAGAGAAGCCCTGTATTTGTGTCATAGTCTTCATCTTCGGGTTCAAGCCATGTACGTCCGCCTTCCGTTTTCTTCACATATTTGGTTGTCGTTGCCGGAATGAGCCCTCCCCCTTCCGGTTCAACAGTAATGAACAGGGTTTCAATATTCGCCAGCCTCTGCATATTCCGGTCAGAAATTTGATCGGCAAGCTGTGCTGGGCTAGGTTGCGCAAGCAGCGTTGATGTTGAAATCAGTAAAAATGTTAAAATAGTGGTGAGTATCCCTGTTAATTTCATATCTCTTAATTCCCTGTCTGGTTAATTGTTTTGCTTGCTTTATGTTACTAAAAGGAATTCAAAATTTGAAATATGAAACCTTATCTATATTATTTTAAAGTATAATTGCATAAAGTGAACTACAATCATGAGCCAGGATGATGTTTTTACCGCGATGGTAGAAGAGGAGTTGAATCAGTATCAACGATTCTTTTTGTTTAGTGAGAGAGAGCTTTTCAGGCAGGGTGAATACAAAAAACTGGCTACTAAATCACTTCGCCAAACCAGGATAATTGCAGCGTTAGTGCTGCTCACCATTTTAGCCTTTTCACTGCTAAGTATCATGCATTTTATCGAATTCGGGAATCATGGAAGCCTTTCAAGCCTGGTTCTTGGGCTTTTATCCTGGGCTTTTGTAATTGCTTCTACAATATTCTATACTAGAAATATACTTGAAAAAAAGAAATGTATGGAAAGGGTATTGAAACTGCTTGAAGCGAGAGAGCAATTCAGTAATAAAAAATGACTTAAACTCAATAAATAAATCTACTATGAGAAAAATGATTTCAGCAGGATTATTGGTCGGAGGTTTGATTTTACTCTATTTCGGATACCAGGAATATCAATCTGTCAGTTCTGAAGTAGAAGAGTTTTTTACCGGCTCTCCCGACAGCAGAACCATGTGGATGATGATTGGCGGTGCTGTAGCCAGTATCGCCGGGCTGGTTGGATTACTTAGAAGGTGAATGCGTTAAACTGAAGCATTATTATAGATGTTGAAAAGCAGTTCAAAACGGTCCGATAAAGAGCAGCACTACCTCGTTTCTCTGGTAACGCTTTTGGGCGGTTTTTTCCTAACCTGGTTCGGTTACCGTGAGTCTCTTCCCTATTGGGAACAGGTAGATGAACTCTTTTCTGTATCGCCCGACACCTACTACACATCAATGCTGATTGCCGGTATAGCCT
>REDT01000126.1 GCA_007693295.1 Balneolaceae bacterium
GCCAAAATCAGGAACAATCCTGCATTTCCGGCATTTCATATCACTACACAACCCCCGGTTCAGAATTTGTGAAACCAATTTGCAGCTAAAACGTAACTAAATATATCTGCTATTACCGAGCAGGGGCCCAAACGTGACAAATTATAGTTCACCGGGCTTTATGGATGAGAATAATTTGAATAAAGAATTGATGCTTCAAAAAATACATACCATCGTAAAAACCGTTGATCAAACCATTGAGGATTACGTTCTGCACCTGGTCGAACAAATTGATCAACAGCGGAAAGCCGGATAAGCCCCGGCCTCAGACCCTCAACTTCGCTTATTTTCAATCATAGTTTGACCGATTCTAAGCATAAGTGATGAATACGGGAAAAATGTGTCGGGGAGGAATCAATATTAATTTTCGTATCCTGCGTATTTTTCTTTACTTAATGATAGATGACAGGGTAAGCCATCATTAAATTTACGGTAATGATGGCTTCATTATACTTGGATAAAAAATCATTACATAAAATCACCATTCTCCTAAATCATTGACTGCAGCGGTTAAGGGATGAAACTTACAGTAAATCAAAAACTTTCCGGGTGGATTATTTTAGGTCTGACAGGGTTTCTGCTTTTTGCAGTTCTGAAAGATCGCTTTGATTTTATGGCCAACGCTCCCGTGAACCATTCCAAAGAGACCGCCATTGAGATGGCCAAAGAGCTATTTACTAATCTTGGAATAGAATATAACGACACCCTTGGTGTAGTTCCCTTCAGAATGCAGAGAGTAGGCCTGTACAGATCTATTCGCGACTCCCTGGGAGATGATTCTCCTACTCCCGCCGACCTGAACAGGGATGGTTTTCATCTGCATGGATGGGAAGTTGTGGCAGCCACGACGCTCTCCATCAATGAGAGTTTTAATCTAACTCCCGGTTCCATATACGGGGCAACCGGTGTATACCGCACAAAGCTGGATAACAGTGGAAGAGTAAGGTACTTCGAACTCAACCCCGACAGGGGCGCTAAGTCAATTCTGCTTGGCGAAAACAACAGGGAGTTTGCCTCTGCAGTAGTTCAGGATATATTCGGTTACGATCTGAACGAGTACGATTTTATGGAAACGGATAAATATGATGAAGACGTTTCCCCGATACGGGAAGAGCAGATTGGTGAACGGGTGCCTATTTTAGAACCAAATGATGATCGCAATCTCTACAGGTGGGTAAAAAGCAGCGGCCTTTACAATGATTATATAGAACTGGAGCTGCAGCCTGCCGTTCATAGAGAGGGCACCGAATCAGATCAGACGGAGATCCGGGGAGTTTCTGTTATGAAGTTTGAGGCCTACAATGAGATCGAAAAAGTTACCATTTCGGAAACGGATCAATACTTCATCGTCTTCTTTTTTATCCTGGTCGCCATTCTTGTCCTGTTTGTTTTTATTGAAGGCTTTGGACAGCTCTTTAAGGGCAAAGTTGATTGGAAAAGAATTTCAATAGTAACTCTGATCATCGCTATCTGCACCTACGGATGGAGGTTCATTTTCATGCTTAACTTCAGTGATCTGTTATCCTTACAGGCAAATGTTGTGGTACAATTTAACCAGGTTATTTTTGGCCTGGTGATAGGCGGATTTGCAGCTATTGCCTACATCGGATGGGAAGCCTACGCAAGGGGAGAGAAAAAATTTCAGATTAACCTGATAGATGCATTCTGGAGGGGAAAGTTCTTTCTGAATGAAACCGGTTCGGCAATCATCAAGGGATTCTCACTTAGCGGAATTCTACTAGGCATTACCGCTTTATTCCTTACAATCAGCGGATCTTATCTTTATCAGGCTGACAGCCAGTTCGGTTTCACAGAGATTTTAAACCGTCCATTCTTTCTCTCGTTGAACATGAGCGTTTTGACCGTTGCTGCACTCTGTTCTGTGGCTATGATTGGGGTGATTTATAACTTTTTCAATAAGAGGCTTCGCAACAGAAATCTCATCTTTACCCTAAGTATTCTGCTGGGTGGAGTTCTCTTTGCAGGCCTTGGCAGGTCTTTTGGAACTGAAGCGACACTGACGCACGATATCGCACTTTTTGTACTTTTGGCAGTTCCCCTCTTTTCTGCTTACAAATTAAGCGGTGTAGTGACGGTTTTCTGCGGAGTTTGGCTGTTTACTTCTATTGCCAATATTTTGCCCTATATGCAGTCGCCTGCTCCTGATGTGGTATCGAATGCGTGGATTCAACTGGTTTTCGCCGGCAGTATATTGCTCTTCGGAATTGCGGCTTACAGATATGGCCCTTCATTAACTACTGTTAGCAGCTACATCCCGGACTATGAGAGGAAACTGATGCGTAATCTCCGGTTTGAAAATGAGATGCTGATCGCCAGAAAAACCCAGGAGAAACTGATGCCTTTACGGCAACCGGAAACGGATGAATTTGAACTCTATGGCTACTTCATGCCATCTTATGAAGTGGGAGGCGATTATTTTGATTATGTAACGGGAACCGATATGGATGGGGAAAATCATCTGACGCTTACCGTGGTAGATGTCTCCGGAAAATCGATGCGTGCAGCCATGCATGCCGTATTTACCAGCGGATTGTTACGCTCACGGATGTACACCGATCAACCCTCCAAAATTCTGCGTGAAATCAGCCCGGTTATCTATGAAAAAACGGATTCAAAAACCTTCATTACCTGTATTGTTGGCCGCTATGTACCCAAAACTAAAACGCTGAAACTTGCCAATGCCGGACACTGCCTTCCCATCTTAAAAAGGGATAACAAAACTCAATTCCTGCATACCCCGGAGCCCAAATATCCTTTTGGAGTGAGGAAAAATGTTGACTATCACGATGTTTCACTCAAATTGAAATCCGGAGACCTGATTCTGTTCTATTCCGATGGATTTCCTGAAGCGGTAAATGAACAGGGTAAACGAATTGGATTTGACAAGGCACTTCAGCTTGTGGAATCTCTTGATACCGATAAATTCACGGCGAAAGAGGTGTGCAACAAAATCAGGGAGTACATACAGCAATACAGTATTGAACGGCTTGCAGATGATACGACCATTCTCTGCCTGAAAATTAAGTAAACCCTTCCGTTTGCTTAAACTCCGGTCTTACTATGTGGATTTCAGAATATGCCCGAGATTTAATTTATGAATGGGA
>REDT01000090.1 GCA_007693295.1 Balneolaceae bacterium
CGGGCGCAGTACGACGCTGACAGAAACCCGAAAAGCACGGGAATGCTGTCAGGTCCTACTATCTCCCAATCCGATAGCCCGCCGGTGGTTCAGCTCCCATCAAATGCCTTACAAAGAAATCCCAGGTTTTGCGGAGATTGTAGGGTTCGTTGCCGTAGCCGTGTCCGCGGTTGGGCATTACCAACAGTTCAAAATCCTTGTTGTGGCGGATCAGCTCATCCACTACAAGCAGGGTCATGGCCGGGTGCACGTTGGTATCCATGGTTCCGTAGGAGATCATGAGTTTACCCTCCAGGTTTTCGGCCTGAAGGTGGTTGGCCTGGTTGGTGTAGCTGTCGCCATCATCAGTCTCTTCCAGCAGCCCCTGGAACTTTTCGCCCCAGTAGTAGGTGTAGCCGCGGTTGTCGTGGTTGCCGGCACCCGAAACACCCACCTTGAAGAACTCGGGATACTGGAACATAGCCGATGCCGTGGCAAATCCGCCGCCTGAGTGGCCGTACATCCCGGCACGGTCAATGTCGATAAAGTCGTGCTGCTCGGCCAGCTGCTGCATGGCGGCGATCTGATCGGGCAGGCCGTTGTCGCTCATGTCACCATAGTAGTAGGTGTGGAAATCCCGCGAGCGCATCGGGGTGCCAAATCCGTCGATCTGAACCACAATAAATCCGAGCTCTGCCAGGGCGTGCGCCTGACCGCTGCGAGAGTGCGTAAAACTCCTGGTGCGCACGCTTCCCACCTGCGGGCCGGGATAGATATTGTTAACTATCGGATAGGTTTTGGCGGGATCAAAGTTTGAAGGGAGAATCATGATTCCGTAGATGTCGGTTTCGCCATCCCTCGCTTTTGCGGTGAAGGATTGAGGCGCCCTCCAGCCGGTTTCAAAAAGCTCAGATGCGTCTGCCGCTTCCAGCTCCATTAAAATGTCGCCGCCGGATGCCCGCAAAACGGTGACCTGCGGGGTTTCAAAGTCGGCATGAGTCGTTACAATATAATCTGCATTTGGGCTCAGGTTCACGCCGTGATCGAGCGGTTCGGGTGTGAGCAGGGTCATGCCGCTGCCGTCGAAATTAACCCTGTAGAGATGTTCGTAATATGGGTCAACTCCATCCAGAGTGCCAACGGCTGAAAACCAGATGGATCTGCTCTCCCGGTCGATGTGAAGGATATCCACCACGTTCCAGTCGCCTTCCGTGATGCGATTCTTGAGCTCGCCGGTCTCAAGGTCGTGCAGGTAGAGGTGCCCCCAGTTGTCTTTACGGGTAAACCAGATGAACTCGCCACTGTCGTGCAGCACCCTCCAGTTGGGTACGCCGCGAGATGTCAGGTTCGATTCGAAGAAAATGTCGTCCCGCTCATGGTACACCTCTCTGACTCCGCCGGTAGAAGGATCAGCAAGATAGAGCGTTACCTCTTTGTAATCGCGGGAGGTGGTTACAAAGGCCAGCTTTGAGGCGTCGTCACTCCACTCATTATCAACCCAATTCTGCCCGCGAATAAGGCCGCAGCAGTTGGAAGCACGCTGATGGGAAGGCTCAATATCGAGCCGGGTCAACTCCCCGTTTTCAACGTCAATCACAACTCTTTCCAGCATCGGTACATGGGTGTCTCCCGGCAGGGCATAGGGCCAGATGTCGGCTTCGGGGCGTCCCTCTTTCGTACGCCATAGGGTCATCTTTTCCACGTTACGCTCATCCAGCCGGAATGTGGAGATGCTCTTTGAGTCGGGCGACCATGTTAAAATCGGCGTATCCGAGCGGCTCCATCCCTGGTTGTTGATTCCAAATCCGTGAAACTCTTCGCCTTCGGTTGTGAGTTGGGTTTCAGTCCCGGTTTCCAGGTTCTTCACCCAAAGATTAAACTCTTTGATAAATACGGCCAGCTTTCCATCAGGAGAAGTGATAGAGTTAGGCATGCTAAGCGGCGCGGTACCTGCATCTTCACAGTCGTAAGTTGCAAGGGAACATTCAACAATCTGTCCTGCTAATCTGAATTGAATTGAAGTGAGGTCATCCGTAAAAGAGAGGTTCTGCAGCGGCAGGTTCCACATTTCATATTCTGTGCCGGAATAGGCCTCAAGGGCGTCGCTCAGCCGGGCATGGTCGAATGCATGATCCCTGGTTTGAGAAGATGCATCAACCAGCATATACTCTCTGCCATTTTCACTGTTAATACGATACCAGAAACGGTCATTGTCGATCCATTCGGGATATACATACTGGCTGTGGATTTTATTGGAGAGATTCCAGCTCAGCATCTGCTCGGCCCGCTCATAATCTTCTGCCGTAAGCTGTGTCTGGTTGGATTCCTGTTGCTGAATAATTTCGGTTGGGGCACATGCGGCCAGAACCAATAATAAGCTAAAGGCAGTGAAAAGGTTAATCTTTTTCATGATGAATGGGACAATTGCGAAATTGAGATTTAAGAAAGGAATTTGGTGGTTTTAGTTCATTAGAGCAAGTGGAAAATTTAGAGGAATGACCCCATTTTTTAGATATTTCTGATGAACCGGTAATTCTTTGTGTCTTCTCCATACATAGGAATCCTATTAGGGATGTGGTTTTCCAAATGGTAACCACGAAGACAGGAAGACCCGAAGAAAAACGAAGGCTGTTGACTCTTCTATTATCCTCCGGGCAATAAAATCCTTGATTTTTCGGGTTCATTTGCTTTTAACCTGAGTTCGATTAATAATATCTTTATTTAGATGCTTGAAAGTCCCCTCCTTTTCAAGGAGGGGATTTCCCCAAAGGGATGCCTACGGCAAGGGGTGGTTTAATCGGGGAATTCAGCACACAAAAACTCAAAATCTTAAGGCTACCACCCCTGTCCCCTCCTTACACAGGAGGGCTTATTTTTTGAACGCGAAGCGAAACGCATTAATCATCATTTTAAAATCGAACTCAGGTTTTTAATCTTCCGGCAGATTGTAATCAATATCCGTGCGGTAGTAGTCGAGCAGGTGTTCTGCGAAGTAGTCCCAGAGCATACGTTCGAAGTATGCGGTGTAACGTCCAAACCCATGGCGTGCTGCGGGGAATACCATCATGTCGAACTTCTTGCCGGCTTTAATGAGGGCGTCGGCCATCCGGTAGGAGTGAGCCGGGTGCACGTTATTGTCCATCTCGCCATGAACCAGGAGAAGCCTTCCGCGAAGATTGTCTGCCAGTTCGGTATTGGATGGAATATTAGATTTGAATCTTGTTCGCTCCTCTTTAACCTCTTCACCATCCTCATTTTTTACGGTTACGGAATCAGTTACCGCCTCAACCCCGTGATGAATCTCACTCCAGAAAATATTATAGATATTGTTGTCGTGATTACCTGCCGAAGAGACAGCCACCTTGAAGAAGTCGGGATAGGTGAGAAGGGCCGCAGTACTCATAAAACCTCCACCCGAGTGGCCGTAAATACCAACCCTGTTGATATCAACATAGGGCCTGACTGCCGCGAGCTGTTCAATACCTGCGCGATGGTCGGGAAGGGCGTAATCGCGAAGATTTCCATACCCATAACTGTGATACCACTTCTCACGCAGCGGGCTCCCCCCGCGGTTACCCATCGCTACCACCACAAAACCGACCTGTGAGAGAGAGTGCGCACGGGCTGCGGTTCCGCCAATCGAAAAACCCCTTGGGTAAGGCTCTACCTGCGGGCCCGGATACACATAAGAGATGACCGGATATTTCTTGTCCGGATCAAAATCAGCCGGTTTCCACATCACGCCATAGAGATCAGTGAATCCGTCGGCGGCTTTTACCGAAAACTCTTCCGGTAAATTGTAACCCGCTTCCTTCATTCGGGTCATGTCAACCTCTTCGAGCTGGAATACCTCCCTTCCCCGACTGTCGCGGAGAACAGACCTGGTGGGCTGGTCGGGCCGGGAATAGTTGTGAACAAAGTAGGAGCGGCTGTCGCTCATGCTGAACGAGTGGTTTCCGTTTTCCGGCGTAACCAGCTCTTGTCCCGATCCATTGAAGTTCACCTTATAATAGTGTGCGTGATAAGGATTTCTTCCCTCTTCATTTCCAAATCCTTCATAGTAAATGGTCTGGCCGGTGGTATCGATCGCTGCAACACTGCCCACCATAAAATGGCCTTGGGTAATGCGGTTTTTCAGGTTTCCTTCACTGTCGTAACGGTAAAGCTGGCCCCATCCGGTGCGTTCGCTCAGCCATATATACTCTTCACCGTCATTTATAATGCCAAGGAATGAGTTGAACACGTTAAAATAGGGTTTGCTCTCCTCGCTCCACAACACCTCAGTTTCGCCGGTGGCAGTGTTGGCTTTTACTACATCGATATGATCCCAGGTGCGGTTTCGCCGAAGTATCCAGATATGGTCTGAACTATCAGTTGTGTAGATGCCGCCACCGCTGAAATAGGCCCCTCCGAGCGACTGGTCGGGCCACTTGTCCGTATCCATTCTCACATGTTCGAGTGGTGTTTCCGGGTCAAAGACCAATATCTCATCCTGATAGTGATTTTCATCTCCGGGCATGTTGTACTTATAGGTTTCAAGTTCAGGCCGTTTTGCAATGGTATTGATTACCCACAGTTCGTCTACTTCTCGCCAGTCCTGTCGTTTTACATAGAGTTTTTTGGAATCCTCGAACCAGCTGGCCCGGGCTCTGAGTCGTTCTGTGCTTGTGGTGTCACCATGGTTGCTTTGAAAGCTGTACCAGCGCTCTCCGTCATCACTGAGTCGAATCTCGGTGCTGTCCGGATCGTCTGCTCTCATAACGTAGAGATCGTGTTCCCGGGCGAATGAGATCCATGTGCTGTCGGGCGAGTAGGTGGCCCAGGGCTCCCTCTCCTCAGCTTTCAGAGAGTCGCCTTTTACAAGCTGATCTCTGTCGAGATGGTATTTAAACTCAACACTGTCTACATGGAAAGTGAATAACTGCCGGTCGGTGTCGTAATCAAACTGCTTCAGGTCCAGGTTCTTGGAATCGAACCCGCGGTTGAAGGTTTCCGAGAGCTGTGCTGCCATTTCATCGCGATCGAATAGCGGGCGAATTCGCTGGCGCGCGGCATCTACAAACACCCATTTTTTACCGTTGCCATCCTCCCACTCATACCAGAATCGATCTTCATCTTCGATCCAGTTTGTTCGCAGGAAAGTGCTGCCCGTCATCTTCTGCATCGTATTGGCCGTAAAGCGTTCGGCGAGTTCGAAGTTGGGGGTCTGTTGTGCCTTTGATTGATGCGGGATCAGAAAAGCGAAAAAACAGAGAGCGAGGAGGGAGGGGATAAAGTAGCGTAGGTTCATAGAGCTGTATAAGTTGTTGGGATTTAAGCAGACGTCCAATATCAGAAATGAGAGAATTTAATGCACTTATCGTTTACAACTTTTATCTGAAATCTCTGTTAAATGGATTTTTTAGAAAAAAGAGCCGCCTCTGCGTAAAGCAAAGGCGGCTCTGAAATTGGAATTAAGTTGTTGTTATTATTTTTTAATCGGTTGCTTTTTGGATCTGTAAATTGAGATCCTTCATGTTAGCAGCTACGCCAAGTTCAGGACCTTCTGTGAGTTCGAGAGTTACTGAAAAACTGTCTCCATTGTTAAGATTGGCTGAGTTGATTCTTATTTCAACATCACCATGACTGCTATTGGCAGGAATTACAACATCCTCATTTAAGATATCAAAATGAACTCCTTCCTCGGCATCACCTGAAGCAACCTGAACACCGACCGTACGGTCAGAGCCTGAATGGGCTCCAATTAGCTGAACTACCAGAGAAACCGTTTTAGGCTCGGTCTGATCAGCAGCAATGTTTGCCGTGTAAGAGAGTGCACTGCTTGCCCGATTGGGCGGAGCCCACTCTACCTGGTTGATGTCATCGAGGTGGAATTGGGATGCGTGATCTTCAAAGCATCCCCATAGGAGCAACGGAAATATGAGGATGACAGCTAGTTTAAATGTTTTTAAATAATTCATAATTAAGATCTGTTTTAAATTTCTGAATATTCAATCAAAGGTTAATCCGGGTCCGATTAGTAACCGGGGTTTTGATTTAACAGCGGATTGTTGTCGGCCTCAGATTGAGGTATTTGCGAAAGGATTCTAAAATCAGTGTATGGAACTGTTGTTGCTCCTTCCTGCTTTGGAATATCCATGGCCCTTCTCTTCAGGTCATAAAACCGATGACCTTCAAAATTCAGTTCACGCCGCCGTTCAACCATAATTTCGGCAATGATCTCATCCTTGTCATTTGAAACAAATGGGTCGAGTCCGCGGGCTGTTTGGAGAATTTCCAAATTATCGAGAGCCAGTGTTAACTGATCCAGCTCAGCATACGCCTCAGCTTTAATCAGGTAGAGTTCAGCTATTCGAATCAGCGGTACATTATCGTCAACATTACCTGTAGAGCAGTTCCATTTTAACGTGTATGGAAAACCGTCGTCAGCTTCTGCAAACAGGTGGTTTCGATAGTCATTTGCGTCAAATATATCCAGTAAATTCTGTGAAGGAGTTACATCGTGCCAGTGGCGCGGATTGGTATACGGGCAAAGGCCAACATTTGAGCCCAGGCTCTCCTCTACAGGATCAATATTCAGTTCGTAGATAGATTCTGCGTTTGGAGGAGACTGGTCGAACGGATTGGCAATAAAGTCCGCTTCACTGTCGAGCAGCTGAACATTCGTGGCTCCCAGTGCTATATCTGCGTAGTCGATCGCATCCTGCCAGTTTTCGAGGTAGAGATGAACGCGGGCCAGCAGTGCATTTGCAGCCGGGTAATTAGCAAAGAAAACACCCCGGTCACCGGTTTCCAGCAGTGCTGCGGCCTCTTCAAGATCGCTGACGGCCTGGTTATACACTTCCACATTACTTGAACGTGCGCGCATGTCAGCGTCAGCAAGGTCGCGGGTAGGATTTGTACGAAGAATTACGCTTTCAGTATGGCCATTCACTTCGCGGCCCGGCTCATACCCGTAGTTTCTGGCGAGGTCGAAGTAGGCGTGTCCTCTTTGAAACAACCCTTCACCCCGAAGCCTGTCACGGGTCGATTGCGGAACTCCATCAATCTCCTCAGCTCCGGCAATCACAAAGTTGGCTTCATTAATGGTTAAATAGGCAGTATTCCAGAAGGTGATATGCGACCCCTGGCTGTTTACGGCCATTCCATCATACCGGCCGGAAGTAATCGGGTGCTGGTCGGTATTATCAGCAAGTACGTCGGGGCCAAGTGTAACCTCACGCCCAAATCGCCATTGACTCTGCAAGCGGTTATAAACCGATGTTAGAATCGCCTCAATTCCCGCTATGTTTTCCTGGGCCACTTCAGGGCTTACCGCATCGGCCGGCTCAGTATCCAACAGGCCGTCGCAGCTTGTTACTAAAAACAGCCCGACGACAATCAGTGTAATTTTAGTTGTTATTTTTAACATAATATTCAATCTCATTATTTAATTATAAATGCGTAAAAATGATTTTTAAAACCTGATTTCAGCACCGAATTCAAGGGTGCGGGGCTGAGGATAAAACGTCTGGCCGCGATCAAATACTTCAGGGTCGAGGCCGGGATATTCAGTCCAGGTGATCAGGTTTTCAGCACGGGTAAACACGGTTACCATGTTGAGGTTCATTCTGTTGGTCAGGTTTGGAGGAAGTGTATAACTGAGGTTTACACTTTTCAGGCGAATGTAAGAACCATCATACAATCGTCGATCTGAAAATAAGTTGTGTCCGGTTCCTCCCGGAAATGAACCCTGGCTGTACGCTTTGGGGATGTCGGTGATATCACCGGGCTCCTGCCAGCGGCGGAACATATCGGGTGAGAGGTTCCTGCCGCGGTGTGGTGCCAGGTGGAAGTTGGAGTACTGTTCATCCAGAATTAGGCTTCCAAATTCATACTGGAAGAACACATCCAAAGATACCGGGCCATAGGAGAACTGGTTGCCCCACCCTCCGTAGTAATCAGGTTCCATGCTGCCGGCTGCGAAGAAATCATCGCTTCCAACAGAGTAGGTCAGTTCACCCTCAGCATCAAACCAAAGTGCACGCCCGTCAGCCGGGTTTACACCGGCGTAGTTACGCACCCACCACTGATGGCGTTGGTCACCCACAATAATGCGGGAAGCAGCTACATTTGGATCACTCATCCACTCCTGGTCAATATCCAGTTCGAGAACTTCACTTTCCTGGAAGGTGATATTGAATTCGGATGACCATGCAAAGTTACCCCTGCTTAACACAACAGCACCGAGTTCAATTTCAATACCTTCATTTCGCACGGAACCGACATTCTCTATAATGCTTCCAAAACCGCTGTCGGAGGGAAGGAAGCGCTGCAGATGGAGGTTTTCATTGTCGGTTCTGTATAGGCCGAGACTTCCATAGACCCTGTCCTCAAAGAGCGCAAAGTCAACAGCAATATCGGTACTTCGTGCCTGCTCCCAGCCAAGATTGGCATTTGCCAGCTGCTGAGGCCGAAGTCCAACACCGCCACCATAGGTACCGCCCTGGCCAAATAGAGCCCGGCTGGCAAAGTCACTAATGCTGGCATTACCCGTAATACCATGGCTGACCCTGAATCGCAGCTGATTCAGCCACTCTACGTCTTGCAGAAACTCCTCGCGCGCTGCATCCCAGGCGAAGGCGCCGGAATAGAAAAGCCCCCAGCGGGTATCAAATCCGAACCGGGAGTGTCCGTCATATCTCAGGTTGATACTGGTAAAGTATCGCTCATCATAATTGTACTGCAATCTTGAAAAAGCACCTGCCGTTTTATACTGTGTAGATCGTCCGGCTATGGCGCTTGCTGTACCGGCCAGGTTCAGCTGCCCGAGAAGAGCGTTGGGAATGTCGTCTCCGGTAGCTGAGTGAAAGCGATAGTCTCTGACACGGTACTCAGTGCCGACAATTGCACTGACGTTGTGTACGTTTTCAATAGTAGTTATGTAGTCTGCAACCAGGTTGCCACTGTAGTTCTGTGTTTCACGTGTTCGCTCAAAAACACGGCCTCCCCACAGAGTTTCATATCTTGGTATGGAGGGGCTTGCATACCGCCTGTCTATCGACATCCGGATATCAGAATTCAACTGACCTCTGAAAGCAAGGTTGTCATTTACGGCGAATGTTGCTGATACATTTCCTATCAACTGGTACTCCCGGCCCAATCGCTCCTCTTCGCGTAAAACCTGAAGAACGTTATAACCGATTGCAGGGATGTCCTGATTATAGGATCCGTCTTCCAAAAATATCGGAGTAGTAGGACGGGTTGTTACAGCGCCATGAAACGGGCTGGCGATAAAGTTACCACCACTCTCAATTTGTCCGTCAATTTGAGCACGTGAGAGGTTGATATTTGCAGAAAAAGAGACTCTTTCAGAAGCGTCATGATCGATATTGGTTCTCAGGCTAAATCGGTCAGACCACGATCCGACAATTGTACCTTCCGTGTTTTGGTAACTTCCGGAGATGTAAAACCGGGTGGTTTCTGACCCGCCGCGAGCCGACAGGGAGTAGCGCTGGTTTGCACCGGTTTGGGTTACGGCATCAAACCAATCGTAGGTACCCACTTCGTCGGGATCGCCAAAAGAGTTAATTGCGCTCTGACGCGCAGCTTCAGGATCATTTCCGAGATCCAGGGCGCGGTTAATAGCGGCTTCCTGCATGAACAATACATTTTCAGGGCCGCTCATGATGTCATAGCTTGTATGTAGCTGTGAAACTCCTCCGCTGATGTTTGCTGTAAATTGAGTGGCTCCATGCTGGCCTCTTGACGTAGTGATCAACACTACACCGTTTGCACCCTGCGCGCCATAGATGGATGTAGCCTCCGCATCACGAAGAACATCAATCGACTCGATATCTCCCGGATTCAGTCCAAGCAAGACATTAGAGTTTGTTGTGCCGATGTCTGACCTGAAAAAATCTTCAAGGGGAACACCATCCACGATATATAGCGGATCATTACCGGCGTTAATGGAGCCGATTCCCCGAATACGGATATTTGCTGCCGTGCCCGGCTGACCGCTTGAGCCTACCATCTGAAATCCGGCAGAACGGCCCTGCAGAGCCTGATCGGCGGTTTGAATGGCACGAGCCTGAATCTGCTCAGCCCTCACCGAACTTATTGCCCCGGTAACTTCGCGGCGTTCACGAATGCCATATCCGGTTACAACGAGTTCATCAAGGCCTACGGCTTCCGGGGAGAGTGCTACATCATAGGAGAGCATCTCGCCGCTGGATAAGGTTACGGCCTGAAGCTGTTCCTGATAGCCGATAAAAGAAACCCGCACTGTAAATGTGCCCGCTTCCATTCCGGTGAGTTCAAATTCACCATCAATATCAGTTGTTGTTCCCTGTTGTGTTTCAATAATAAAGATGGTTGCACCAATAAGAGGTTCATTGGTGTTAGCATCCGTTACACTGCCTTGCAAACCTGTCTGTGCGGATACTGCCATTGGCAGCGTCAGGCAGATTGCAATACAAATTGAGTAGAACCACTCTACTCGTATTTTTTTAAAATTTGTATATCTATTACTCATAACTATCTGCTTTTGGTTGATTAGGATGAGAGTTTTTATTCTGATTGAGCGTTTATGAATGTATTCACGTATATCGGTAAATTTTACCACGTCAGGTAAATAAGCCAATTATACAATCGTATTCAAGATTTTTTGCTTAAATAAACAGGCTATGAGTGTGTTTTAGTGATCGATTCAGCGCCATTTAAATTAATTTTCCAATACCTGTAAGTCATTTATATGCATGTGAATCAGTAACATGAATACATATTTTAGCCGGCGTAAAATGGTTGAAATGCTTTTAAAAAAAGCTGTTTCGAACCCTAAAAATATTTTGCACGTAAGGGTTTTATTCATGAATACATAATTTATTTTTATTTGTAATAAAAGTGAACTTTTTGAAGTTGAATATAGGTATAAGTTAATTTTAGTTAGGTAGTTGAAAATAAAATTAACAGTTGATTTAATATCTAATTAATTAACCTGAAAAGAGTATTCTTCCGGAACTTATTTTTGTATTACTCGTGATTTTTCTAAACTATGAGAGTGTCGCTGAAGTGGTTTTTTCAGATCTGTGCGCTTCAGGCACAAATTTTCAAGACCCGGGAATAACCTTTGAGTTATATGTATATGAGCTGGAATTCTTTGGGTCGTGTGCTGTAACCGGGCGGCCGGAATAAGCTTATACTTGTCTGATTCTGCCGCTCAAAAACATTAATAGACTGCACTTTTTTGTATTTTTCAAAAGCTCTCTCTTACGGCATTATCGTCTTTACCCTGCTCTTTTTAATTCAGTGTGGAGTTGACCATAATCCGGAGTTCACTGAAAACGCACCGGAGCAGAATTTCGACATCTCGACAGTGATTGAGGTTCACAGCGGAACCATGCCGCTTGTTATCAGTGCACCTCATGGCGGTACCCTTTCTCCAAGCCCTATACCCGACCGTTCATGCCCCAATATCACCACCGTACGTGACCGAAACACTACAGAGCTTGCGTATGATATGAGTGAACAGCTATACAAAAAATATGGTGTGCGACCCTATATCGTTTCGGCTCTGATTTCGAGGAGAAAAATTGACCTGAACCGGGATCTGTACCTTGCAACCTGTGGTAATCGTATTGCAATGGATGTTTGGCATGAATATCACAGACAGATTGAAGTTGCCATTGATGCCGCTGTTGAAGAGTTTGGGAAAGTTGTTTTTATAGACCTGCATGGCCACGGTCATGCGGTTCAGAGACTCGAGCTGGGATACCTGCTCAGTAAAAGTGAGCTGTATGACAGCTATCAGGATGAAAATGTTGCTGAAGAACTTGGTGAAAAGTCCTCTTTCCGGAACCTCTTAAGTATAAATGAGGATGTGCACTTTTATGACTTAATGTTTGCCAAAGACGCCTTCGGGACGTTGATGGAAAAGAGTGGTTTTCCATCAGTGCCCAGTTTAGATGACCCATTTCCCCATTCAAGTGAGGGTTATTTTAATGGAGGGTATAATACGCGCAGGTATACATCAGAAGAGTATCCCGAGGTGTTTGGTCTGCAGATTGAGGCCAATTTTGAAGGTGTAAGAGACAGTGACATCAATCGTATGGAGTTTTCAATTGCATTTGCCGATGCAGTGATGCAAATGATAAACCGGTATATAACTGATGAAATTTAAGATAAAATCCCGGTTATGATTGGTAAGCAGCCGGTATAAAACAGATCCCAACCCATAAATTATTCTCTCTGAAATAAATATGAAAAAATTGATACTGTTAACGGCTCTCACCACCATGCTCATTACCGCAGTATCTTGCGAAATGGAAACTAAAACGGATGATTACCGGGTAGCGGTGGTCCGCTTTTCTCACGAAACCTGTACGTTCTGTCCCGGGGGTGATCCCGGAATTGAAGACTGGACGCACCGGGGCGAACCGGCAACCGGAGAGGAGGTTTTTGGAATAAGCAGCTACATGAGGGGTTTTGTATCCCAATCCGAAGAGTTTGGCGATATGGAGCTGGTTGGCCTTTCTACACCGCGTGGAGTTTTTGGAGGCACATCCAGGAGCTGGAACCGGGAGGAGGCGTTCGACCACTTTGTAAACCTGATGCTTGAAGACCTGAGAGAAGCGATGCCGGTTGACGGGGTCTATCTTTCCCTGCATGGGGCGATGGCCGTTCGGAATATTGAGCGTCCAGAGGCAGAAATTGCGAAACGGTTTCGCGAAGTGGTTGGCCCCGATGTGCCGATTGTAGGGACATTTGATCTGCACGGAAACGAAGATGAAGAATTTCTGAAATGGGCTGACGGTGCTTTTGTGACCAAGCGTTTCCCCCATTACGACGCTTATCGTCAGGGCCAGAGGGCCTCTCGTTATATCCGAAATATGATACGCGGCAGCTATGAACCCACAACTGCATCACGCCGTCCCCCAATTCTGACGGCAACCGTATTGCAGTGGACGGGCCAGTCGCCAATCATGGATGTGATGGAGCGCGCCCGCCGGTGGGAAGATCGTGAACCGGGTGCATACGTAAACGTATTTTTAGGTTTCCCGTGGTCGGATGTACCCACGGTTGGTACAAGTGTTCATGTGATGACCAACAACGATCAGGAACTGGCCGATGAGATTGCCACCGATATGGCTGAATTTATTTGGCGTGTGCGCAGCGACTGGGCTCATGGTGAATACCCGCTTCCTGAAGAGGCCGTGCGCCTGACCCGGGAAGCCATCGCATCCGGAGAAACTCCCGTCGTGCTGGCCGATTATTGGGATCGCCCCGGAGATGCTACCTGGACTCTTCAGGAGTTGATCAACCAGGGTGTTAACAATGTTCTTGTATCGGCTTTAACGGATCAGCCGGCGCTTGACTACATCTGGGATGAAGATCTTCAGCCCGGCGATGCGTTCGACCGGGAAGTGGGAGGTTATACCGGTGAGCAGGCCGGGCAGCCCGTTCACATACAGGGTGAGCTTGTATGGCGGGGCGAACGATGGGGATACGATCAGGCGGCAGCGATCGCTTTTGGAGATGGAAATATGCTGCTGCTGGCACCGGGATACCAGCAGAACTCCACGTTAGGTAGCTCTCGGGTGGGGCCGGTTAACCCGGATGATTATGATGTGTTCGTTCTTAAAACACGGGTTCACTTCCGCAGGGGGTTTGATGAAACAGGATATGCCAAAACCATCCATATTGTAGATGCACCCGGCGACTGGTTCGGTACCATCCGCCTGGATGCCCTCAACTATGAAAACGTAAACCTGGAGGAGTTCTATCCCTTTGGAAATCCCGATTACGATCCAAATGAATAAATAATTAACGTAAGTTCGACATAAGAGCTTATGAAGGAGTGTCCCCCTTCGAAGGGGGCAATGGGGGATGAAAAGAAGTGAATTTGAAGTCAAATAATGAATATTTGAGTCAAATCAACACTCAGAAGATCATCCCCCTCGTCACGCCGTGGGCGTGACTCTACCCCCTTCGAAGGGGACTCTGAGAGCCTTCGTTCTTATTTCGAACTCACGTTAATTAGATAATTATAGTGAATCTTTGTGGCTTCATTTTTTAATAGTCAATTATCCACAAAGCACTAAGTGTTCTCATTCCAAGCTCAACTCTCAAAAAGCCATAATATTATGTTCTCAAAATACCTGCCAAAAATTATATACCTGTTTCTTGTCATTTCACTGGCCTCGTGCACACCGGATGGGCCGGAAATGACCTTCCCGGGGGCGGAGTGGGAATGGATGACTGATGCAGCAGAATATGGCTGGTCGGAAGAGGGCCTTCAGGACGCCCGCGATCTTACCAATGAGCTCCACACATCAGCGGTGATGATTATTCACAATGGCAAGGTTGTGGATGCATGGGGTGACCTTGAGTACAAATATCGCTGCCATTCGCTCCGAAAAAGCTTTCTGAGCGCCTTGTATGGCATACACATTGAAAACGGAACCATCAGCCTGGATGCAACGATGGAGGATCTCGGCATCGATGATAACGAAGCGCTGTCTGAGCTGGAAAAGCAGGCAACCGTTCAGATGCTTCTTCAGGCACGATCGGGTATCTATCACCCTGCACTCTTTGAAACGGCTGCCATGACGGCGGCCAAGCCTGAACGCCATTCTGTTGCACCCGGCGAACTGTATCACTACAACAACTGGGATTTTAATGCTTTAGGAACCATTTATGAGCAGGAGACCGGTGAAGCGATTCACCAATCATTTATGGATCGTATTGCAATACCAATCGGAATGCAGGATTATGTTCCAGAGGACGGAAGCTATGTAACCGGTGAAGAATCGCAACATGCAGCCTACCCGTTTGTATTGAGCACACGGGATTTGGCACGTTTTGGCCACCTCTTTTTGAATGATGGGGTATGGAACGGTGAAAGAGTTTTACCTGAAGGCTGGGTGGAAGAGAGCACAGCCGTTCATTCCGTTCTGGTAGAAGAGCGCCCCGACCGCGGTGGATACGGATATATGTGGTGGGTGGAAGTTGATGGCCAACATTTTGGAAGTGTAGACCGCGTACCGGAAGGAACCTATACAGCCCGTGGTGCCCGGGGGCATGTACTTGCTGTGGTGCCTAATCTCGATCTGGTATTTGTTCACAGAACCAATACGGCGGTATCAGGTCAGCGTACCACCTATGATGATATTGGAAGGGTTTTTAAATTAGTTGTAAACTCGTTAAACCGATAGTGAAGCCTGCAAAGGATCTCTTTAACTCAAA
>REDT01000012.1 GCA_007693295.1 Balneolaceae bacterium
AATTTTTGCCGTGTCGATCGCAATCACAAGCTCCTCGTTGGTGGGAACAACGTAGACGTCAACTTTGGAATTATCGGTACTGATTTTTTGAATGGTTCCGCGCTCGGCATTCTCATTCAGGTTATCGTCAACCTCAATCCCGAGATAGTCCATATTTTGAAGCGATTGCTTGCGAATCAAAGGTGAGTTTTCACCGATACCGGCCGTAAAAATGATGGCATCGCAACCGTTCATCGAAGCAGTATAGGAGCCGACATACTGCTTTATTTTGTAGCAAAACACGTCTATCGCCTGCTGGCATCGCCTGTCGCCCTTCCCCGCTTCGGCAATGAGGTCGCGCATGTCGCTGGCATATCCGCTCAAACCCAGAAGGCCGCTATGACGGTTTAACAGAGCGTGTAAATTGTTAAGAGTCAGCTCCTCTTTTTCCATGATGTAAAATAGGATCGAGGGATCGAGGTCGCCGCTTCGTGTTCCCATTACAATTCCGGAAAGCGGAGTGAATCCCATTGAGGTATCAACTGACCTTCCACCGTCAATCGCTGCAATTGAGGCGCCATTGCCCAGATGGCAGGTAATCACTTTGGTATCCTTCACGGGTTTATCAATCAGCTTATAGTACTGGCGGCTCACATAGTAGTGAGAGGTGCCATGAAACCCATAACGCCTGATCTTATATCGCCTGTAGAGTCGATTGGGTATTCCGTAGAGATAAGCGTGTGCGGGCAGAGAGTGATGGAAAGCTGTGTCAAAAACAGCCACGTGGGGCACATCAGGCAAAGCCTCTTTTGCCGCCTGAATCCCTTTCAGGTTGGGGGGGTTATGTAAAGGAGCCAGGTCAAAAGCTTGCTGAATGGCTTCAGTTACATCTTCATCAATTAAAACGGAGTCTTTGAACATTTCACCGCCATGTACAACCCGGTGGCCCACAGCTTTGATGTCGGATGGTGAGGAGATAATCCCATTTTCGGAATTGAGCAGATAACTCATAATCTCCTGCAGGGCGTCTGTATGGCTGGAGATTACCCTTGTATCTTTTACATGCTTTTTTCCAACAGGTTCGTGCTTTACAATGGACGTAACGGCGCCTATACGCTCAATGAGTCCCTTGCAAACATCTCTCTTTTCAGAGGTTTCAATTAGATTGTATTTAACCGAAGAACTCCCGCAGTTTATGACGAGTACTAACATGTTTTATGGTTGGTTATGGGTTTAAATATCTTCAAAAATACAATCGCAATAAAAAGAAGAAATGAATTAAAAGCGATTCTGATTCTTGCGAACAGATTTAATAATAGGCTTGAGAATATCTTCCAGTCCGTTGATCTTGATCTCATACATCGTAGAGAGATATTGGCCAAGCTTACCCTTTGGAAATCCCTGCCTGCTGAACCACTCCAGGTAGTGAACCGGCAAGCCTGTGATATACCAGCCCTCATACTGACCGAATGGCATTTTGGCCTGAACAAGCTTTATAAGAAAGGTTTGATCGAATTCCATTTTTATAATGTATGGAAAATTAAATTCAGGGCTTGGCCGGGAAAAGCTTTATTTTGTGTTTTTGGAAATGCTTTCCAGTGCCGCCTGAGAATATGCTGATATACAATCATTCGTAAAATGATTCGTTGGTTAGCGGATGGCAATCATCTTTACGGCAAATCGATTATAAATCTGTACAATTAATTAATGACCTATCTATCTGTTGAAAACCTGTCCAAAAGTTTTGGATTAAAAATACTATTTGAGGGAATTACATTCGGCATTTCAAAAGGCGATAAAACCGCCCTGATTGCTCAGAATGGAACCGGAAAATCCACCCTGCTGAAAATCCTGGCCGGTAAAGAGTCGTCCGACAGTGGCCGCGTGATGATCCAAAACGGTATTCGCACCGGGTACCTCGAACAGGAACCTGAACTTGAGCCGGGGCTTACTATTCAGGAGTTCATATCCCGTGGCAGCTCCGAAATCATGACGATTGTTGAACGGTATGAGAAGGCCGTTGCCGAACAGGCCGAGAATTTTAATGAAGAGACACAGGAAGCGTTCATGGTGGCAACATCTGCCATGGATGCTTCAAATGCATGGGACTTTGAGCAGCGAATGGAGCAGGTTCTTGGCAAGCTGAATATTACCAATTTAAATCAATCCATATCCACACTCTCAGGCGGTGAGCGAAAACGGGTGGCACTGGCATTTGTACTGCTCGACAACCCCGATCTGCTCATCCTGGATGAGCCAACCAACCACCTGGATGTGGAGATGATTGAGTGGCTTGAAGCCTACCTGGCCAAGAGCAACATTACGCTCTTTATGGTGACTCACGATCGCTATTTTTTGGATCGCGTATGTAATCATATACTCGAAATGGATGGCGGAAAGCTCTATCATCACAAGGGGAACTACAGCTATTTCCTGCAGAAACGTGCTGAACGCGAACAGGTTGAACGAACCGAAGTGGCCAAAGCGGGACAGCTGCTCAAGAAAGAGCTGGACTGGATGAGGCGTCAGCCTAAAGCCCGCACAACCAAGTCGAAATCCAGGATTGATGCGTTTTATGACACAAAGGAGAGAGCTTCGCAAACCAAAACTGAGCAAGAGATGGAGCTTGGAATATCGATGCAGCGAATGGGTGGACAGATCCTGGAGCTGGAGCATATCTCTAAATCGTACGATGATACCGTGATACTTGATGATTTCTCCTACTCCTTCAAAAAAGGTGAAAAAATCGGAATTATCGGAAAAAATGGTGTAGGAAAAAGCACCTTTCTGAAGATTATTACAGGTGAAGAGGAGGCCGATTCGGGCGATGTGAAGACGGGCTCCACAATTGTATACGGGCACTACCGCCAGGATGGAATTCAGATAGATGAGCAGCTGCGGGTAATTGATGTGATCAAAGAGGTGGCAGAAGTAATCGAGCTGGCCGATGGCAAACGCATTTCGGCATCGCAGTTTCTGGAACACTTTATGTTTACGCCCGAAATGCAGTATACACCCGTGCACAAACTGAGCGGTGGCGAAAAACGAAGAATAGGACTGATGATGGTACTGATCAAAAATCCGAACTTCCTCATTTTGGATGAGCCTACAAATGACCTTGATCTGACAACCCTGCAAAAGCTTGAGGAGTTTCTGCAAAA
>REDT01000077.1 GCA_007693295.1 Balneolaceae bacterium
GTTGTAAACTCGTTAAACCGATAGTGAAGCCTGCAAAGGATCTCTTTAACTCAAAATTATATGCTCATTTCTAAAAAACATAACCATAACCCAATGCGATACACACTTTCGATCCTGATCTTCTCCGTAAGCCTGTTTGCCTGTGGAACAGCTGAAACTTCGCAGGAACAAGTAGACACTACCGTAACCCACCATCGTTCAGCCAATGACCTGTCCGATCAGGTTATTATCCGGCGCACTGAATTTGGTGTTCCGCACATCTATGCGGACAATATTAAGGCCGCTGGTTATGCCATGGGATATCTTCAGATGGAAGATTACGGTGAACGGGTGGCTGAACTTTTGCTGAAAGCAAGGGGCGAGTGGGCCAAATACAATGAGCTCTATGGAAGTGAGCGTTCATCGGCCATCGACAGCGACGCCTCCAACCGGCGGGATTATCAGCTGGCGGTTGAAACCTGGAACGATCTTGAGCAGAATACCCGGTACATTATGGAGGGTTTTGCAATGGGAATGAACCGCTACATTGAATTACACCCTGATGAGTTTGACGATTGGGTAAAACCCCACTATACCGGCTATGACGCCCATGCGAGGGGCATTGTTGGCCATAGCGGAGCTACCGTTCGAAGGTTTTTGACAGCCCTTGCACGTGAAAGAGAGGAGTTTGAGGAGCTAGAAGAGGAGCTCACCACTCAAAATGTACAGTCAGATCTTGATGACCAAACCATATGGGCAAGGCTTTCTGAGTTTGCAGAAGAGCCGCACATGGATGCCGGTTCGAATGTGTGGGCTTTTTCACCCGAGCGAACCACCGGCGGTAACGCCATCCTGATGAGAAATCCCCACCTTTCGTGGGATGCAGGATATTATGAGGCTCAAATGAAAGTGCCCGGAGTGCTTAACTTTTATGGTGATTTCCGTATCGGCGGTCCGCTCGGAATCATTGGAGGCTGGAACGAAAGGCTGGGTTGGTCAACCACCAACAACAGCCCTGACACTGATGAAATCTACTCTTTTGATGCAGATCCCGATCGTCCCGACCACTTTATTATTGATGGGGCTTCGGTTCCAATCACCAAAGAATCAGTTGAGGTAGAATTCAGGCACGGCAATGCACTTGGTGTGGAAACCCGGGAGTTTCTTTCCACTCCTTACGGGCCTGTAATTCACCGTGAAGGAGGGAAGGTTTACATCATCCGTGCTGCCGGCGACAGAGAGTTCAGAACCGGAGAGCAGTTCATCAAAATGATGAAAGCTCAGAATCTGGACGAGTGGAAAGCCGCGATGAAGATGCGCGCCAGAACCTCATCGAACCTCACCTATGCAGATGCTGAGGGCAATATCTACTATGTGTGGAATGCAACGATGCCCGATCGTCCCCACGAAGCAGGGGGTGATACCACGGCCATTCATGTAAGTCAATCGGACCAGATGTGGCACGATATTTTAGAGTGGGAAAAAATTCCGCAGCTGCTGAACCCGGAAGGCGGATATCTCAGAAATGAGAATGACCCCTTCCACTTTACCAATATGCACGAAATTCTGCCGCCGGAAGATTTCCCACCCTATTTTGACGAGCCGGCGTTTCGGTTGCGCAGCCAGCATTCACATGAACTGATTCATAACGACAAGAAGTTTTCCCTGGAAGATGTGGTAGAGATGAAAAACAGTGAAAGGATGATCCTTGCAGACAGGGTTAAAGATGACCTGATTGCAGCAGTGGAAGCTTCCGGCCCCGAAGGGGATGTGGCTCTGGCTATTGAGATGCTGAAGGGGTGGGACAATACCGTTGCCCGCGACAGCCGCGGCGGACTGCTTTTTGAAAACTGGTGGAACCGGTATGTCTCTACGGCAGATTCAGTACGCGTGAGCGGTTCACCCGAATCCGTCGGGTTTGCCGCCACGCCCGAAAAACTATTCAAAAAGCCCTGGTCGTATGATGAGCCGGCAACCACACCCTACGGGCTTGCAGACCCCGATCGCGCTGTTGAGGATTTCAAATGGGCGGTGAAAGAGACCAAAGAGAATCATGGACACTGGAATCTGCCCTGGGGGGAAGTACACCGCGCCGTAATCGGAGACCTGGACGTAGCCGTGAGTGGCTGCTCGGGAATGGTAGGCTGTTTTAAAGTTCTCTGGTTCATCGAACATCGCGATGATGAGACCAAACGCGAGATACGTGGCGGCGACGGCTGGGTTTCTGCAGTTGAGTTTGGAGAGGTGCCTCGTGCATATACCATTTTAGCTTATGGCCAAAGCATCAAGGAGGACTCACCCCACTTTAATGATCAGCTGGTTCTTTTTGCAAACAATGAGATGAAACCGGTTCGCTTTACAGATGAGGATGTGATCGAAAATGTAATTCGTGAATATCGCCCGGGAGCGGCAGAATAATTATAAGGCCCGTACACTTTTTATCACAGCCTCTGGAAAAGAGGGGTCTTTCAAGCAACTCAATCGACATATTATTATCGAGCTTAGCTCTTTAGGTGACTCACTTCTCCTTCACATTTTCCATCCGGAATTTTAACCCGTACCTTTCATGTTACAATATTGAAGAAAACAGAATCCATTAAACACAGAACAGACAAGTAATGAAGTTAGTAGATCCATCAGGAAAAGAAGTAACCAGTAAAGAGAACAAAAACGCAAAAGACCTCGAAAATCAACTTCACAAACAGATAGAGAAACTGCTTGAACCGATCTTCAATAAGATCAAATTGAGCGGAGCGCAAGTCCCGCAGGAGCAGTTGATGCAGTTGTCATCTGCGGCGCATCAGATGCTCTTTAACCGAATGGTTTATAATCTGCTGCTCAAGGTAGGCGTAAAAGAGATCTCTGAAGTACTCAGCGAAGATGATGTTGAAGAGCTGCAGACCTCCCTCAGTAACCAGCTACAGATTGTGAATCCGTCTGAAATGGATGGCCCAAAAAACGGCCCGAATAAAGGGTAATAACCTGAGCTGGATTCAAATATTTCGAAAAAGAGTCTCCCCTCCTTCCCAAGGAGGGGTCGGGGGTGGTTTAATGAACTATTCCCATGGCTATAGATTATAAAATTGGTGAATAGCCTTTTCCCCCAAAGGGATGCCCATGGCACAACCACCCCTTCCGTCAGCTGACGGATCCCT
>REDT01000083.1 GCA_007693295.1 Balneolaceae bacterium
CCAATAAAGAAGAGGAGTCGTTCTAAAAAGGTATGAATTCAAACTCTTCATCAGACTTTTCTTCTTCACAGGTAGTCCATTCATGGGCTGAACGTAACGGTTTTGCGGATTGGGCAGTTGCGCTCATTTGGCTGGTTTTGGCATTTGTACTGTTTCAGGTAGTTGCAGGATTTGTATATGTGGGGTTGATGGCTATAACAGGCGAACTAAACTCCTTAACAGATCTGGAGAATGTAATGATGAATCGCCTCGATCTGCTCTTTATCGGTAACACAACCGGGCAAGTCGTGTTTCTGGGTTTAGCCACATTTTTAATTACAAAACTCCACCTTAAGGGGAATAGCAGCCTCTCATTTCTCAGAATTAGATGGAGTGAAGATACACCGCTCTACATCGGTGCCGGCGCATTGTTGATAGTTTGTGTGCAGCCGATTGTGCTCTACCTGGGCTACTTCAATTCGCTCATACCTGTACCTGAATCAGTTAGCGAGATGCAGATTTCTCAATATCAGATGATTGAACAATTTTTGCGCACCGAGGGAATTATGCTCTTCGCGCTCTTTAATATTGCGCTGGTACCCGCTATCTGTGAAGAAATTCTTTTTCGCGGCTACGCGATGCGCGCGTTTGAAAACAGCTGGGGTATTATTAAAGCCATACTCGTTTCAGGCTTGGTATTTGGCATGTTTCATCTGCAGATCCACAACCTGTTGCCCTTGGCAGCCCTTGGTGTAGCCCTGGCGCTGATGACCTGGCTGAGCGGGAGCATTTGGCCGGCTGTTGCTGCCCATTTTATCAATAATGGCGGAGCCGTATTTCTTGCAACATCTTACCCGGAACTTGCTTTTGGAGATATGACACGAGAAACCCTGCCTCCACTTTGGTTGTTATTATTAAGTATATTGTTAACAGCGTTGATTGTTCGATTTATGATGACACAATCAAAGGTTACATCTTAAGCCATATATTATGTTTAACAGCTCAAAACCGAATGATGTAGATAACTGGGTTTGCATTCTTGAAAGAGGTACCGAATATGAAATAGAACTGGCTAAAAGTTATCTGGCCAGTTTAAAAATACCTTCCAACATCCTTTCCAAAAGAGATTCTTCGTATAGTCTCAATTTTGGCGCGATGTCGAAGGTGTATCTCTACGTGCCCAAAGAGTTCGAAAAAAAGGCGAGAAAGGCCCTGGATGATCTGGACAACAGTGAAGAGTATGATGATGAATCTGAAGATATGACAAACTCTTGAGTGAACTTGTAAAACGAATACTCTTTGCAGTACCCGCTGCAGCTATCTTTATTTGGATAACCTGGCTGGGCGGCAATGCATTTCAGACTATGATCTTTGCGATCGGATTGCTTACGGTTTGGGAGATACACAACATCATGAAAGCCGCCGGAAGGGCCGACTACTTCCCGATATCATTACTTTTGGTAGTAATGATTTGGCGTACCGATTTTATGCCCGACTGGCTTTTACTTTCAGCGGTAATGGTAGTGTTGTTAATCACCATCTGGGCGGTGTTCGACAAGAAACATGAGGCTTCAGGCCGCTGGCTTAGCACGTTGTTTACGGGTATTTATGCGCCGGTAGGATTTTTGATGGTGATCTATATTCGCGAAATGGTTCCGGGTGCTGCCGGTTTCTGGCTTACGCTGTCACTGTTTTTTATGATATGGGGCAATGATGTGTTTGCCTACTTTGGGGGGAAAACGTTTGGTAAGCGAAAATTGGCGCCGGTAATCAGCCCTAACAAGACCTGGGAGGGGTTCTGGTTTGGATTTCTGGGGGCAGCAATCGGCTTTTTAATTGCATGGGCTCTGGCCGATCCGTTTCCACTGCCGCTCAGTTCCATATTTATCTCGGTGATTATAGTGAGTATAGCAGGACCCATTGGAGACATAACTGAAAGCCGGCTCAAACGCATTGCCGGCGTTAAAGACTCGTCCTCACTGCTTCCGGGTCACGGTGGATTTTTTGATCGGTTTGACTCACTGATTCTTGCAGCTCCGTTTATTTTCTTCTATTTCTTTATGACCATTTAACGTGATTATCTCGAAACGTTATTTGGTATGTTAAGGAGTTATTTCGAATACAAATTGGTTCTATAATTATGGAAACAAAACAGGTTTTAATAACAGGTGGTACTGGATTTATTGGGCAGTATCTTGCCGAAGAGCTCATGAAGCAGGGGCACTACATAACCATTATCACCCGTTCACCCGACAGGTATAAAGCACAGTCGGCTAAGAACCAAAGATTTATTTCATGGGACGATCTCTCCGACCATATGGGGAAAATGGATATTGTGATCAACCTTGTCGGTGAGAATCTTTTTGGACAGCGCTGGACAGACAGCGTTAAAAAGAAAATCTACGACAGCCGGATATTATCAACGCGGAAACTGGTAGATGCCATGAGAGCCTCGGTCAATAAACCGGAGGTGTTAATTTCGGCATCGGGTGTAAATTACTATAAGGAGAAGGGCGAACAGGTGCTCACCGAATCGAGCGAGCCGGGAGATGATTTTCTGGCAAAAGTCTGCATCGATTGGGAAAAAGAGGCGGAACTCGCTGCAGAACTGGGTGTAAGAGTGGTTATTTCCCGATTTGGAGTAGTTCTTGAGAAAGACGGTGGCGTGATTGAAAAGATGAAACTTCCATTCGCACTTTTTGCTGGCGGGCCTGTCGGTTCGGGCGAACAGTATATGGCATGGATACATATGAAAGATCTGTGCAGGTCTATACTTTTTGCTATTGAAAATAAGGATCTGGATGGCGTTTACAACGCTACTGCACCGGAACAGGTTACGATGAATGAATTTGCGAAAGCCCTTGGCAGGGTCATGCGCCGGCCATCGTTTTTCAGGGTGCCGGAATTTGCACTGAACCTGATCCTGGGCGAAGCTGCAGCGCCGGTTACCAGCAGCCTGAGAGTGCAGCCAAAAGTGCTTCAGCTAACAGGCTTTGAATTTGAGTTTGAAGATATCGAGTTGGCCATCGCAGATATAATCTGATTCCTTCCCAATTAATATCTAGTGTCATGTCAACAATTAACTGTCGGGTAATGTAGAGAAGTCCCCTCCTTTCCCACATAGTGATCCCTTACGGGGCAAGGAGGGGATTT
>REDT01000011.1 GCA_007693295.1 Balneolaceae bacterium
CTTGACTTAACACTAGTACAGGTTTTAATCATCCCGACATGATTTATGACCGGATCTGTTTTTTTGAACCCGGCTCTTCTTACTTTATAGCAGAAATATGAAATCAAAATTTGAGCAGTGACGTTAATGTGGATATGATGCGTTCTAAACCGGTAAATCATTCAGTTAGAAATTATAGAAGAGGCGGGGGCATCTCATTGTATAGCCTGATCATTTTGAGTGTGGTAGTCTGGGTATGTCCTCAGCAGTTGATCTCACAGGATTTGGAAGTGCCTTACGTGGCCACCCCCGATGAGGTTGTAAACAAAATGCTCGACATTGCAAATACGGGTTCAGGAGATTATCTGATTGACCTGGGTTCGGGTGATGGCCGCATTGTAATTGAAGCGGCAAGGCGGGGCGCGGTTGGGCACGGGGTTGAACTGGACTCACGGCTTGTGGAAAGATCATTTAAGAACGCTGAACAAGCCGGAGTTTCCGATCGGGTTCTCTTTGTTGAGGAGGATATTTTTGAGACAGATTTTAGTATGGCAACGGTAATAACACTCTACATGTCGAATGCCATTAACCTGAGATTGCGGCCACTGTTTTTTGAAAAATTGAGACCCGGAACACGAATTGTATCCCACATCTTTCACATGGACGACTGGAAGCCGGACGGGCAGGCTTCCGTGGATCGTCATAACATCTACTATTGGGTTATACCGGCCGATGCAGGTGGTGAGTGGGAGTGGGAAACGGATGGATTAACCTACAGGCTCTCCCTGGATCAAGAATTTCAGGTGATCCAACAAGCCGATATTGAAGTTTCAGAAAGCGGGAATAAACCGGAGATAAGTCAACCCGAAATTAACGGCGATAGAATAACCTTTGTTCTGAAAAATGAGAGGGAAAATCTAAAGCAAGTTTACAATGGAAGAGTAGAAGGGGATAGCCTGATTGGGACTGCTCAAATCCATAAAGATGGTACATATCAGCTTGTAAGCTGGCAGGCATTTCGCCTTCGCTGAATTTAACCGCAGTGAGTGAAAAAGAGTACTCTAAAACATCTCTCTGTTTTCCGGAGAGATTCTTTTTGGCCTGTTTCTAAACCTGAAAATAGAACTCATCAAATCTCCGAACGCACTCACCTGCCATCACGTTATATTATTGAACTAACAATAATTTAATTCAACGTATTATGAGTTCCACAGAGAGAAAGAATGAACCGAAAAAACTGAGAACTTACACCTCCGATCTGCTTGCACTGGAGAGTCATTTCATGAAAGCTGTGCGCAGACAGAAGGCCTCTGAGGTTGTAAAGGATGAGATAGTGATCGAACTGTTTCACGAGCTGGATAAAATGATTTCCGCACACGTAGAGTCACTCGAAACCCAGGTGGATCGACTTGGCGGATCGGTCGCATCAGAGATTAAAAGCAAACTTGCCTCTTTTACAGGATCTGTAGCCGGCCTGATTGACCGCGCGCGAACAGACAGCGTATCCAAAATGCTGCGTGATGACTACACGGCACTTTCCATGATTACGATCGGCTACACGATGCTGCACACGCATGCACTCGCTGTGGAAGATAATGTTTTGGCCGAGCTAACTCACAACCATTTGACCAACTGTACCGGAATGATTACGGAGATAAGCAAAGCAGTGCCGCTTGCGGTTGCCGCAGAGCTGATTGAAGACGCCGGTCGTGCCGAAGAGATAGGCCGCAAAGCTTTGGAAAACACACAGAGTGCATGGAGCCCCGACGTAGTAAACCGTGAACCGGTGATTGTATAAATATCGGAATCTGTTATAATTGCATAGTTATAAGAATGATTTATCAAATATCGTGAGTTTCTCAACCGAAACTCACGATTTTTAACTATACATTAAATTAATTGGTCAGTGGAATAAATTATTGAGCCTGATTTTATTCCCTGTATCTCAAAAAAGGGATTCAGGACTATGATTCTATGGATACTTTTACTCGCTCTGATTGGCATAGCATTTACACTTTACAAAACCCGGGTTAGAATACTTGAAGGGGGGCCACTTACAGAAGAACCGGAACAGCACCATCCCATTGCGCACATCAAAAGTGTGCTTTTCCTTGAAGTACCGCTGGAACGTATTGTAATGGGTTATTTTGCAGTGGTGTTTCTGGGATATCTATTTTTATGGACAACCGGTACTTCAATACCCGAGATCGAACTGGGACTCTGGATGCTTTCAGGCATCATACTACTGATACTGATTTTCACGCAAATATTAGTTGCCGGAATTGCTGACACGTTCCGCTGGAGGGTACTTGTGATGCTGGTTTTAACGGCTATTGTTTTCTGGCTTATCTGGCAGCGTCCCGGAATTCTTGAGCCGGAATTTCTGCTTCATGCTGAGACCTATACGATCACAGTGCACCTTCTGGGCCTGGTTCTTGGACTGGGCGGAGCATTGATTCTCGATGTGATGATTTTTCACTTTCTCAACAATCTTACCATCTCATCACGCGAGGCGGTGATCATGCATCTGATTTCCCAGATGATTATTCTTGGGCTCGCACTCTTAATTGTGAGTGGTTTTGCACTGACCTTAATCAGCCCTGAAGTCTACCTGGAAAATCCCCGATTTCTTATGAAGATGACGGCTGTTGGCGTAGTGACGATAAACGGTGTGCTTCTGAACCTGTTTGTAGTGCCGAAAATGGAACAGATCTCATTTCAAAAAGGAGAGATTGAAAAGAATACCGGTCTGATCCGCGGTGCATTTGTGGCCGGAGCCGTGTCGATGATTTCCTGGCTCAGCGTATTCATTTTGGCGATGATCAACCCTTTGGAAGCCTATTCATTTGAAACACTTTTAGCAGGCTATCTGGTACTTCTGGCAGTGACCGTCGCTGGCGGATTGATCATGAAGAAGGTATATGAGAGAAAAGCGGAGTGATTTTAATGAGCGTTGTTTAGAACTCATTTTCACTAAATAATATCCGGCAGAACCGTTTAGAGTGACAAACAGTGAATTATCTGATATTCACTGGAGCATGAAAACAGCGTCAAGCTTATTAATACATCAATATATTCTCAATTCTCATGACTCACATCTGATGTCTGAATTGTACCTGGGGCGGGAC
>REDT01000098.1 GCA_007693295.1 Balneolaceae bacterium
CTTGCCGATAACAGTTATACGGCTGAGTGGTATTTTGACAAGATGGAAAATCAGGTCACATTTATCACCGAAGATGACGATCTGGAAGAGGAGGAGGAACTGAAACAGCTTATTGAAGAGGATGAGGATGGGGAGCGGTTTATCTACATTTACCCGGCACCAAGCTCAGAAGGCTGGCAGGTGATGGAAGATTTCATCCTGCAACAAAACGATCTGGATGACACGGTTCAAGCTCTGCTGCTGAGGGCCATCCGGGGAAGCGGTGCATTTCGGAGATTTAATGATGCGATTGATGATGTGGGTATCAGGGATCGCTGGTACGCCTACAAAAACTTGCAAGAGCGGGAAAAGGCTCTTCACTGGTTGAAAGATCATGAAATAATCTCAGATGAAGGTGTTGCCAAAGGCATGAAAATGTTGGAAGATACCATTGCACGCCGGAAGCGAATTGAAGAGGGCCAAAAAGGGATGAAAAAGGGAGGGCAGGTCGTTTGTATTGACATGGTTGGCCATGCGGATAAAATCACGCCGGGGAAAGCGTATAATATTTTAGATGAACGGCCGGCGGACCTGCTCATCCGTATTGAAGACGACCGTGGTAAAATAGTGTGGCTTCCGAAGAGCCATTTTGAACTGGTTTGATAATCAGCAAAAGAGTTCCCGGATCCGCAATACCTTTGTGAGACATTGCGGATCTCTTTGATACAATTTTTGCTCTTTATTTGGGAGCGCAGAATCCATAGGTTACATGAATGCCAGATTATACATCCATACGAAATCACTGCCGGAATTTTCAGCACCTAACATCAACCGTCATCGACGATTTTCTGATCTATTACGCCGCTCAACAGGACAGGCTGGACCGGAATGCTGAAAAAGAACTGAACAGGTACAGGCATATTTCCAAAAAAATGCCTGAGAAATGGAAAAATATGAGCATTACCCAATTTATCGGACACAGAGTATTCCGGCAGGGAGGATTGATCAAAAAGTACATCAACCATTCAGGCCTGAGCCACCTAACCGATAAAGAGATGGCTTTTCTTGAATTGCAAAAAGACCACCCCTGGCGGTTCAGCTTTGCGTGGATTACCAGTAATCCTGAACCGGATTTTTTTGAGATGTACGATCCGTTTACATATGAGTACTATCTGATCTATTCACCAAGTATGACAAAAATCCGGCAGACGCATAATCCCACCCTCTGGTTTAATCAGTGCGGCTACCATCTCTTTTATGAGCCCGAAGTGCGGGTAAATATGGTAATGATTGAAACCGCAAAAGATATCCTAAAGCAAGAGATCATGGTAAATAAGTATGAAAAGCTGTTCAGTACCAATGACTCAGATAAGGATTCCAAAGAGATGGAAAAAATCAATTCCATGTTTGCCGAGCTAATTCCTTATATCAATGATGGGAAAAAACCGAACCTGGATGAACTGGCCGCTAAGTACGGGGTGGATCCCGAAACGGTAAGAGAATTCTACGAGCAGGTAAGAAGCAAATTGAGCGGTATGAAGAAATAGCATACCGAAAAACCTGACAGGTTTTGGGAAGCCTGTCAGGCCTGGGCTAAAACTTATCCCAAAAAATCCATAAGGCTTGCCATGGCTTCCTCAACAGCAGGCAGTTTCCAGCGAACTTCCAGGCGCACAGAGGTGCCGGTAAGCGATTTGTTTAGTACGGGCTGCAGCCGACTTGACCTGATCTGAATTTCTTTCGGATGGATGTTTTTTTCGATCATTGATTTCAACAATTTTCTGCCACTTCCCGCAACCATTTCACCAACGCTGGGATGAGGCGTCAGTAGTTCAAAGTGGATGATATATCCGGTATCTTTTTCAACCAATAAAAGGACAAAAGGGAAATATTCCGGGTCTTTGTCCATAACAGGGCTGAGCATCATGGCAAGATCCACTTCCAGGACAAGTTCTTGCTTTGGAATCCGGTTTAGTTGTGCAGCCAGCCTGCCAGAGGCTGGAATGGGAGCCGGTTCGTAGGTGCTGGACATCTCCGTGTACCCGTCTCGCCATTGGCCGGATTCAGAAATCCGGAAAAGACCACTCACTCCCTCTTTGGTTCTTTCAATAAAAGCGAATTCTTCATGCCGGGTACGCCGGGCAATGTGCAGTGTTTGTTCCAATAGAGGTATCAAATCCCTGAGTTTATCCAGGGTCGGAAACAAATGAGGATGGCCGGGAATAATCTGTTGAAAAACAGGCCACTGTATTCTCTCCTTCAGATCATAGCCCAGTTCTTCGATCTGTATTCGTTCATCGAGCTGCAAAAACTTCCGGTCATCGAATGAAACCATCAGGTGGGGAATCAGCATGATATCTTCGGGTCTTGTTGCACCGGGGTGCTCCTGAATCTGCAGGAATTGATTTGCTGCATGAACGCCATCATAAAAGGAAAAGGCATTAAATTGGCCGGACGAACCCATTATACTCGCAAAATAAGGGGTGTCTGAATCCGGAAGCTTCACTCCGAAAAGATCCGTTTCGTACATCCACTGCCAGGGAGCCAGGTCTTGCAGTTCCAGTGCTATTGGATAGAGTTCTTTAAAAAATTGAGATTCTTTTTTCAATGTTTTTTGTGTCAAAAGCTAGAGTGGGAAGGGGTAAAAATTCATCCGGAAATATAATGAGATTGAATGGCAGGTGTGTTTGGTTTTTGTACAATATTTTAAGAAAAAATTGAGATTACAAACTCTTTGTAAGAAAGACTGTGTGGATGTTCCTGCATCCGGTTGCTCGTAATACGTATCGCAAATATAAAAAAACTGCGTCCATTACGGGAAGACGAAGGTACCCGATATAATTTCAGCCATTAACCAATATTATGGGGTCAATTATTTGCGAGGGGTGTTGATTCTCATGTATTAGAACAGTAACTATACGATTACACATTTCGAAATTCTTTAGCTGTAAATGATTTAATTTTCAAGATACCGGCAAAATGTCCTCAGTCGAAACATTCGTTAACCTTTCCGATTATCCCGATCCTGATACGGAGGAGTTTTTTGCTCTTTCCCCGGAGGAGAAAATCAGTATTGAGTATTACAATATCCTTACCCAGGAAGCTACTGCTGTAAAGCCGGGCAGCAG
>REDT01000010.1 GCA_007693295.1 Balneolaceae bacterium
CCTCGGGTTTTAACCCGGGCAGTCAGAGTCGCACCCCCTCCAGTGCATAAGTGCCTTCAGGCACGATGCAGGGCCGGGGTCGGCCCGGCAGATCCCAACCTGGCATGGCTCAGATGTGTGTGTCGTGCCTCCGGCACTTTCTTCAGGCTAGAGGCCATTCCTATAATCCCCACATTGAAATGTGGGGTTATCATATAAGCCGTGCCGCTGGCACTCAGGCTCTGATGTGTGCATCGTTGCCTCCGCAGGCACTCTCTCATTATCAGGTTTCCTTGACCGTAAGGCCATCAAACGTTCCTGACGGAACGTGGCAAGCACAGTCACCTACCTTGAGTTGCCGGGCAATCATCCCTAATGGGACGGAATTGGAATCATACACAAGCTGTTAACATTGGCCAGAAACAGGCCACTGAAGACACGTCCCCATAGGGACGTCTGATCGGTAACAGCAGCTATACGAACTATATCGCACTACGTTCCGTCAGGAACGTTTGATGAATTGAAGGTATCCGAATCTTCCATAGAGATCCATACGGGAAAAGAGGACTCTCATTAATTACATCTATCTCCAAAAAAATCAAACCAAACCCGTGTTGCTAACTCCTCCACTGTCTGATTTCTCAAACTTCAATTTAAATGTGGTCCCCTTATCACTGCCGTTATACGTGAACTCTCCATGAAGCTGGTTCGTCAGTGTTTTTATAAGCAGTATCCCAAGCGAATTGTACTCTTCCGGGTTGAAATCATCCGGCAAACCAACCCCGTTGTCAGAAATTTTCAAGAATAACCAATTATCCTTTTCGGATAAATCAACAGCTATTTCACCCTTCTCTAGATCTGAAAATGCGTGTTTATAGATATTGGTTAGCACTTCATTAATAATCATTGAGCAGGGCACGGCCTGGTTGATATTCAGATCAATGGGTTCTTTCCTGATCGTATTGGATATCTCTTGCCCGATGTTAATTGCATCGTCGATGTTTTCAAGCAGTTTTTCAATGATCTCAGAAAAATCGAGTTGGGAAAAACTGCCTGATTCATAGAGCACTTCATGAATCGAAGCCATGGTTTTAATCCGCAGGGTGCTGTCGAGCAGCTTTCTCTCCACTTCTTTATTACTCTCTCCAAACGCCTGCATCTCCATCAGGCTCGACACCACAGCGAGGTTGTTTTTAACCCTGTGATGAATCTCGGAAAGCAGCATCTCTTTTTCTTTCAAAGATTCCCTGATTCTCTCAGAAACAAGACTTCTCTCGATACTATAGATCATACTTTTATAGAGAAGCGCCGCAGACAGATCATCTTTTAATAAATAGTCGGATATCCCCTTTGAAAGGGACTTCACGCTAAATTCCAGGTTGGTATAGCCTGTGAGGATAATAACGGGAGTAGCATCTGCAATTTGCAGGATCTCTTCCACAAGATCCATCCCTTCAGAATCGGGCAGTGAGAGATCCAATAATATGATATCATAGGGATGGTCTCTATGCAGTAACTCACGGGCTTTTTGAAAGGTGGACCCATGAGTTACCTCAGCTTTCAAGAACACATCCGAAACATACTCCTCCACCAGCAGAACGTCCCCGGGGTTGTCCTCAATCAGCAGTATGTTCATTAAGCGATCGTCTCCTTTCATTTAATAAGGGGTTACATTGTTACACCTTTGTAGGTAACTGAACCAGGCTGATCCAGAACTCTTCAATCTCCAAAACGGCTTTCAAAAAATCATCCACTTCAACCGGTTTGGTAATGTAACAGTTGGCATGGTTTTTATAGGATTTCACAATATCATTTTCGGAGGAGGATGTTGTGAGCATGATGACAGGTATCAGCATCAGTTGATCATTTGTTTTAATGAATTCCAGAACCTCATGCCCATTTTTTCTCGGCAGGTTTACATCCAGAATAATCAGATCAGGTACCTTAACATCACCGTATACTCCCTTCTTCTCCAGAAAGTGCATCGCTTTCTCTCCATCTCTGACAATACTGATTTCATTCACCAATTTGGCCTCCTCAAAGGCCTCCTTTATCAGCATTATATCACCCTCGTTATCCTCCACGATAAGTATATGTATCGGCTTCATCTATTTAATTTTTAATGAAAATTTCAACTCCCAGAGTTGCACTGTAATTCTTATTTAAAAGTCTGGCTCTAAGTAACAGCAGACTTGTCGGGCGATAATCGTACCTTATTTACTTTTTAAGTGTAAATTTAAATGTTGTTCCTGTTCCCGGTTGGGATTCAACCCAAATCTTCCCTCCGTGATGTTGAACAATTTTTCTGCAAATGGCAAGTCCCATGCCGGTGCCGGAATATTCATCACCGGAATGCAATCTTTTAAAGAGTTGAAAAATCTGCTCATGATAGATCTCATCAATCCCGATTCCGTTATCGGAAACGCTAAATTGCCAGTGCGAGTCTAATTCCACACATTTAATATTTATTTCAGGCCTGTTACCGGAATCCTGATATTTAAGTGCGTTACTTATCAGGTTATTAAACAACATTTTTATGGAAACCGGAACTACTTTGACCACCGGCATGCCGGAGTACGAAATAACGGCCTCTTTGCTCACTTCATCATTAATCAGAGTTTCGCTTACATCATCAAGTATCAAGGAAATATCTGTCTTTTCAAAGGCCGAATATAGCCTCCCTACGCGGGAATACTCCAGGAGATCATCGATAAATGCGGTCATTTTCTGGGCGCCGGATACCGCAAATTGAATATACTTCTTTCCCTTTTCATCTATGATATCCGAGTATCTGTCATCAAGAAGTTTCAAAAAGCTGCGTATCATTCGCAGGGGCTCCTTCAAGTCGTGGGAAGCCGTATATGCAAACTCTTCAAGCTCCCTGTTTTTTTCCTCCAGTTCATCCCTCAGCCTATACTGTTCATGGATGGTTTGTTGTAAACCGCCAAAGAGTACGGGGATCAGCAGAGCGGCAAGAAAACTCAGAAAAACCAGGTTTATTGTTACCGTTAACCAACTCCTTAGATCATATTCAGACAGTATGTGATTATCCCACCACTCAAAATGGATGACAAATCCAATAAGGATGCATACCAGTGTATTTAAGGCAACAGCCCAAAAAC
>REDT01000211.1 GCA_007693295.1 Balneolaceae bacterium
TCACTGCGGGCCTGCATAATGGCTTTGTCCTCTCCAACGATTCTGCAATCGTGGTAGAATGTAGTAAAGTTCGATGCCAGTTCATTCAGATAGGTAATCACTCTGTGGGGTTCCCGGTGCGAAGCTGCCAGCGAGACGGCATCCGGAAAACTGAGCATTTTTTTAATGAGGGTAATTTCGGAATCATGAGTCAGAACAGCCAGATCCGCCATATCTGAAAACTCTGCAATCTCTTCTACCTTTCTCAGGATAGACTGGATTCGGGCGTGCGCATATTGCAGGTAAAACACCGGATTTTTTTCGCCAGCCTCTTTTGCCTGGGCCACATCAAATTCAAGGTGGGTGTTGGGCGATCTCATCAGAAAGAAAAAGCGGGTAACATCCTCGCCAACCTCGTCCATCAGCTCATCAAGGGTAACAAAATTGGCTTTTCGGGTGCTCATCTTATAGGGTTTGCCATCTTTTACAAGAGTAACAAACTGGTAGACAAGTACATCAACCTTTGATTTGTCGTATCCTAAAACATCAATACCGTTCAGCACATCCGGGTACGTGTCTATGTGATCCGCCCCAAAAACATCCAGGCAGAGATCAAACCCGCGCTCCAGTTTGTTGGCATGGTAGGCTATATCCGGCAGCCGGTAGGTGGGTTCGCCGGTGCTTTTAATCAGAACCGTATCCTTATCCTTGCCAAACTCTGTGGTTTTGAACCAAACCGCTCCGTCTTCATCGTATGCAAGCCCCTTTTTTCGAAACGTTTCAATGGTTTGATCTATGGATCCATCTTCATAGAGCGTATTCTCGTTGAAGAAGGAGTCCATTACAATATTCATCCTCTCAAGGGTTTTCTTGATTTCGTCAAATATGGCCGCTTCCGCCTTCTCCTTGAAGAGCTTTTCATCGGCCTCATTCAGCAGTGAATCGCCATGCTCTTCCACAAGGCTTTTTGCAATATCAACAATGTATTCTCCTTCATAGCCTCCTTCCGGAAGGTCAGCTTTTTTGCCCAGTTGTTGCATATAGCGGGCCTGAACACTCTGGCCCAGCACACGCATTTGACGGCCGGCATTGTTAAAATAGTATTCGCGCTGAACCTCGGCTCCGGTCCACTCCAGCAGTCGCGCTACCGTATCGCCCAAAACGGCATTTCGCCCGTGGCCAACCGTTAACGGTCCGGTGGGATTAGCGCTTACAAACTCAACCAGCGCCTTCACACCACTATTATCGGAGCCTTTCCCAAACTCATTCCCCATTTCCAGAAGCTGTTTCAACTCTGTATACAGGTAGTTGTCTGAATAGCGAAAATTGATAAAACCGGGGCCTGCAATTTCAACAGATGAAATTTTATTGGGATCGGCTTTTAAATTCTTTACCAGCTCTTCAGCAATTTTGCGGGGATTATTCCGAAGCGGTTTAGCCAGGGCCATGGCTACATTGGTAGCCGAATCACCGTGAGATGGATCGCGGGGTGTCTCAATCTGTATTTCAGGTATTGCTTCTTCAGATACACCCATTTCAATGAGCGCTTTCCGGATAATGTTTTGCAGGTACTGATCCATAAAATGTTTGAGTGTTCAAAGGCTTGAGAATTGGAAAGCTCAAAGATACAATATTCAACGGCTCATTTCCCGAAGAATTGGTCAGGATATAAACCTCAAGGCCGGGTTTCGGTTTCAGGAGAGAGTTCAGAGATCATTTGAGAGTTGATTTGGGAAATCAACCGTTTCTGAATTCTGTAATCAGAATAGTGATGGCTGGTCGTTGCTGTGGCTCTCTTCTTTTTTAAGATCTTCGGTTTGATGATAGGCAACCAGCATTTCCGGGGTAAAGCGTTTTTCGTACAAGCGCCTTGTAATACCCTGAAGGGCGCGTTCGCCGCGGGGAGTGATGCGTAAGAACCCGTGTTCATCTTCGAGAATAAACCCGAACTGTTTCAGGTCGTTAACGATCAGATAGGCCAGTTTGGGGAGCACACCGATGTGCTTTTCAACATACTCACGGTGCGGCGGCTCTTCGGATGCGAGAATCAATCCAAACACATTCATCTCAGCTTCTGTGAGGGGATACCCTTCAGAACCTTTGGTTAGCAGATCATCCCATGCAGCCTGGCTGTAGTAGAGCCCAAACCACCACTTGGCCTCCTTAAGAAGCTTATGGGTGGTAGTGCACGCCAGGTATTTACCGGGAGCTGCTTTACGGGGTTCACCCCTGTCGCGATACATACTCACCATGGTCGCAAGATCGAGTTCTTGCAGGTTGGGAGGATATTTGAATATGTAGTCTGACTTTTTTTGCATGTTCTCTGGTCTCACAGAATGATATATACAAAAAATGTAGCGATTTCCGATGAGAGATGAAGGAAAGATTCATGGGGAAATTTCGGGGAAGCGGATGATGGTTTGGGGTGTGGACATAGGCTTTTAGATCCGCAATGTCTCAAAAAGACATTGCGGATCTTTTCGTTGGTGCTGACCTATTGTTAATTTGAATCTTATTAGCAGCAATTTATTCCATCGTCAAATGCTTTATCTCATCAAACTCATCCTTCTGAATAGATTGGTGAAATTGTTTAAAGGGTTCAATGCCTCCAAACCCGCAATGTCTTTGTCAGAATTCGCGGTTTCTTTTCGGGTCACTGATCCAAGATCGAGATCCGCAATGTCTTTTTGAGACATTGCGGATCTTTCCTCACCCATGAACGGATACTTCTCTTCCATAAACTCAAGAAGATCTTTTTCTGGTTTAATCCTAACCAAAAAATGAAAGTGATTCGGCATCAGGCAGTAGGAATAAATGTCTGCAATGTGTGTAATGTAGAATTTAAACCGTTCCAGGAAAAAACGATAGTTCTCATCCACCCGGAAAATCAGGTCATCTCCATTTCCATGATTGTATACATGGTAAATGGTATCCGGCTCAAAGGGCTCTCTTGGGTTGGCCATTTCGTTTGAGGTTAAGGTTTTTGGAAGAAACCAGACCCGCAAAGTTTCTGAAATACTTTGTGGGTCTCTTCATAATTTTTATTCAAAGCCTGACAATCCAGGATCCGATATCGAAACCAGATCCGCAATGTCTTTTTGAGACATTGCGGATCTT
>REDT01000146.1 GCA_007693295.1 Balneolaceae bacterium
AGCGCCATTTGATATACACTTTATTTGAGCTTTTTTGATAAGATTATACGCTATGAGAGTGAGGGTTATGAATTAAACGTTAACTTTGCTCTGAACCTGAAGGGAAAGCAAAGATGAGCAGATAAATTCTGATTGGTTGGTTTCGATTTACATTTGTATGTTCAAATCTGCAATATTATTGGGGTAAAGGGTTCAGGGAAATATTCAAATTAAATTAACCTAACATCGATAGGGATTTATTTAAAAATACTAACAGGGATTGATCTCGATTATTTACATTATTACATGTTCGAGAAGGGGTGTAAGGGATTAAGTATAAAATCAAAATTAACCATGGTTAAGTTGTTGTTATTAAGGAATAACTTAAATTTGGGGTAAATGAACAGGCGCACACGTTTCGTGCGCCGGGATGATCTGATTCGAAAGAATGAGGTAAAAGATCAGAAAGTTGGTTTGAAAAATGGAAAAAAATAGGGGTAGGAGTGATAAGGCTGCTTTATGGCTGGTTCTGCTGTTTGCAGGTCTGGGTATCGCTCTCATTGCGATAAATGATGTGAGCAACAGACTTCTGGCAGGGGTTCATGCGTATACAGTTGGTGAAGGCCATTGGGCCAGAGCTCAAAAGCAGGCTACAATCTCCATCGTTAAATACCTATATACAGAAGACGAACAGTTTCTGGATACGTTTCACCATAACATTGATGTTATTGAAGGGAACAGGCTGGGCAGAACTGAGCTGACGAAGAGTGCCCCCAATTATGATGTTGTGGAAGAGGAATTTCTAAGAGGACAACACAGACCGGAAGATATTCCCAAACTTGTCTGGATGTATGAAAAACTTTCCCTCTATACGCCATTCAAAATAGCCGTTAACCACTGGATCGAAGGTGATCTGCTTATCGGTTTTATGGCGGATGCTGCCAATAATGTCGAAAGTTTTGTGGAACGAGGAGATCTTACCGAATCTGAAATAAATCATCTCTCAGATCATATTTTTTATCTAGAACGGCAACTTGCCACTGTCGAAAAAAACTTTGCCCTATCCATTTCAGAGGCAGCTGATTGGCTATATACAAGAGTGTATTGGATCAACAGAATTGCAATTGTTGTTATACTGCTTACAGGTTTGATTTTTGCAATTGTCCGGGTTGAAATTCTAAGAAAGTGGGGTGAGAAGCTCTACCATTCAGAAAAGAAATTCAGACAGGTTTTAACCCATTCGAAAGATGTTATTTATCAGCTGGACATAAAAACCGGGGAGTATATCTATATAACGCCTTCAGTTAAAAATCTATTGGGCTATACAAGCGAAGAATTAATTCGCGGAGGGCTCAGTTTTGTTCTGAGTTTGACCCACCCCGAAGATTTGAAGAGAATGAAAGCTGAAGTGCTACAATATGACAGCGATGATATTGAAAAAATAGTGGCCAAAGACTCTGAGTTCAGGTTCAAAACAAAGGATGGCGATTATAAATGGGTGAGCAATAAACGTTCTGTGTTAAAAGACAGTAATGGCAAGCCGAGTGCAATAATTGGGAATGTAAGAGACGTTTCGGATTGGAAAAAAGGTGTTCTGGAACTCAGTTCTTCGGTTAAGGAGAAAGAGATGCTGCTTTCAGAAATTCATCACCGTGTAAAAAATAACCTTTCTATTGTTTCAAGTCTTATTGAGCTCCAAAAAAACAGTAGTGATAATGGTGCTGATAAGGGTTTGCAAGAAATCCAGTTGCGAATAAAGTCTATTGCCCTGGTTCACGAAAAACTCTATCAAAACGAAACTTTTGCAGATGTTGATTTGGCAGAGTATATAGAAGACCTGGTTGAAACCGTCTACACGACATTTAATACGGAGGAGAAAAAAATATCCCTTCAGAAAAACATGGATTCATTGAGTGTAAACATAAAACGGGCTGTGCCGATTGGCTTGATTTGTAATGAGATGCTCAACAACTGTTACAAATATGCATTCGAGGGAGTTGATGAAGGAGTAATCTCAATTGACCTGAAAGTACGCGACAATAAGGCTAAATTAACAATTTCTGATAATGGAATCGGATTGCCTGAAGATTTTGAGGAGATGAAGAAACAATCTCTGGGAATGACACTAATTGAAGTATTTACCAAACAGCTTGATGGGGAATTATCTTATAAGTCGGATAATGGCACAATATTTACAATAGAGTTTGATGTGGATGCTTGAAATTTTCTTCCCTGAACAGAAGATCAGATAAAACTTCTCAATTTATCTCTCCCTCACGGTTTCAGGATGCCCTGCTAAATACGGATACCTGATCTTTAGCCCTCCTTTGGGTATCCAAATACCATATACGATTATCGCAATTTGAGATAAAAAACCCCTGTTTTTTAATGTTATGTGCTTGATTGTGATAATTGCGCTCATATTCTTGTTTGCATTTTTTAATTTGTAATTTATTCATAATTATCATGTATGAAACTTTATTGACATGATGCTGTTTAAATTTGAGTTTGATACTCCTAAAGCAGAGAGATATTATGAAAATTCAGACAGAATTACGGGTAGGCAACAAACGGATTATTGGTATAATCATCATTTTTATCCTGTTTGCGATATCAATGGTTGTGCTTTCCAATTATGAGAAAAAGATTTCCAATGGAGTTTGGGGATATATATACGGAGAGGGACAGTGGACTAAAGCTCAAAAAAAAGCTGCATTCTCATTGCTAAACCTTATCAATACGGGCGAAAGGGCTTATTATGATGAATTTAATGAAGCTCTGTTGGTGAATGAAGGCGACAAAATTGCCAGATTAACCCTTTTATCAGAAAATCCGGATATAGAACTGGCACGGCAAGGTTTCTTACAGGGAAAGAATCACATCGATGATGTTGATGATATGATCTGGGTATTCTTGAACTTTAAAGATTTTGATCTAATCAGTAAAGCAATAGGAGTTTGGGAGGTAGCTGATCTTAAAATTGATGACCTCAGAGATCTTGCTTCAGATGTGTACAGCTCAATTGAAACCGGAGAGTTGTCGGAAGCTTCAATTGAAGAGTTTAGAAATCGGCTTATAGATCTTGACCGGGAACTGACCATTCTGGAAACGGAGT
>REDT01000089.1 GCA_007693295.1 Balneolaceae bacterium
TCGTGAAGGCGGGCGTACAGTAGGTGCGGGCGTTGTAACCAAAATTAAAGATTAAAGGATTTTAGCAAGTGGCAACACAACAAAAGATTAGAATAAAGCTTAAGTCTTACGATCATAACCTGATCGACAAATCAGCTGAAAAGATTATTCAGACAGTTAAGTCGACAGGTGCTGTGGTTTCCGGACCAATTCCATTGCCAACAAATAAAAACATCATCACTGTAAACCGATCTGTTTTTGTGGACAAGAAGTCACGCGAACAGTTTGAATACAGATCACACAAACGTCTGATCGATATTCTCTCTACCGGGTCACAAACAGTTGATGCCTTAATGAAGCTTGAGCTTCCATCCGGTGTGGATGTTGAAATAAAAGTGTAAGTAAAAGACCAAACGTACCATGAGTGGTTTAATCGGAAAAAAACTGGGAATGACAAGTATCTTCGACGAACTGGGACGCAGTATCCCTGTAACAGTTCTGGAAGTTGAACCTTGTACAATTACCCAAATTAAAACAGAAGAAACAGACGGTTACAACGCCGTTCAGTTATCCTCTTTTGATAAAAAGTCTAAGAACGTTTCTAAAGCGTTATCAGGCCATTTTGAAAAAGCAGGAATCGGAGCAAAAAAAGTTGTAACTGAATTTCGGAATTATCTGCCTGAAGGTTTTGACCTGGGTGATGAGCTTACCATTGAAGATGTTTTCCAGATTGGAGACAGAATTGATGTTGTAGGTATTTCGAAAGGAACCGGATTTACGGGAGTTATTAAACGCCACAATTTTTCTGGTGTTGGTGGTCAAACTCACGGCCAGCACAACCGCGAAAGAGCACCGGGTTCAATTGGACAGGCATCTGATCCGTCGAGAGTATTTAAAGGGATGAAGATGCCGGGACGATCCGGAAACAAAAGAACTAAAATTCAGAATCTTTCTGTAGCCCAAATTCTACCAGAATCAAACCTTTTATTGGTTACCGGTTCTATACCCGGCGCAAAGGGCGGCTACATTGAGATCCACAATAAATCACAGGAATTAGCCTGATGAAACTGACGATTTATAAAATTGACGGTAAAAGCAGCGGTAAGAAAGCAGATTTGAACGATTCAATATTTGCAATCGAACCCAATGAAACCGTTCTATACGAAGACGTTCGCAGAATACTTGCCAACAAGCGACAAGGTACTGCCAAAACCAAAGAACGAAGTGAAGTTCGCGGTGGCGGGCGAAAAGCATATAAGCAGAAAGGTACAGGTATGGCCCGAAGGGGCTCCATACGTTCACCACTCTTGAAGGGCGGTGGTACTGTGTTCGGGCCAAAACCAAGAACATATACCATTAAACTTACCAAGAAAGCGAAGAGATTGGCCAGAAAATCAGCTCTCTCTTTAAAAGCTTCTGCAGATGCAATTATGGTAATTGAAGACTTTACCTTTGAATCACCCAAAACAAAACAAGTATCTGAAATTCTATCAGCACTTGAATTGAACGGGAAGAAAGTAATGATCTTAACTGCCGACACCGATATGAATGTTTACACATCAGCACGTAACATCCCCGGTGTTTCAGTTTTTGAGGCTTACAAGCCTACCACATATGAAATTATGAATGCAGATATTGTTCTTTTTCAAAAAAGTGCAATACCTGTATTGGAAAGTACTTTTGAACAAAAAGTTGAAGAGGAAGCAGCATGAGCGTATTAATTCAACCTTTGATTACAGAAAAATTAACCAGGCTTCAGGATCAACATCAGCAATATGCTTTTGAAGTTGCAAGAAATGCCACAAAACCTCAAATACGACGAGCCATTCAAGAGCGCTACCCTGAAGTTAAGGTTGCCCGCGTGAACACGATCGTTGTTCCCTCAAAACCAAAGGGAAGATTCACCAAGAGTGGATTTGTAGGAGGCCGAAGCAGGGTCTGGAAAAAAGCAATAATTACGCTTAAGGAAGGCGAAATTGATTTCTTCAGCGAAATTTAAAAAGTTTTAAGATAATGGCTACCAAACAATTAAAACCAACAACACCAGGACAAAGGCATCGCATTGCCCCGGTATTTGATGAAATTACCACAGACCGTCCGTTAAAATCTCTCACAAAAGGGATCGACAAGTCTGGCGGTAGAAACAACCGTGGAAGGATGACCACGCGGCATCGTGGCGGCGGGCATAAGCGTAAGTATAGAGTTTTGGATTTCAAACGAAATAAACTCGATATACCTGCAAAAGTTCAAACCATTGAGTATGATCCAAATCGTACTGCTCGTATAGCTCTTTTGGCATACGCCGATGGTGAGAAGAGATATATTCTTGCACCGAACAACCTTCAGGTTGGCGACACGATTATAAGCTCTGCAACTGCTGCACCTGAAGTCGGTAATGCTATGCCGATGAAAAGCATGCCATTGGGTACTTTTGTACACAATATTGAGCTGCAACCTGGCAAGGGCGGACAACTTTGTAGAAGTGCCGGTACAGTTGGACAGCTGGTAGCCAAAACAGACAAGTTTGCAACGGTTAAACTGCCTTCAGGAGAAGTAAGAATGGTTCTTGTAAACTGTTTTGCTACTGTTGGAAGAACCAGTAATCCTGATCACTTTAACACAACAAAAGGAAAGGCCGGCCGTAACAGATGGCTTGGCAGAAGACCCCGGGTTAGAGGTGTTGCAATGAATCCGGTTGATCACCCGATGGGTGGTGGAGAAGGTAAAGCTTCAGGTGGACATCCGCGTTCACCATGGGGCCAGTCAGCCAAAGGTAAAAAGACTAGAAATCGTAAAAAGTTATCGTCTAAGTTTATTGTAAGAAGACGTAAATCTAAAAAAGCTTAATTAGTATGCCACGTTCGCTAAAAAAAGGGCCTTTTGTTCATTACAAACTCCAACGTAAAGTTGATGCAATGAATGAGAGCGGCAAAAAGAAAGTGATCAAGACCTGGTCAAGAAGTTCAATGATTACGCCTGATTTTATTGGCTTAACTATTGCAGTGCATAACGGGAAGCAGTTTATACCTGTATATGTAACAGAAAATATGGTTGGACATAAGTTGGGTGAATTTTCACCAACGAGAACGTTTCGTGGCCATCCTATTAAAAAGGCTAAATAATTAAACAGAGATTGATTGATGGAAACGCCAGTATTTGAAGCAAAAGCAGTACAAAAACATCTCAGGAAGTCAGCTCGTAAAGTGAGGCTTGTGGCCGATTTTGTACGTGGTGAACGTGTTGATAAAGCACTTACCAAACTTGCATTTACGAACAAATCAACCGCAGTTGATGTCGCTAAGGTGATAAAATCGGCTGCCGCGAATGTACGAGATAAATTTGAAGAGGAGCGTTTGGATAACGATCTGCTCTACATCAAATTAATCTATATTGATGAAGGTGTAACTCTGAAGAGAATTCAGCCAGCGCCCATGGGACGTGCTCATAAAATTAATAAGCGAAGCTGCCACATTTCAGTTGTAGTAGCCAAGCTTAACGAAGAAACTGTAACAGAAGAATAAACGATAAAACATTGGGACAAAAAACCAATCCTACAGGACTTAGACTTGGAATTATTCGCGGTTGGGACTCCAACTGGTATTCCGAAGAGAATGAACCGGTTATGCTGTTGGAAGACACAAAACTGCGCGAGTACTTAGCAACCCGCCTTAAAACCGGCGGTCTTTCAAATATTGTTATTGAGAGAACTCCGAAACGAATTCTTCTTACACTGCACACTTCACGGCCGGGTGTAATTATCGGTAAAGGCGGTGAGCAGATTGAAATGCTTCGCGAAGAGCTTAAGAAAATCACTAATAAAGAAGTACAGATTAATGTTAGTGAAATTAAACGTCCTGAACTGGACGCAAGCCTTGTTGGCCAAAATATTGCTCAGCAGCTTGAAGCACGTGTATCTTTTAGAAGAGCCATGAAAACAGCAATCTCTTCTGCAATGAGGATGGGAGCTAAAGGAATTAAGGTTAAATGTGCCGGCCGTTTAGGCGGTGCTGAAATGGCCAGAACAGAGCAGTATAAAGAGGGCAGGGTTCCTCTGCACACACTTCGTGCCGAAATTGACTATTCAAATACAACATCAAATACCATTTATGGTTCAATTGGTGTATCGGTTTGGATCTTTAAAGGAGAAGTAATCGGAGATGTTGATCTATCGCCGGGTGCACAAACCAAACAGGAAGATGAGCCGAGTCGAAAACGAGGCGGTCAGTCCGGAGACAGAAGTTCCAGACGATCCAGAACAAAACGCAGCAGAAATTAACAGAACTGGAATAGACTATGTTAGAACCAAAAAGAATTCACCGACGACGTGTACACCGTGATAAGCTGAAAGGCAATTCTCAGCGTGGACATACTTTGGCATTTGGAAGTTTCGGATTAAAAGCTTTAGAGCCAAAATTCATTACTTCTCGTCAGATTGAAGCGTGCCGGGTAACCATTGCTCGTACATTACAGCGTGATGGAAAAACATTCATTCGAATATTTCCTGACCGTCCAATGACAAGCAAACCCGCCGAAACCAGGATGGGTAAAGGTAAGGGCGCATTGAGTCATTTTATTGCAGTAGTTAAACCGGGCCGAATTCTCTTTGAAATTGCCGGTGTAAGCGAAGAACAAGCTAAAGAAGCACTAAGACGTGCATCCCATAAACTGCCAATTAAAACGAAATTTATTAAGCGCCGCGACCACGACGGGGCATAATTGACAGAGGAACTAATGAAAGCACACGAATTACGCGACTTAACGCTTACTGAACTGGAAGCCAGGTTAAAAGACGAAAAAGATGCACTGCAAAATTTTCGTTTTAACAAATCAATTGCAGGACAGATTGAAAATCCCGCAAGGATAAAGAATACAAAACGAGAAATATCCCGTTTAAAAATGATTATTAATGAAAAAGCAGGTGCTGAATAATACTATGTCTGAAGCACAAAGATCTCAAAGAAGAACAAGAACCGGGCGTGTAGTTAGCGATCGAATGGATAAAAGTATTTCCGTTGCCGTTGACCGCCAGATTAAACATCCTATTTACGGTAAATTCATCACCAAAACCACGAAGTACATGGCACATGATGAAACCAATGATGCCAATATAGGTGATACCGTTTTGATTATGTCGACACGGCCACTGTCCAAGCGCAAATCATGGCGATTGGTAGAAATCTTAGAAAGAGCAAAATAACATTCAATTTTGTAGGTAAAAGCTCATGATTCAAACAAGTTCTGTATTAAATGTTGCTGACAACAGTGGTGCAAAGAAAGTAATGTGCATCAAGGTACTTGGAGATTCCAGAAGGCGTTATGCACGTATTGGTGATCTGATCTCCTGCTCTGTAAAAGCAGCTATCCCCGGTGGTAATGTTAAAAAAGGGGAAGTTGTTTTGGCAGTTGTTGTAAGAACTAAAAAAGAAATTCGACGCCGTGATGGTAGCTACATCAGATTTGATGAGAATGCGGCGGTAATTATTAACAAAGAAAAGGAACCCGTTGGAACGCGTATTTTTGGCCCTGTGGCCAGAGAGCTTCGAGAGAAGAGCTTTATGCGCATCGTTTCACTGGCTCCGGAAGTACTTTAAAACCCATTGTTATGCCACGTAAGTATAACACCCAGAAAAAATTACACGTAAAGAAAGGCGATCAGGTATTAATGATTGCCGGTAACGATAAAGGCAAAAGAGGTCGTGTTCTCTTTGTTTATCCACAACAAGACCGTGTTCTTGTTGAAGGTATGAACATGAGAACTCACCACGAAAAGCCTTCCCAGGATAACCCTCAGGGTGGTCGGTTAAAGCGGGAAGCTTCAGTGCATATCTCTAATGTTATGGTTATCGATCCAACAACAGACGAACCATCGCGTATTGGCCGTAAAAGAATTGAAGAAGAAGGTGGTGGCCGATGGGTACGATATGCAATAACCAGTGGCGAAATCATTGATAAATAATTATTAGAATGGCAGAAGCAAGATTATATACACTTTATAAAAAAGAGATTGGCACTAAGCTCACAGAAGAGTTTAAGTACGAGAATGTTATGGCTGTGCCTAAACTCCAGAAGATCGTAATAAACGTAGGAGTTGGGGAAGCTATTAACGATGCCAAGCAGCTTGATACCGTTGTGGAGAATGTGGCAACTATAACAGGTCAAGCACCTGTTAAAACTAAAGCCAAAAAATCTATCTCGAACTTCAAGTTGCGAGAAGGAATGCCCATTGGTTGTAAGGTTACGCTTCGAGGAAAAATTATGTATGAATTTCTCGACCGCTTAATAAACCTTGCACTGCCAAGAACACGAGATTTTCAGGGTGTTCCGAATAAGAGCTTTGATGGCAGAGGCAACTATACCATGGGTATTAAAGAGCATACCATTTTCCCGGAAATTGATGTTGATAAAGCAAAACAAATTCATGGAATGGATATAACTTTTGTAACAAATGCAGAGACAGATGAAGAAGCTTTTACTCTTCTCAAGCATTTTGGAATGCCATTCAAAAAATAATCATAGATAAAGAACAAAGAATAAAATGGCTAAGAAATCCTGGATAGCACGTAACGAGAAAAGAAAAGCAACTGTAGAGAAGTATGCTGAAAAGCGCAGAGAACTTAAAGAAGCCGGAGATTACGAAGGCTTGCAAAAACTTCCTCGCGATGCCAGTCCTACAAGAGTTAGAAACCGTTGTTCATTAACCGGACGCTCTAGAGGATACATCAGTAAATATGGAGTTTCCCGAATCAAGTTTCGTGAATTGGCTCTAAGCGGTAAAATACCGGGCATTCGAAAAGCAAGTTGGTAAAACTGGAGAAATAAATTATGCATAGCGATACAATATCAGATTTTTTAACACGCATACGAAATGCGCAACAAGCCGGCCATCGCCGCGTTGACATACCTGCCTCTAAAGTGAAGCGGGCCATGGCAAAAATTCTTGTCGACAAAGGGTATATCACCAAATTCATAGATATTGAAGACAATAAGCAAGGCATTTTGCGACTTTTTCTGAAATATGATGCATATGGTCATCCGGTCATTAAAGAACTTAAGCGTATTTCAAAGCCCGGTTTAAGAAAATACAGCTCAACTGAAGTGATTCCGAGATCTTACAACGGATTGGGAATTGTTATTATGTCAACATCACAGGGTGTTATGACTGATAAGGAAGCTCGTAAACTTAAAATTGGCGGAGAAGTTCTCTGCTCTGTTTACTAAACCAAAGAAATTAAAGTTATGTCACGTATAGGCAAACAGCCAATCCCCCTTTTAAAAGACACTGAATTCAGCATCGGCGCTGACAATGTGGTTACCATAAAAGGACAGAAAGGGACAAGTTCTCTCAGAATAGATCCCGAAATCAATGTTGAAGTAAAGGAAGAAGAAATTCTTGTAACTCGTAACAATGATTCAAAACAGCAGAAATCGCTGCACGGTCTCTATCGTTCGCTGATAAACAATATGGTACAGGGAACATCTGAAGGCTACAAAAAGCAGTTGGAAATTATTGGTGTTGGTTTTCGGGCTACCTACACGAATGGAGTACTTGAATTAAACCTGGGTTATTCACACCCTATTTATCTTGTACCGCCAGACGAAATCGAAATTGAAGTTGATACCAAAACCAAAAAGAATCCGATTCTGATTATCTCAGGTATAGACAAAGAGTTGGTTGGGCAGGTTGCGGCCAAAATTAGATCTTTTAGAAAACCTGAGCCGTACAAAGGTAAAGGAATCAGGTATCTGAATGAAAATGTCAGAAGAAAAGCCGGTAAATCAGCTGCTAAATAATTTTTGAGATCTCAAGCAAATGAAAAAAAATACTTTAAAAACAGAACGTAGAAATAAAATCCGAAAAAGGATTCGTTCCACCATTCGGGGAACAGCTGAACGACCCAGACTAAGCATTTTCAAGAGCAATAAGCACATTTATCTGCAGCTTATTGATGATCTTGGAAACGCCACGATTACGACTGTTTCAACAAAATCGCAGGGTCTCCAGAGTGAATTGAAAGGGAAGGCAGGTGTTGAATCAGCCAAGATTATTGGTGAAGCCCTTGCTAAAACTGCACTCGATCAGGGAATCAACAAAGTGGTTTTCGATCGAAGCGGATACAAATATCACGGAATAGTTAAAGCCGCTGCGGATGGTGCCCGTGAAGGTGGATTAGACTTTTAAAATATTATTCAATTATGCCTAAAATTCGAAGAAAACATAATATACCGGCAGCTAATCTCAATCTTGAAGAGAAGCTGGTACATATTAACAGAGTCTCTAAAGTGGTAAAAGGTGGGCGAAGGTTCAGCTTTAATGCCATTGTGGTTGTCGGTAATGGTGAAGGTGTTATTGGCCATGGACTTGGAAAAGCCAATGAGGTTGCAGATGCAATTCAAAAAGGCTTCGACAATGCCAAGAAAAATCTTATTAAAGTGCCATTAACCAAAACCGGCAGTATACACCACCCGATTGTTGGGAAAGCAGGTGCAGGAAAAGTTCTTCTTCGTCCGGCATCAGAAGGTACCGGTGTAATAGCAGGTGGTGCTGTAAAATCGCTTCTTGATGTAGCGGGTGTACAGAACATACTTTCTAAATCACAAGGTTCTTCCAATCCGCATAATATGGTTAAAGCTGCTTTTGAAGCGTTGCGTCAGCTTACCGATCCGGTAGAAGTTGCCCAGCGCCGCGGTATTAGTGTAAGTAAAGTATTTGAAGGATAATAGAACAGATTTACAAATCACATAAGATCATGAAATTACACAATCTAAAAGCACCAGCCGAAAACAGAAAAACACGTAAGCGTGTTGGGCGGGGCCAGGGATCCGGGATTGGTGAACAGTCAGGCCGGGGCCATAACGGGCAGAAATCTAGAAGCGGTAGTAAACGAAAAGCCTGGTTTGAAGGCGGGCAAATGCCTCTTCAAAGAAGGATTCCTAAATTTGGTTTCAAAAATCGTTTTCGCGTGGAATATCAAGCCTTTAATGTGCAAAAACTATCCGACTTTATTGAAGCCGGACGTTTAACGGATACGATTACATACCAGGGAATGGTTGAAAACGGATTGGTTTACAAAAACCAAAAAGTGAAACTTCTGGGAACAGGTGAAATCGACAAAAAGGTATCTGTTGAAGTACACGCCTGCAGTGCAAAGGCTAAAGAAAAAATCGAAGCAGCAGGTGGTTCAGTAACCATCATCGAATAAACGAAATTTCAGACCCTCAGTTTATCATAACTAATGAGTTTAATAGAAAACTTTAGAAACATCTTTAAAATCGAGGACCTGAGAAACCGCATACTTTATGTTGTGGGTGTGCTCATGGTTTATCGTATTGGTAGTTATGTAACAATGCCAGGTGTTGACGCCAGCATGCTCACGGCCCAAGCCGGTGACGCTTCAAGTCTTATGGGACTTTTTGATATGTTTGTAGGGGGAGCATTTTCTCGTGCAGGTGTATTTGCACTTGGTATTATGCCTTATATTACTGCTGCAATTATCATTCAGTTAATGGGCGCGGCCGTTCCTTATTTCCAAAAGCTTCAGCGTGAAGGAGAAGAGGGAAGACGGAAAATAAATCGATTAACGCGCTATGGAACAGTAGGTATTACTGCAGTTCAGGCCATTGGATTTGGAATTAATCTAATTGCAACGTCACCAAATGCTATTGTGGTAAGCAATACTGCATTCATATTGACGTCCATTATTGTATTAACTGCAGGTACCACGTTTGTAATGTGGCTGGGTGAACGAATTACAGACAGGGGAATTGGAAACGGTATCTCCATCTTGATTATGATTGGGATTATTGCGGTATTGCCGACTAATTTCATGAACGAAGTTCAAACTACAGCCAATATGATTATTGTGATTGTAGAATTGGCTGGTCTGGCCCTTGTAATTGCATCGTGTGTGCTTTTAACCCAGGGTACAAGAAAGATTCCGGTACAGTATGCAAAACGGGTTGTTGGGCGCAAGGTCTATGGTGGTACTACTCAATATTTACCACTGCGGGTTAATGCTGCCGGTGTTATGCCGATTATCTTTGCTCAATCAATCATGTTTATCCCCAGTACCGTAGGAACATTCTTCCCGGATAATGAAACCGTACAGTGGATGACGGCTTGGTCGGCCGATTTTACAGGTGTAACATACTCCGTGGTGTTCTTTTTCATATGTATATTTTTCACATTTTTCTATACGGCCATTGCTGTCAATCCAAAAGAGATGGCAGACACCATGAAGCGCCAGGGTGGATTTATACCAGGCGTGAGACCGGGTAAACAAACCGTTGAATTTATTGATAATATTTTGACCCGAATTACTTTGCCGGGCTCAATATTTCTTTCATTCGTAGCAATTCTGCCGGCGATTGTTGCCAGTATGGGAGTTACTCCGGGCTTTGCCCTCTTTTATGGGGGAACAAGCTTGTTGATTATCGTAGGTGTGGCATTAGACACCCTGCAACAGATAGAAAGTCATTTGATGATGCGTCATTACGATGGCTTTATGAAATCCGGAAAAATTAAAGGCAGAAGGCGAGCCTGATGATTTTTCTAAAGAGTGAATCTGAGATTGAGAAAATGCGCGAAGCTGCTCAATTGGTTTCAAGAACACTTGCAGAAGTGGCCCGTCGAATAGAGCCGGGAGTTGAAACAGGTTTACTGGATAGAATTGCTGAGGAGTTCATAAAGAAAAATAGTGCTGTTCCTGCGTTTAAGGGATATGGAGGTGGAAAAAACCCTTTCCCTGCAACGTTGTGTATCTCTGTGAATGAAGAAGTTGTTCATGGAATTCCCGGAAAAAGAAAATTGGTTGAAGGCGACATTGTTTCTGTCGATTGTGGAGTAGTTAAAAACGAATATTTTGGCGATCACGCATACACATTTATGGTGGGTGACTGTGATCCGGAAGACGTGAAACTGCTTAAAACCACGCTTGAATCACTTTATAAAGGAATTGATAAAGCGGTTCACGGAAAAAAGATAGGTGATGTCGGATCAGCTATTCAAAAGCACTGCGAAAAGCAGGGCTATGGAGTAGTAAGAGATTTGGTTGGTCACGGTATTGGAAAAAATATGCATGAAGATCCCTCGGTACCAAACTTTGGAAAACCGGGCCGCGGAGAACGATTGAGAACGGGTATGACGTTGGCTATTGAGCCGATGATTACACGTGGCACATGGAAGGTTAAAACCCTTGACGATGGCTGGACAATCGTAACCTCTGATGGATCAAAAGCAGCACATTTTGAACATGATATTGTAGTTCGTGAAGGTGAAGCTGAAATTCTCAGTACTTTTGATTATATTACTGAGATAACAAAAAATGAAATTTTAGAAACGCATTATGGCTAAACAAGAGCCGATAAAGCAGGACGGTAAAATTTTGGAAGCATTGCCAAACGCACAGTTTCGTGTGGAATTGGATAATGGGCATGAGATACTTGCACATGTTTCCGGTAAAATGAGGATGTATTACATCAAAATCTTACCGGGTGACAGAGTCCAGGTTGAAATGTCGCCATACGATTTGACAAAAGGAAGAATAACGTATCGATACAAGTAATTAGGATTTATTATGAAAACAAAATCATCCGTTAAAAAAAGAAGTTCTGATGATAAAATAGTTCGTCGCAAAGGACGTATCTATGTAATTAATAAGAAGAATCCGCGACACAAACAGCGTCAAGGATAAAAATAGGATTTGGTTTATGGCAAGAATCGCAGGTGTAGATTTACCGAAACAGAAACGAGGCATTATTGGCCTTACGTATATATTTGGCATTGGCAGTACTACAGCTAAGGAGATCTTAGACAGTGCTGGTATAGACCATAGTATTAAAGTAGTTGACTGGGATGAAGACCAGGTAGCTGCTTTGAGAAAAATTATTGATAATGATCTTAAAGTTGAAGGTGCACTGCGTACCGAAATCAACGCTAACATACGAAGGTTGATTGAGACCGGTAGTTATCGTGGTGTTCGCCACAGGAAAGGTTTACCTGTTAGAGGCCAGAGAACACAAACCAATGCACGTACCAGAAAAGGCAAGAGACGTACTGTTGCCGGTAAAAAGAAAGCGACCAAATAACAGACTAAGTTTAATACACAATGGCTAAGAAACAAAGAAGAGCTGCAGCAGAAAAAGTTGCCCGTAAGAAAAAGAAAAAACAGATTGCTGATCCTAACGGTATGGCATTTGTAAAGGCGACATTCAACAATGTATTGGTTAGTGTTACCGACGCGAATGGCAATGTACTTTCATGGTCATCATCCGGTAAAGAAGGATTTAAAGGATCCAGAAAAAACACGCCGTATGCAGCTCAACTTAGTGCTGAAACAGCCGCTAAAGCTGCTTATGATATGGGCTTGCGTAAAGTAACAGTGTATGTAAAGGGACCGGGCTCAGGAAGAGAAGCTGCTGTTCGTGCTTTAGCTACAAGCGGACTTGAGGTAACTACCATTATGGATAGAACACCAATTCCGCATAATGGCTGCCGTCCTCCAAAAAGAAGAAGAGTATAAATTTAATTTAGTAAGCATAAGCAAATGGCACGATACAGAGGTCCAAAACAAAAAATAGCACGAAGATTTAAAGAGCCAATCTTTGGCCCAAGCACCGCTCTCGAAAGAAAGCCTTATGGTCCGGGTCAGCATGGCAGAAGTAGGTATACCAGAAAATCGGAGTATGCTATACAGCTTGATGAAAAGCAGAAAGCAAAATATACATACGGTTTGCTGGAAAAGCAGTTCCGTAACCTTTATGAAAAAGCTACCAGGCAGGAAGGTGTAACAGGCGAGCTATTGCTCCAAATGCTTGAATCCCGGCTGGATAATGTAGTTTTCCGTCTTGGATTTGCAAAAACACGAAGGCAGGCACGCCAGCTGGTCTCACACAAGCATATTGTTGTGAATGGACAGGTTGTAAACATTCCATCTTTTCTGGTTAAACCTGGCGACATGATTACTGTTCGGCCAAAATCGAGAGAGCTGGAGTTGATCAATGATACTCTTCAGAGCTACTCTACCAGTAAATACAAATGGCTCGAAACTGACAAGAAGTCAAAAGCAGGGAAGTTTTTAAATGTTCCCTTGATGGAAGAAATTCCTGAAAATATCAACGTACAGTTGATTATCGAGCTTTATTCTAAATAATAATAACCGTTTTTTAAACATCCAGCTATGAACAGCTACAGTTTACAAATGCCCGAAACTCTTGAAGTAGCAAAAGAGTCAGAAAATTTTGGAACATTTATTCTTCAGCCTCTCGAAAGGGGATTTGGCGTTACCATTGGTAACTCTTTCAGAAGAGTTCTTCTTTCCTCACTACCCGGACTGGCAATTACTGCCATAAAGATTAACGGTGTTGATCATGAATACTCCAGTATTGACGGAGTTAAAGAAGACGTGTACGAAATTATTCTGAACCTGAAGCAAATTCGCTTTAAGCAGGTTGAACAGAGTGGTGGCGTAATTACTATTACCAAAAAAGGGCCCGGTGTTTTTACCGGCAAAGATATTGATGCTGCAACAGCAGATTTTGATATTCTGAATCCTGATATGGTGATAGCAACTCTTTCTGATGATGTTGAATTGGACATTGAGTTACGTGTTGGCAGGGGTAGAGGTTATGTACCTGCAGAAGAGCTCGCTCCCGATTTTGAAGATGATATTAATCTTCTCCCAATCGATGCTATCTTCACACCCATTAAGTCAGTACAGTTTGATGTTGAGAATGTTCGTGTTGGCCAGCGTACCGATTATGAGAAACTGGTTCTGAATGTAACTACTGATGGATCACTCAATGCCAAAGAAGCTCTTACCATTTCAGGTAAGATACTGAAAGAGCATATAGAGAAATTCATTACCGAAAAAATTGAAGAGCCATTCACTCAGGAAGAAGAAGAAGTAGATGCCGAGAAGCAGCGAATAGCAAGTCTTTTGAAAACCAGCATTGAAGACCTGAACTTAAGCGTCAGGGCCTACAACTGTCTGAAGTCTGCCAATATTAATAACATTGCAGAACTTGTTTCAAGAGAAGAGCAGGATCTGCTTAAGTTCAGAAACTTTGGTAAAAAGTCACTCACCGAGCTTCTTGAAGTCATAGAAGAAAAGAATTTGGAATTTGGAATGGATGTTTCCAAATATCTTGATAAATAAGAGGAATATAGATTATGCGTCACCAGGTAAAAGGAAGAAAATTAGGCAGAACCACGCCACACAGAAAGGCAACATTGAAAGCGTTGAGTGTAGCACTTATTGAAAATAAGCGCATTCAAACAACCTTGCCAAAGGCTAAGGAATTACGCTCGTATTTAGAGCCTATAATTACCAAGGCCAAGAATGACACTACTCATAACAGGCGTCAGGCTTTTGCAGCTTTACAGGACAAGTATGCTGTTACTGAGCTGTTTGATAATATAGCTCCTGCTGTAGGTGATCGCCCCGGTGGTTATACACGGGTTTTGAAAATTGGAAAAAGACAAGGCGATGCTGCAGACATGGCAGTGATGGAGCTGGTTGATTTCAACGATGTGAAACCTGAGAAAAAAGAATCTAAGAAGAAACGAACGAGAAGAGCGGGTAAGTCGACTAAGGCTGAGGGTGATGCGCCTGCATCAACTGAGTCAGTGAAAGATGAGCCTGTTGTAGAATCCAAGTCGACAGAGGCAGAAAAGCCTAAAGTGGAAGAAGCAAAGGCGGAAGAAGTAAAAGCTGATGCTGCCACTGAAGAAACTGCGGAAGTAAAACAGGAAGAGAAAAAAGTTAAATCTGAGACAGCTGAAACTGAATCAACTCCTGAAACTGCTTCTGAAGATACTTCTGGAGAGGAAGAAGCCAAGAATGATGCTTCTGAATCTGAAGAAAAGAAGAGCGATAAGTAGCTAATCTAAAAAATATTTCAATATTCAGTTGACATTAGGTGCGTCAAGTTTGTATATTGAAAATCTGCCAACGAAATTATTGGCAGGCTGTTCTTTACCATATTAGAGATATAACCAGATTGTTTTTGGTGAGTTTTTGGGTT
>REDT01000009.1 GCA_007693295.1 Balneolaceae bacterium
CTGTCCCCCTCTCTTCGTGCCCGTTCTACCCGCCTTTGCGGCGGCTGAACGACCACGAAAAGAGGGGGAACTTCGCAATCAGTTCATTGCTCGATTTTAAATGCTCCTGAAGATCTAAGTAAGGAGTTCCCCCTCTTTTCAAAGGAGCACAGTTCGCGATCAGCGAACGAGTGCGACTGCGAAGAGAGGGGGACAGGGGGTGAGTCCGTCGGTGAGTCCGTTAAAAAGGCGCACTCTCATCACCACCCGGACTAAACGGCGGCAGGGCAGTACCCGAGTCCTTCTCTTTCAGGTAGTCGTCCTGTCCGGGATTATTATGCGGATCCGATTCAACCCTGGTAAGCTTCTCAAATCGTGCATACTCTTTCACAAAATACATGCGGGTAGAGCCCACCGGACCATTTCTCTGCTTTCCAATGATCAGTTCGGCCAAACCGTTTGTGGATTCTCCCTCGGCGGTGGTTGTAATTCCATAGTATTCAGGGCGATACAGAAAACAGACCACATCCGCATCCTGCTCAATGGAGCCTGATTCACGGAGATCACTCAGTTGCGGCCGTTTATCACCGCCTCGCTGTTCAACTGCCCGGCTTAGCTGGGCAAGTGCAATAACCGGTACATCCAGCTCTTTAGCGAGTGCTTTAAGGCCCCGTGATATTGTCGCAATCTCCTGCTCACGATTTCCAATGTCTTTTGAAGTTGCCGTCATCAGCTGAAGATAGTCGACAATAATAAGGCCGATATCATGCTCACTCTTCAATCTCCGGCACTTGGTACGAAGCTCCATTACGCTTAAGCTGGGCGTGTCATCAATAAAAATATTGGCGGTAAAAAGCCTGCTCGCGGCGTCGATCAGTCGCTTAAAATCTTCATCTTTCAGCCGGCCTGTACGGGCGGCCTGGGCATCGATTCTCGCCTCCATGGTGAGGAAACGCTGAACCAGCTGCTGTGACGACATCTCCAGGCTAAAAAGAGCCACATTGGCCTGCAGGCTTTCGTCGGGGTGGAGGGCCGCATTTCGTGCACAGGTAAGGGTAAAAGCAGTTTTACCCATCGATGGACGAGCGGCTATAATGATAAGATCTCCACGCTGCCAGCCGGAGGTATAGGTGTCTACATCAAGCCCGGCCGGTACACCGGTTACGCCTGCCGGTTTGCCTCTTAAGTCCTCAAGATAGGCAAGGGTGTCTTTCAGTACATCACCGATTTTGGTGGCCTGGGCACGTGATTTTGTGTTGGCAATATCGAAGATTTTCTGCTCGGCACCATCCAGCACGTCGTAGGCGTCTGTGGTCGTATCGTAAGCGGCCTTGATGATCTCGTTACAGTTCAGGATCAGGTTTCTTTTAATCGCTTTTTCAGAAATAATCTGGGCATGAAAATCGACGCTTGCTGCCGAACTAACCGAACGCGTCAGGTCAGCCAGGTAACCCGGCCCGCCAACGCTTTCGAGCAGATTGTTATCGCGAAGCTCATTTTCAACCGTAATCAGGTCGAGCGGATTGTCTCTTTCATAAAGGTCGAAGAGAGTTTCAAACACATGACGGTTGGCAGGCTTGTAAAAATCATCGGGCTTCAGAAGCTGCAGGGCAATGGTTGCCGCTTCATGTTCGATCAGCATGGCTCCCAAAACGGCCTCTTCAATCTCAACAGCCTGGGGAGGTATGCGTCCTCCATCGTGAGCTGCAGATGATTTACCTTTTTGATTTTGATAACCGGAGCCGTTCTGATTAGGCATATTGAATGATATAACGTTTTTAAAAATAATGCTATCGAAGCCGATCAGCAAATCTAACGGGGTGCTGAGGATCAATGGGATTGAAGGGCTGTGGCACTGCTGATGGCTACAAACAAAATAAAAAAAGTGTGGCTCATTTTTTAGTTTAAATTTGAGTAAATAATGAGACTGGGATAGTAACAGCAGGGTTGCGGATATAGATGGAGTTTATCAGAGAGCATCAAGGAAAAAGAACCACTTTAGCTATTACTCTCTAAAATATCCTGAAGATATACGTAAGGCATTTGCTCGTATCTGCCACGGCCGGTTCGATTTTATTGATGCACCACATCGATAAGAAATAGAGCTTTTGGGTACTAATTTGTGTATTTTAAAAGACAGTTGATGAAAATATAAACATTAAAAAACATAGAGTTATGAGCACAAAAAACAGAATAGGTCTGGATAGTGATAAGATTAAGATGTTAGCCGATAAGCTGAATATTCTTTTGGCTAATTACTCAGTGTTTTATCAAAATACAAGAGGGTTTCACTGGAACATTAAGGGGGATTCGTTTTTCGTGCTTCACGATAAATTTGAAGAGCTTTATGATGATCTGAAAGTAAAAATTGATGAAGTTGCCGAGAGAATACTCACATTGGGTTACACGCCCAATCATCAATATTCCAAATATGTGGAAGTGTCTGAAATATCAGAAAGCGCTAAAGTATCGGATGGCAAAAACGCCGTGAATGAAATTCTGGATGCGTTTAAAATAATATTGAAAATTCAGCGTGAAATTCTTGAACTATCTGACGATGCCGAAGATGAAGGCACAAATGCTCTGATGAGTGACTACATCAGCGAACAGGAGAAGCTCGTTTGGATGTATGCATCTTATGTAAGCAAATAATGATTTGAAATCAGTGAATTTCAAGCTTAAGCTCTTTGCCCAGCGCATTCGCATACTTCGTTAGGGTAGAGAGCTTGAAGTCTTGAGCATGGTTTTCCATCCTTGAAATCACAGACTTGGTGGTATTTAGCTTTTCAGCAACATCAGCCCGGGTAGCACCCATCTCTTCCCGGGCCTGGCGAAGAATCACGCCGATTTTAAAGTTCAGATATCCTTCTTCAAAGTTCTCAGCAAACTCCGGACTATTCGCTTTCTTTTGGTCGATAAAAATTTCAAGATCGTCCTTTTTCATACTCTTTTCCTCCGGGCTATTACCGGATTCGATCGCCGCCACTGGCGGATTAATACCTCGCAGATACCAAAGTTAGCATGTATGCGAACCTTTTAAAGTAGATGTCCCGGTATATTGATTTGATCAATAATTGATTAAGAAGGCTCTGCCGATCTATCAAGTTTAGCT
>REDT01000008.1 GCA_007693295.1 Balneolaceae bacterium
TCCGCTTTACTTGACGTTCAGCTCCGGTAATCGTTTCTCGATTTCGTCGCGGTGCTTTTCGTACCAGCTTGGCAGTTTCAGGTTTTGGCCAAGTTCGTCGAGGGGTTCATCAACGTCAAAACCCGGAATATCGGTTGCTATTTCGAAGAGAACACCACCGGGCTCACGGAAATAGATGGATCTGAAATAGTCGCGGTTTTTGACCGGCGTGATTTCAAATCCCATCTTTAAAATCGTTTCTCTCCAATAGGCCTGGGCTTCATCATCAGGAACCCGGAATGCGATGTGGTGAATGGAGCCGCGACCAAATTGGCCATCCAGATTGGGTTCGGGTCTCAAATCTACAAATCGGCCAAGATGGTTATCCGGGTTGGAAGAAAATCTGAGGTCACCGGCTTCACTGCCTTCCTCTTTCCACCCAAACTCTTTCAGGATTTCAGCGGTCCGGCCTGTATCGGCCAGGCTAAGTGTAGTGCCAAAAAATCCCCGAATGGCATGCTCGTCAGATACTCCTCCGTACCCCTTCGTGTCAACTTTTGCACCCAGGTTATCTTCAACAAGCTCAATCTTCATGCCGTCATTATCGTTTAGCGGAAGATGTGTAAATCCAAACCGGGTAAACGGTTCACCGGTTTCAATACCGAACTTATTGAATCGCTCTTTCCAATATGGGAGAGAGCCGTTTGGAATGGTGTACTGCACCACTGTGGCTTCGCCTGTGTTTGGGCTGCCGGCAGGTACATGCTGCCATGGGAAAAATGTAATGGCACTTCCCGGAGTTGCATTATGGTTTCCATAATAGAGATGGTAGGTAAAGGGATCATCAAAATTGATCGTCTTTTTGGTAAACCGCAGGCCCAATCTATTTCTGTAAAAATCGAAGTTTTCTTGCGGTGGACCCGATACAGCAGTTATATGGTGGAGCCCTCTTATTTTATGTGACATCTTTGAATGATTGTTTAATTTCTGTTTAAGCTACTAACAAGGCAGACCAAGAAATAGTTCAACATTAAACTAATTTACTGAAAAGTTCGATGGAAAAGAAAAAATTTAATAAGCTTGGAGTTGCATTAGGGGGAGGTGCAGCGCTTGGGGCGGCTCATGTAGGGGTAATGAAGGCGTTTAAAGAGCTCGATATTAAACCGGAATTTATTTCAGGAACCAGTATCGGGGCATTTGTGGCTGCTCATATTGCATTCGGAACTCCGATTGATAAACTGGAGGAGCTGGCTTTGGATTTGGATTGGCTTGATATTACCGGTTTTAAACTTTCTAAAATGGGATTGTTGAGCAATGAAAAGCTGGGGAAAATAATATTAGATCAGATTGGAAAGGTAAATATTGAAGACGCAAACATACCACTCTGTATGATCTCCACAGATATTGTAACCGGGAAGAAAGTTGAGCTAAAAGAAGGCCCGTTATACAAGGCAGTGATGGCCAGTACGTGCCTGCCCGGCGTATTTACACCTGTTGAATGGGACGGTATGCTTCTGGTTGACGGTGTGCTTTGCGAAAATGTACCGATCACGCCATTGAGAGAGATGGGGGCAAAAGATATTATTGGTGTAGATTTGACCACAAACAGAAAGTATAAACGACCGAAAAATATAGTGGATGTATTAACAAATACATTTGATATCGCCCTCGATAATATGATAAAGGAGCAAATAGAGGATAAAAAGACCATGCTTATACAACCCGAACTTGGAGCCTACAGCATGGCAGATACGGGAGAGACAGAGAAACTGATTGAGGAAGGATATCAAGCAGCGATGAAAGCGTTACGGTGATCAGTACTCCGAAATGGCGGGTTAACAGTTTGCTTATCGTATTTCAGGGTTGTCGATTCAGTAGCTCAATTAAAAGTTACGTCTCTGTTCAGGAACTCCTATTTTGACAGCATTATCAAACCATTTGACACACAGATCTACTGTAAATGAATATTTTCACCATCATTATCCTGTCGGCTATTATTATTGATTTTACGCTGGGGATTATCTCCAACCGGCTGAACCTGAAAGCTCTCAGTAAAGAGCTGCCGGAGGAGTTTGAGGGGGTTTATGATGAAGAGACCTATGCCAAATCGCAGGAGTACACACGCGTGAATACTAAGTTTGGGTTTATTACCGGCACCTTTGATCTGCTGCTTCTGTTGGTGTTCTGGTTTGCGGGTGGATTTAATTGGCTTGATCAGTGGGCGCGCGGTTTTGAATTTGGAGTAATCGGTACCGGCCTGATCTTTATCGGTGTCTTGATTGTGGCCAAGATGATCATCTCCATGCCTTTTGGGATCTACTCCACATTTGTAATTGAGGAACGGTTCGGATTCAACAAAACGGATGCTAAAACCTTTGCGATGGATCGGTTAAAGGGGTTGATGCTATCAATCTTGATCGGGGCTCCGCTGCTGGCCGGTATTATTGCTTTTTTCGAATTTGGAGGCGCGTGGGCCTGGGTTTACGCATGGCTGGCGGTAACTGCCTTTTCGCTGATCATGCAGTACATCGCCCCAACATGGATCATGCCAATCTTTAATAAATTTGAGCCCCTGGAAGATGGCGAGCTGCGACAGGCCATAGAGGAGTACGCCGAAAAAGTGGACTTCCCGCTGCAGGGTATCTACGTGATGGACGGCTCCAAACGTTCATCCAAATCGAACGCCTTTTTCACCGGTTTTGGAAAAAATAAGCGGATCGCCCTGTTCGATACCTTGATTGAAAAACATACCACAGAAGAGCTGGTGGCGGTTCTGGCTCACGAAATTGGCCACTTCAAGAAGAAGCATATTGTAAAAAACATGGCCATTTCGATATTGCATACCGGCATCATGTTCGCTCTGCTATCCATCTTTTTGCAGGTGCCGGCCCTGTTTGAGGCCTTCTACATGGATCAGATGAGCGTGTATGCGGGGCTTTTATTCTTTGGCCTGCTCTATTCCCCGGTGGAAACCATTCTGAGTATCTTTATGCAGATTCTGAGCCGCAAACACGAATACGAAGCCGACCACTATGCCGCAGAAACGATCCAAAACCCTGAGGAGATGGTAAACGTGCTGAAAAAACTTTCGAAAGATAACCTCAGCAA
>REDT01000142.1 GCA_007693295.1 Balneolaceae bacterium
CAAGGAGGGGCTCCGAGCGAAGCGATTCCCACGGAGTGATTTCCCCAAAGGGATGCCTATGGCAAGGGGTGGTTGTGCCATAGGCATCCCGATGGGGGAAGTATAGAGTGAGTTAAAATATCAATTTACAAACCTGAAAAAATCCAGTTAACCACCCCAACCCCTCCTTATGAAGGAGGGGAGACTCTTTTCCCAAATTCTTATATCGAACTCAATTTATATTACCTCAGAGATCTCTCATTAATATGGAATCTGTTAATCAGGCATACCAATTTTGCGTAGAAAGGGATATTATTGGGCATCATATTACCCGGATATCGGGTTAAACAGTTTTTAAATAATCGGATAAAAAAAGTCAGATAGAATGCAGGTATACATTAATGGCCAATTCATTGATCAGAAAAAAGCGGCTGTTTCGGTGGCCGACCGCGGGTTTGTTTTTGGGGATGGTGTTTATGAGGTGACACGCGTCGTAAACGGTACGTTTTTCATGGAGCAGGAGCACCTCTCCCGGCTCAAAGAGGGGTTAAAAGGATTGAAGATAGAGATGAGCGACTCCCGGATCGAGTCGATACCCGTAATCAGCCGCGATCTGCTTGAGCTAAACGGGCATATGGAGAATGAGGCTATGGTTTATCTGCAGGTTACAAGAGGTGCAGCTTTTCCGAGAACTCACCAATTTCCAAACCCTGCAGTGGATGCTACCCTGTATCTTTCCAGCAGCTCGTTTAAGCCGCACACAAAACTGCATGAAGAGGGGGTGGATGCCATAACGCTTCCCGATGTTCGCTGGGCCCGCTGCAACCTCAAAACAATTAACCTTTTGCCAAACACCCTTGCCAAACAGCAGGCTGTTGAAGCGGGAGTAAACAGTGCGGTTATGATCCGGGATGGCGTAATAACGGAGAGTCCGAACGCTAATATCTTTTGTGCAAAGGGAGATACGCTCTACACTTTTCCCGCTTCAAACTATATTCTGAACGGTATAACCAGGAGAGCCGTGATGCAGATTGCAGATGAGTACGGCATCCGCGTTATCCAGGAGCCCGTAAGGCTTGATGATCTTTTCGAGCAAGATGAGCTATTCTTTTCCGGAACAACAACGGATATACAGCCGGTTACAGTAATAGACGGCAAACCTATTGGCACGGGCAAACCCGGACCCATAACCCGAAAAATCCAGGAAGGATATGCAAAACTTCTGTATGGCAAATAATTTGGGAAAAGCTTAGTCTTGAGTCTTGAGTCTTGAGGTGGTAAATCCCCGCATAGCGATCCCTTCGGGGCAAATTCCAATCGTAGCCTGAGCATAAAATATAGGCACGTAATCGGGAAAAGAGACCTTTTGGAATTTGGTGCTTGTGATTTGGTAGTTGTAACCTTCAACTTTTCTCAATTTCTTTTCCGTGTACCGTGTACCGTGTGCCCAGAACCTTGCCCCCTGCGCCTTGCCCCCTGCGCTCCCGATGGGTCGGGATGTCGCTATCGCGCCACTTGCCCCTTGCTCAAACCCTGTTCAATAAAAATCGTTTTGGCAGTTCGTGGTCGAGTGCTCCGAGTCCAAAAAGGGCATAGTCGTATCGGGCGGGATCTTTGGGATTCATCAGTGCAAGGGTGGAGGTGAGCTCATTCACGGTTTTCCAGTCGTTGGTTCGCCGGGCGATGAGACCATACCGGCGTGCCTGACGGGCTACATGCACATCAAAAGGAACCAGAAGCTCGGAAGCGTTCATGAAGTTCCATATTCCCAAATCGACGGGACTCTCTTTACGGATAGCCCATCTCAGGTACATGTAGAGCCTTTTGCAGGTGCTCCCTTTTTCAGGATTTGAAATGTGTTTTCGGGTGCGCCCGGATAGATCACTGCTGCGGGCAAAAAACTCTTCATGAAAAAGGGCCAGGAACGGACGGTTTTGTTCAGATCCGCTCTCGTAACACATCTTCCAAAAAGCTTCAAAATCATCATAATCCCGGTAGATCTGCTGAAGCGATAAGATCATTCCATGAATATCCACCGGTTTAAATGTCCTGTGTTTGAAATTTAGGAAACGGTTGAATTCAGCCTGGGTATAATTCTCTACAAAATTGAAGGGGTCGTAGTCCATTCGCCTTAGCAGGTCATCCACTTTGGATATCACAATGTCGCGGCGGCCCCAGGCCATGGTAGCTGCAAAAAAGCCCGCAATTTCAATATCCTTTTTATCGGTAAAAGCGTGCATAAACTGAACCGGATCGTGCCGGATATAATCAGCCTGCTCTACCCGGTCGTTTATGTCGTCGAGATACGGCTTGAGTTCGAAAAGTGCTTTTTTGGTGCGTTTTCTGAGTTTTGGAAGTGGTTTCATCAAACCAGGAACCGTTTCAGTTCACTGTCATTCAGGCTTTGCAAGCCCTCAATCAGTGTTTTGTTTGCCTTGGGAAAGGGGTATTCGTCAATCTCATTTAATGACACCCATTTTAACTCCATGCTCGATTTGGGTTTGGGGTCACCCTCAGTGATGCGGCACCAGTAGGCGTGCAGGGTTATTTTAAAATGGGAATAGGCGTGTTTTAACTGCCGGTATTTCTCAAATACTTCCACCTCAACGCCGAGCTCTTCATTCAGTTCGCGGGTCACTGTTTGATGGAGCGACTCGCCGCTCTGCCTCTTTCCGCCGGGAAATTCCCAGAGCCCGCCAAGCATCACATTGTTGGGGCGCAGAGCAATTAACAGCTCACTGTTACCATTTACGATCAGCCCGACCGCAATCTGGTGATGAGGTATTTTTTTAGCCGGCGACTTGTAGGGGATGATGTCGGTTTGAGCAGAGTTATATGCCACACAGCCGGATGATACCGGACACTTGTTACAGTCCGGATTTTTTGGAGTGCAAACCATGGCGCCCAGCTCCATTACCGCCTGGTTATAATCGCCGGGGGAGTCCGGGCTGATCAATTCGTCAGCCAGTTCCTGCACCCTGTTTTTTACCTTTGATGATCGGATATCCTCTTTGATGCCAAAGTACCGGGTTAAAACCCTGATCACGTTTCCATCCACAACAGCGTACGGTTTTTGGAAGGCAATACTCAAAATGGCTGCTGAAGTGTAGGGGCCAACTCCCTTCAGTTTGGAGATCTCATCATGGGTGGCCGGAAGTATTCCGTCAAAATCACTCACAACTGTTTTTGCGGCCTGATGGAGATTTCGTCCGCGGCTGTAGTAGCCTAAGCCCTCCCAGAGTTTTAAAACCTGCTGCTGCCGGGCATCGGCAAGGTCGTGAACCGTGGGAAATGCGTCAATAAACCGGTTGTAATAGGGTATAACCGTGTCAACACGGGTTTGTTGGAGCATAATCTCAGAGATCCAGATTTTGTAGGGATCATCCGTGCGTCTCCAGGGGAGGTCGCGTTTTTCATGACGGTACCACTGCAGCAGATCTTCTGTAAAAAATTCTGACACGCTAAAACTCTTCCTGTTCGATTTCGGCTTCTTCCGTCAGCTCAACTACCGTGATCTCAAAATTCTGAGATGCGGCTGCTCCATATTGATCCGTTGCCACAACCTGGAATCTGTGCGTACCCACCTGGCGGATGCTAGGGTTCCAGGTAAACCGACCGGTTTTTTCATTCAATTGTGCACCATTGGGCATATCCACGCCCAGGTACCGGATCAGATCCTTGTTTTTCCCATCAGGGTCTACCGCTTTTATATCGAGCTGAAAGGTTTCTCCAATAGGTATGGTTACGGGTCGCGAAGGGGTGAACCGCGGAGGCGCATTAAAAGGCCTTACATCAATATTGAACTGACGGCTGTGGGTTTGTCCGTCGTCGCTGGTGGCGATTATTTCAACATTGTGACGACCGGTTTGCGTAGCTGATGGCTGCCAGTAAAATGAATTTCCACGAATGCGTGCATTATTAAATGGCGCTTCATAGCTAAATGAGACCGATGCGTCAACACTATGCTCAAGTTCAATGGGCAGAATTAAAGGTCGCGGAAACGGAATAATGACATCGCTGATCTCTTTTAGCCGAAGTGTGCCGTCTCCTCTGCCTGCCGCTTCTCTTTCTGCAGTGGTTTCTCGTTTAACCACAGGGGAGAGGTTGTTAAACTCGGAAATCCAGAGCTGATTTTCGGTAACTGTAAAATAGTTACCTGCACGTTCGTTCGATTTCCATCGCACCAATGATTCCTGAAAAGGGCCAATCCAGAGATTTTTATTTTCGGTATGCACCACAAGCTGGTCATTCCAGATTCTCAATTTGTTTACAGGATTCTCAACATTGGCTATGGTTCGGGTCCTGCCATCCGAATTAATCAGAAAAATAGTTCCGTCGCGGCTCGACCCGATCAGTTCGTTTTGGGTAAGAAATATTCGCTGCGTAGTTCTGTCAATCTGAACTCGTTCTTCATGTTCAACCACGGCTTGTTCATCCTCCGGACGGATGGTGTAGATGTCAATGTAGTTGTTTTCACTGAGCACATAGAGAATCTGGTTGCGGTCGGTGGTAAGATCGTTTACCGTTCGGTTTCTGAACCTGTCGCGGTCGATATATGTGATGTCAGAGTCGACGCTCTCAGGGCTTTCCAGGCTTAATTTACCGAGTCCGCCGCTGCCAAGAGCTATATAGAGATTGTTGCCTACCCTCATGGTTGCCCTTGGCTGCTGGGGCAAAACGGTTGACGAATAGACACCCAGAACCGAAGTGGGTTCAATCACGGTAAGCCTCCGGTTATTTCCATAAAGATAGGCAAACCGGATATCGCTTTGAAGAATATTGCCGCGCTGCTGCATGCCCGTAGAAGTATAGAGCCATTGCAGTGAGTCGGGGTGTGCCCTGAACACGACAAGCCCTTCACTTTCAGAGAGCACATAGAAATGAGAATCTGAACTCTCAATATTGATAATGTTCGGGATCTCCATCTGTTTCCGGAAATCCTGGCTCCATTGTGCAAATGCGGTTGAGAGTGATATCAGAAATATAAGGGTAGTAAATACCGGCAGTAAAAGAGTTCTATTCATAGGTTATAGCCATCCATGTGTTTTATACCATCTCAGTGTGCGCGAGATTCCTTCTTCCAGTGTGTATTGGGGTTTGTAATTGAGCTCCTTCATGGCTTTCTCACCGGAACAAGTCCACTCAAGTATCATTTCGTTCGCTTTTTCCTTGTTTATAACGGGATATGTACCAAAAAATGACGCAGTTGTTTCAATTGTACCGGCAATATTTTTTACCCATTTTGGCTTCAGGCGCACAGTTAAGCTGTTTCTGCCTAATACCGTTGAGACAATATCGCGGATTTGATTCCAGTTGGCAATCTCCTTACCCGTTATAAAGTAGGTATGGACGCCCGGTTTTGTTTGTTGGGCAGCTTTTAATATACCCTGAATTAAATCTTTAACGTATAGCATAGAGAGTTCGGGGTGATTGCCGTCGCCAACAATGGGGGCAATGCCGTACTTCATCATTTTAAAGAGCGTAAAGATCTGATCTTCCCTGGGGCCATATACGGCAGGCGGGCGCAAAATCGTGATCGACATCCTGGGATCGGCCACAGCGTGAATCATATCTTCCATCCGTTTTTTGGAAACTCCATACTTGCTAACCGGATTCAGGGAGTTCTGTTCCGTAAGCGGTTCGCCCCGGCTCGGTCCGGCTGCGGCCAGCGATGAGAGAATCACCATCTTTTTTACGCCTTTTTTATGAGCCAGCCTCAGTAAATTTTCTGTAGCCTCTACATTTGCATAGTCATACTCTTTTTGGCTTGGCGCCTTTACCACTGCCGCAAGGTGGAAAACAATGTCTGTATCTTCGAGGGCATCACCCAGAACACGAAAGGAGTGAAGATCTCCGGAAACTTTTTGATACGATTTACCTTCTAACCACTTCTCGTCACTTCGTACCAGGCATTTAATCTGTTCGTAATTTGGGAGCTCAATAAGAGTGTCGACAAGATGGCTTCCGATAAAACCTGTTGCACCGGTAACAAATGCGTTCATTTAATTTGTATATTCAACCCGTTGAAAATTTCTGAAAAACAGAGGCTGTTCAGTTAAGTATCATGACGTCAGGTAACTTCCGTTTCAATAAATCTGTATCTGTACTAAAATTAGCCGTTAAGATTTGGAGTTCCGTGTCTGCTCGAAGTGAACGGTTTCAAAATACAGTTCGCATAACAATCTCACTAATACTAAAAGCGACAGCCATTGAAGATACAAAGATGGCAATTGCAATTAAAACTGTATGAGCAGGTTTCGGGTAGCCCTATTTACCGGCAATTATAATCATATTCGCGATGGTGTATCACTTACGCTGAACCGTTTGGTAAAGTTTCTTCTCCAAAACGGTGTAGAGGTACTGGTGTTTGGCCCTTCTATTGATGAACCTGCGCTACAGCATAGCGGAAAACTGATTGTTGTGCCTTCCAGAAGCCTTCCCGGCAGGCCTGAGTATCGTGTGAGCACCGCATTTCCAAAAGAGGCGAAAAAAAAGCTGGAAGAGTTTAACCCTGATCTGATCCATATTGCAACACCCGATATTCTGGGTTATAAAGCTCTTAAATGGTCAATAAATAATCAGAAGCCGGTTGTATCCTCCTATCATACACATTTTGCAAGTTATCTCAAGTACTATAAACTCTCGATATTGGAACCCCTGCTTTGGAAATACCTCGGGTGGTTTTACAGCCATTGCAGCCAACTCTACATTCCCACACCCTCAATGGCAGAATTCCTGGAAGAGAAGGGGATTGACAGTGAACTTAAAATCTGGGCCAGGGGAATAGATAATGAGGTGTTTAATCCCTCAAAACGGAGTGATTCATGGAGGGCTGAAAGAGGGTTTGGCGAAGACGATATCGTTGTGACGTTTGTTTCGCGGCTGGTTTGGGAGAAAAATCTGTTGATCTATGCTGATGTTCTGAAAAAAATTCGCCGGAAGTATTCGAATGTAAAAGCCCTGGTTGTGGGCGACGGCCCCGCGGGTGATGAGCTCAGGAAGCATTTTCCGGAGGCCGTTTATACGGGGTTTTTAACGGGCGATGAACTGGCAACATCGTATGCCAGCAGCGATATTTTCTTTTTCCCGTCCGATACGGAGACCTTTGGTAATGTTACACTGGAAGCTATGGCCAGCGGTTTACCCTGTGTAGTGGCCGATGCCGTGGGCAGCAAATCTTTGGTTGAACATAATGCGAATGGATTTCTTGCCAGTGTTGATAAAAAAGAGGACTTTTACACGTATATTGAAAAATTGGTGACTGATTCTGAGTTACGTGAGAATATGGCCGCTTTATCCATCGAAATGGCGAAGAACTATAGCTGGGAAAATATAAACGAGAACTTGTTGGATTATTATAAACAGGTATTGGAGTATTAGATCGAAAAAGTGCGGATTTTATACATTTCACATTTGCATCCACCAAAAGACTCCCCTCTGAAAAGTATCGGGGGAATGCAAAACGTCAGTATTCAAATGGTGGAAGCCATGAAGAAACGGGATGATGTAGAGATTGAAACCATCATTTTACGCACATCCTGGAGATATATCGGGCTTAAAACATTCTTCTTTCTGTTTAAACTGCTCTGGAGAATTCCCAAAGCGGTTAAGCGGTTCAACCCGGATGTTGTTCTTTTCTCATCGATGGTTACGGCAGGTGTGCTCCCATTTATGCTTCGAAAGCCAAAAGTTCCATGTGTGACTATTAACCACGGGCAGGATGTTACGTTGCCGTTCTTTGTTTATCAATGGTATCTGCCAACTGTATTTAAAAATCTGCAAGGCGTTATTTCAGTATCTGAAGCCACCAGGCAGGCTTCCATTAAGCGCGGGATGAAACCGGACATCGGCGTTGCACTGCCAAACGGATTTGACGCCGGCGCAATGAGGGAACTGCCGGAAAAGGAGGAGGCCAGAAGTATTCTGGAAAAAAAATTCAATCTGGATCTGTCATCTGCCAGGTTACTTCTCACCGTTGGCCGGCAGGTGAAGCGAAAAGGGCATCAATGGTTTATTGAAGAAGTATTGGATAAGATTGAGTCGGACGTTATATATATGATAATTGGTGATGGCCCGGAGCACGATTCCATTAAATTAGCAAGAGAAGCATCTTCTTTGAAACAAAAGATCATTATTACGGGTAAACAACCTGAAGAGATATTAAATGCTGCTTATGCAGGAGCTGATCTTTTTGTGATGCCAAACATCCCTGTAAAGGGGGATATGGAAGGTTTTGGTATTGTATTGCTGGAAGCCAACCGTGCCGGAGTGCCGGCTGTGGCGTCCGACCTGGAAGGCATTAAGGATGTAATTGTTCAGGGTGTAAATGGATATAGAGTGCCTGCAGGAGATGCAGATATATTCGCTGCAAAGGTCGACCAGGTTTTAAACAGCGAATTAAAAAACCTTTCAAAGAAAGCCGAAGATTTTGTAAAAAAAACGTTTAACTGGGACGCTGTGGTAGATAAGTACCTCGCTTTTTTAAAAAGCCTGAATTAATTACCCGTCAGTTACGTTTACAGAATTTGATAGAATCTTAATACTCGGTATATTTACCCGATTAATGAAAATGTAACTCCCCGTCATGGCTGATACCAACGCCGAAACAACATATCAGAAAGTATTTAAAAAAGCATACGACTTTACAATTGCAGATGAAATTAAAGAATTAGGGCTCTATCCCTATTTCAAACCCCTTCAGGCAACTGACGGAACTACTGTGAAAATTGAAGGCCGTGATGTAATTATGGCCGGTTCAAATAATTATCTTGGCCTCACTAACGATCCCCGTACCATAAAAGCCGCTCAGGATGTGATTACCACCTACGGCACCGGTTGTACAGGTTCAAGATATTTGAACGGCACCCTCGATCTCCACCTGGAACTCGAAGATAAACTTGCCGTCTTTATGGAGAAAGAGTCTTGTGTTCTGTTCAGCACCGGCTATCAAACCAACGAAGGGTCAATTCAGACCATAGCTGACCGGAATGATATTATTTTCTCTGATCGTGAAAACCATGCCTGCATTGTTGTGGGAACACAGGTTTCAAATGCAAAAACGGTCAGGTTTCGACACAACGATATGGAGCATCTGCGCACTCTGCTGGCTAAAGCTGAGCCGGGAGCCGGCAAGATTATCGTGAGCGACGGTGTATTTTCAATGTCGGGCACACTGGCTAAAGTACCTGAACTGGTAGCTTTGGCAAAAGAGTACGGTGCAGGTTTATACCTCGACGATGCACACGCAGTTGGGGTAATAGGTGATGGAGGGCGAGGTTCAGCATCCGTTTTTGGATTAATGGACGATGTTGACCTGATCAGCGGTACATTTTCAAAATCTTTTGCATCACTTGGAGGGTTCCTGGTGGGCGACCGTACAGTTATAGAATATATCCGCCATAAGTCGCCCGCTCATATTTTCAGTGCAAGTATGCCCCCGGCAAATGTGGCAACTGTATTAAAATCACTCGAAATTCTGCAAAGCGAACCATGGAGGCTGGAACGGCTTGAGGAGATCTCCAACTACATGCGTGCAAATTTGCGCGATCTCGGCTTTAACGTATGGTCCAGCCAAACGCCAATCATACCGGTTGTTGTAGGTGAGATGATGAAATGTTTTCAGTTTTGGAAAGACCTGTTTGAAGAGGGTGTGTACGTAAATGCCGTAGTGCCGCCGGCGGTGCCGCAGGGACAGGCCTTGGTGAGAACCAGTTATATGGCCACCCACACAAATGAACATCTTGATAAAATTTTGGATGCCTTCAGAACTGTGGGTATAAAGCATGGAATTATCGACAAAAACGGAAAATCTTTGATAGATTTAGAAGTATAGCCTGTGGAAAACAGACCTCCTACCAACGCTGTATCTATTGTTTCTACCAAGCAGGAGAAGAAAGATTTTATACATTTTCCGTACACCCACTATTCAGAAGATACCTATTGGGTGGCGCCGCTGCTGATTGAGCAGAAAAAACTGCTCAACGAAAAGAAAAACCCATTCTACGAAAATGCCGAGATAGTTCTGTTTCTGGCAGAGCACAACGACAAGCCGGCCGGCCGGCTGGCAGCGATCATCGATCACCGGTATAATGACTATCATAAAACCAAAACCGGCTTTTTTGGTTTTTTTGAGTGTATTGATCATCAGCCTACAGCAGATCTGCTCTTCAAGGTTGCCGAAGACTGGATGAGACGAAATGGAATGGACGACGTTTTGGGGCCTGCAAATCCCAGTATGATGGATGAGATCGGAATACTAGTTGATGGCTTTGAAAAGTATCCAAGTATCATGATGCCGTACAGTAAAACGTATTACGACAAACTCCTGAAAGGAGCGGGATACGATAAAGCGATGGATCTGTTTACCTATCTGGTTACACAAGACAGTGTGGACAGAGACCGTGCCAACCGGGCAGTTGAAATTGTTAAAAAACGTCTTCCGGAGATCCACATCAGGAGAATAGAGCTGAAGAAGATTAAAGAAGAGGTTAAAATAATCCGTAAAATTTTTAATGCAGCATGGAGCAAGAACTGGGGTTATATACCTCTTTCGGAAGCTGAATTTGATGCGCTTGCAGCCGATTTGAAAACAATTGTTGATCCGGATTTTGCTCATATAGCCGAGATAGGCGGTAAACCGGTCGGTTTCTCGGTTGGCCTGCCCGATTACAATCAGATTTTCAGGAATATGAATGGACGGCTGCTGCCATTCGGTATTTTAAAAATTCTCTGGAATAAGAAGAAAATCAATAAAATCCGCACCGCACTTATGGGGGTTCTGCCGGAGTATCAGGGTAAAGGTATCGATGTGCTTCTGCACCGCGAAGCCATTGAAAATGGATTGATAAAAGATTTCTACTCGTCGGAAGTTGGCTGGATACTGGAAGAGAATGTTCAAATGGTGCGGGTAGCTGAAAAAATCGGTGGCCAGCTGGATAAGGTCTACAGGATGTATTCGAAAAAGCTTTAACCCGGATCCCGGTTTCGTCACTTTTTCGCTCCCCATTCGCCCCATCGCTTTGCAGGGTAGTTTCCTCACTTTTTGCCGATCCTTTATTTTTTTCGGAAGCGCTTTCCTTCTCATTTTCGACAAAATTTAGTAAGTTGGAGGACTAAAAACTTTTGGAAATTAAGATCATACTATGAGCGACTATCGAATTGAAAAGGACTCTATGGGCGAGGTTAAAGTGCCTGCTAATGCTTACTATGGGGCGCAAACACAACGTGCACACGATAACTTCCCGGTGAGTAGTATCCGGTTTAGCAGGGAGTTTATATCGGCGGTAGGGCGTGTGAAGTATTCGGCTGCAAAAGTGAACGCAGAGTTGGGCCTGATCGATAAAAAAATAGCCGATGCCATTCAAAAAGCATCAAATGAAGTAATTGAAGGAAAGTTCGACGCGGATTTTGTTTTAGACATCTTTCAAACCGGTTCCGGAACGTCTACCAACATGAACGCCAACGAGGTGATCGCCAAGCGTGCCAATGAACTTAAAGAGGGCACAGATACCTTTATCCATCCGAACGATCACGTCAATTTTGGCCAAAGCTCAAACGATGTGATTCCGACCGCTATTCGCATTTCAGCAGTTCTTTCGGTTCAGGAAAATCTGATTCCGGCCCTGAAGCATCTGCATAAAACCATTCTGGCCAAGGGTGATGAACTTAAAAATGTGGTAAAAACAGGGCGTACACACCTGATGGACGCAATGCCGGTAACCATTCAGCAGGAGTTTAGCGGATATGCCCGTCAAATAGAATTGGGAATCAAGCGTGTTGAATCTGCAATGGAGAGGCTTCTGGAGCTTCCACAGGGCGGCACGGCGGTTGGAACAGGCATCAATACCCACTCTGAATTTGGTGAACGGTTTGCCGCTGAAGCAGCATCAGCCACCGGCCAGAAGTTTATTGAAGCCGTTAACCATTTTGAAGCCCAGGCAACAGTGGATGCCCCGGTTGAGCTGAGCGGTCAGCTGAAAACGATTGCGGTAAGCCTGATGAAAATTGGTAACGATTTTCGATGGATGAATTCCGGCCCAAACAGCGGGCTGGGTGAAATTCAGCTGCAGGCGCTGCAGCCGGGATCCTCTATCATGCCGGGTAAAGTAAACCCGGTAATTGAAGAGTCGCTCACCATGGTGTGTGCCCAGGTAATAGGCAATGACGCGGCAATTACCATTGGAGGCCAATCGGGTAATTTTGAACTTAATGTTATGCTGCCGGTTGTAGCTCACAATCTGCTCCAGTCGATCGAAATTCTGGCTAATTCAGCACGGAACTTTGCCGACAGATCCGTAAGCGGCCTTCAGGCCAGAAAGGAAGTGATCCAACAGATGGTTGGAAAAAACCCGATACTTGTAACCGCACTAAACCCGTTGATTGGATATGATCTGGCCGCAAAAATTGCAAAAAAAGCATATGCAGAAGACCGCGCCGTAATGGATGTTGCGCGCGAAATGACGGATCTATCGGATAAAGAGCTGGAAAACGCCCTGGATCCGATGAACATGACAAAAGGCGGCTTCACCGAATAGCTTTATAAATTAAAGAGGTAACTCTTTGTTTTAAATCCTTTTTTATTCCGTAGCGCAAACAGTTGCTTATTAATTAAGTGATATTCCCAAAATTCACTTATTTTGAAAAAAAAATCATCGGGAAAGTTTAGGTATGCCCTGAATAAGGTACGGGCTTCAATGAAATTGAAATTGCAGAAAAAGAATCAGCATTATGGCAAGTAAACAGTCGACCAAAACGAAGTACTCCAAGAAGCAAAAGACTGATATCATCAACGATTTTAGGCTTGCCTGTATAAGCAGACAAATGTCTGTTTTAGGCCGGAAGGAAGTTTTAACAGGTAAGGCAAAATTCGGAATATTTGGTGATGGCAAGGAGCTGCCTCAGCTGGTACTGGCCAAATTTTTTAAAGAGGGTGATTTCAGATCGGGTTACTACAGAGACCAGACCCTGATGATGGCGATAGGCGAACTTACCGTCGAACAGTTCTTTGCCCAGCTCTATGCCAATCCCGATGTAAATGAGGATCCGCATTCCGGCGGAAGGCAGATGAATTCTCACTTTGCAACCCGGCTTATCAATGAAGACGGCAGCTGGATTGATCAAACCAAGAATAAGAACTCTTCAGCCGATATGTCGCCCACGGCCGGGCAGATGACGCGGTTGCTGGGGCTGGCCCAGGCTTCCAAAGTGTACAGAAACAGTGAGCTTCTTAAAGACTGGAAACAGTTTTCCGATAACGGAAATGAGGTTGCATGGGGCACCATAGGAGACGCAAGCACCTCAGAAGGGGTGTTCTGGGAGACAATTAACGCTGCAGGCGTACTGCAGGTGCCGATGATTCTATCAGTATGGGACGACGGTTATGGGATATCTGTCTCAAAAAAATATCAAACCACCAAAGAGAGTATATCCAAAGTTCTTGAAGGATTTCGGCGAACAGAAAATGAAGACGGGTTTGAGATCTTCAATGTAAAAGCTTGGGACTATGAAGAGCTGATAGCCACGTTTAATGAAGCCCAGATTATAGCCAGGGAAGAGCATGTGCCGGTTCTGGTGCATGTTGAGGAGGTGACCCAGCCACAGGGCCATTCCACTTCAGGTTCTCATGAGCGATATAAAACTGACAACCGCCTGGAATGGGAGGGTGAATACTGCTGCATCAAGCAGTTTAAGAAATGGATTATAAAAGAGGGCATTTCAACGAAAACAAAGCTGAATACCCTGGAGAAAGAAGCAGAAGCTGAAGTTAAAGAGATACAGAAAAAAGCCTGGCAATCATACCAGGAACCTATCAAACAGGAGAAAGAGGAGCTGATATCACTGATGAGCAGTCTTCAGAATGCCCATAAGGATTTAAATAAGCTATCAGAGCTTCAAACACAATTAAAAAGAAAGACCCGCCCAATCAGAAAAGACGTCGTCTCTGCGGCAAGAAAATGCCTGCACGTACTGAGGGGTGAAAATTCAAAGGCTAAACAAGATCTGATCAACTGGCTTGATAATCAGCAGGAGGAGAACAGGGTGCGTTTCAGTTCTCACCTCTATAGTGAAACTCCAAATTCACCTCTCCTTATCGAAGAGACTAAACCGGAGTATGAGAAGGAACCGAAGAAGGTGGATGGGCGCGTTATACTGCGCGACAATTTCGACAACATATTTGATAAATATCCAAATACTCTTGTTTTCGGAGAGGATGTTGGAAGATTAGGCGATGTAAACCTGGGCCTGGAAGGGATGCAGAAAAAATATGGTGAACTCAGGGTAAGCGATACAGGCATACGTGAGGCAACTATTTTGGGCCAGGGTATAGGTATGTCGCTTCGCGGATTGCGGCCGATTGCCGAGATTCAATATCTCGACTACCTGCTCTACTGCTTCCAGAGCCTGAGCGATGATGTGGCAACGGTTCGCTACAGAACGGCGGGAGGCCAGGCCTATCCGCTGATTATTCGTACACGAGGGCATCGTCTTGAAGGGATTTGGCACTCCGGTTCACCCATGGGTATGATTGTGAATGGACTGAGAGGGATACATGTATGCGTGCCGAGAAACCTTACCGATGCGGCAGCATTCTATAATACCCTGCTGCAGGGAGATGACCCTGCCCTGGTTATTGAGCCACTGAACGGATACAGGCTCAAAGAAGCTCTGCCGTCAAACCCGGGTGAATATACGTTGCCGTTGGGTGTTCCCGAAGTAGTAAAAGAGGGTACTGACATTACGATTGTTTCCTATGGCTCTACCTGCAACATTGTAGAGATGGTTCTTCCGGAGCTGGAAGAGGCGGGTATTTCATCAGAATTAATCGATGTACGAACCCTGCTTCCTTTTGACCTGAATGGCATGATTCTGAACTCATTGAAAAAGACCAGCCGCAT
>REDT01000129.1 GCA_007693295.1 Balneolaceae bacterium
TTCGCGCTGATTTCCACAGTGAGATCATTGTCCAGACCAAATCCCATACTACTAAGATGATTATTAAGAGAATGACGGTATTTTCAAATTGACCGAATGTATTCATAATAGGTTTGATTTTTTAATTATTTAATTATTTAGGAGTCTTGTGGTTGATCACGGGGTTTTGAAATATACTTGTCGCCCCGTGAACTCGACAGACGAGTGTTTAGTGGTTGGGTTAATGTTTGAGTAGTGCCACTCGTCAGTCGAGGGTAACAGATCCGTCGGATTTCTCTATTTTTAATACCGGTCAATTAACTAACTACAACCGTGCCCGGAAAAAAAACCGACGGATCTTTCTAATCAACGCCGATTCTCAAACGTTACCCCATCCACGCCCGCACCGGTTATTGTAATGGAACGCCAGCCTCTTGGGAGGGGCGTATCCAGCTGAATGATGCCTTCATCAGTGAGTTCAAGTCCGCCAAAACCTGAAAGAACCGACTGCAGCATTCCGCCCGCTCCTGTTGCGAAATAGGGATTGGTTCCACCCGCAACTTCGGCAATCACGCCGAACGGCGGCAGCATATTCGGACGGTAGCCTTTGTGGAACAGTTCGTAGGCTTCACCGGCATTGCCCAGCCTGGAACTGATAACCGAATAGACCGAATGAGTCATAGCCGGTCCTTGCGGATCGACCCGCTGTTGGTAATAATCGAGATTCTTTCTCATCTGTTCGCGGTCCGTTATAATGCCAAGTGGATAGGTGAGCAGGTTCACATCCGCCTGCTTGATCATCTCGCCTTCATAGGTAGCGTGTTCCTGAACGGTTCCGTCCGGAAATTCAAGGATTGGAATTCTGTCGGCAACGTAGTTCCACATCGGGTCGGGCTGAACACCGAGAACTTCAGCCGCTTTGGTGGTATATCTGAGCACATTAATGGCCGTACCGTTGGTAAAGGCATTATTATCGACGTTTTCGGCGTGCTCGTCGGCTGCCACCACATTGATGATATCAAACCCGCCATCATCATTCTCCTCAACACGGCTCAGCCAGAACTCGGCTACTTCCTGAAGCAAAGGAAACCCATCCCGTTCAAGCCACTCTACATCCTGTGTGACCTGGAAATAGTTCCAGAAAGCGATACCGACTACAGCCGTGATGTGATGCTGGAAGGGTCCGGTGAGAGCCCAGTAGGGGGTGGCTTCCTGGCCCTCATCGTTTGACTCCCATGGGAACATCGCGCCCCTGTAGCCATGACTGAATGCTTTGGTTCGGGCACCTTCAATACGATCGGTTCGGTAGTCAATAATTGAGCGAGCCAGTTCGGGCTGCATAATCAGCAGGGGAGGATACATCCAGATCTCAGTGTCCCAGAATACGTGGCCGTTATAGCCAAGGCCTGAGAGACCCATGGGTGAGAGGCTTAACCGTGAACCCTCGCGTACAAATGAATAGAGGTGATAGAGCGCGGATCGCACATCGAGCTGGTCACGGTCGTTCCCTTCAATGATGATATCACTCTCCCAGAGCCTGTCCCATTCGGCATTGTGGCGCATCAGCAGGCGGTCGCGCCCTTCGAGCATGGCGTAGACACTAAGCCGCTCCGCTTCACTGTGCGGGTCAGAGAAGTGTTCCGTGGATGTTGCAGAGCTCACAATTGTAAACCGGTAGGTTTCACCGGCACGAAGCTCTTTCGTAAGGTGAACCAGATGCATATTATGGTCCCAGTCTTCATGGATATAGTGTGGCATATCTTCCTCTTCAAACAGGAAACTGTTCGAAACGGCAATGGTGTGTTTGCCTGTAGGACTGTCGGCAACAGAGGAGAGAAGAGGGATTTGCACGTGCGGCCGGTCAATTACCGAGTAGTAGCTTCTGACGTCTCTGAGGTGATCGGGTGCTTCAATCACGCTTGCGGGACGAATGGTTACATTTTGTAAGGCTGTGATCTCCATCTCAATCATACTGGTGAACGGGAGATGGCGAAGCGCCCTAACGCGCTGGGTTACCTCCACTTTATCCTGATAATTGAATGTAGTCTCGAAATAGGCTTCACGCATGTTCAGGCGCTGCCGCATGTTGGAAATATTATTGCTGTTGATGCGATTACGGTCAACATCAAGAAGCATCCCTGCAAAATTGAAACCGCGCAGAATGTTGGAGACCCTTCCCCGGCCGTAAAAATCATATACCCCATTCAATACGGTTTCGCTTACCCGAAGAGGCTCGGCAGACGAAACGATACCTACCATTCCGTTGGCAACCGTTATACCGTAATAGTTATTTGGATCGATCTCTTCTGCTTCGATTATCCACCCGGATTGTGCAGTGGCAATAAGAGGCAAAAGAAAGAGAGTAGTGAGAAGTGCAATTTTTTTCATAGCTCCTAAGTATTTTATGTTTACAGGCAACTGTAGAATCTACATTTTTTGTCTGAACCGGCAAAGTAAAGGGCTAAGAAAACTTGATTTAGAGAAGAGATTTTTAAATAAACACACCATCACTCCGGAAACCCCATAAAAACAAAACAGGCTGAAAGCTTATGACATTCAAATCGGTGAAATATTCCGAACCTCCGATTGAAGACACCCAGGCTGAAAGCCTGCGATAGTCGAATTGTTGCATAATCCCGAACCTGCGATGGAAGACTCTTCCGGCAAATCCTATCTATGGCTTTTCTGGCTATGATGAAGTACCACTAAAACAGATCTGATTTATTATTCACCACAATAAATAGAAAAGCCCGGCAGAGGATGCCGGGCTTAAATGAATATTCCAATTGATTGATTATTGATCAGGCAACTGTACCGGGGCTTGTCTCACCCGGATCAGCATCAATAAGAGTAGATACGTTTGGATCGATGGTTTTGGCCTCCACTTCATCATCCCAGAAGAAGATAAAGAAGAAGATTGCCACACCGAGCGCCGCAATGGCCGGCATGATCCAGAAGGCAAATGCTCCATCAAGCCATCCTTGCTGGGTTGCTCCGTCCAGTTCGATACTATCTCCCCACCAGCCAAGCAGGTAGTTTCCAATAAGCATACCTACCCCATACGTGAGCAGATTGAAGAAACCCTGGGCGCTTGCACGCAGGCTCCTTGGCGCTTTTTTCTCAACATAAAGCTGACCGGTTACAAAGAAGAAATCATAACAAATACCGTGCAGTGCAATTCCAACCAGAATGAGGAAAACGGAATCCGGGAAAAATCCGAACAGAAAGTACCTTAGTGTCCATGCCAGCATCCCCACCAGTAGCATCCATTTTACCCCCAGGCGAACAATAAAAAAGGGTATAAGTATCATGAAGAACACTTCACTCATTTGACCGATTGTCATAAACGACGGAGCCGCATCACCAAAAGCTACAGCCGCTATGAAGTCGTTGGTTCTGGCATAATAAAAAGCCAGGGGTATACTGATTGCAAAACTACTGAACGAGAAGATCGCAAAGTTCTTATTTGTGAGCAGTTTTACCGCATCCAGTCCGAGGGCTTCAGCCAGGCTGAATTTCTTGCCTTTTTCGGATGGAGGTGTTGCAGGCAGTGTAAAACTGTAGAAACCGTATATCAGGGAGATAATGGCCGACATCTGCAGTGGAATGGCGGTCGACTGTATTCCCGATTCAATTCCTGTAAACCAGCCAAGAATTGGAATATTAACCCATCCCAGTATGGTTTGAGCCACCACAAAACCGGCAACGATCCAGCCCAGTGTTCCCCATACCCTGATTTTTGGAAACTCTTTGTCCGGATCGCCAATATTCGCAAAGGAGATTGCGTTCACCAGCGCGAGGGTGGGCATATAGAGCATGAAATATGCAAACATGATCCAGATAAATGCACTCGGCTCTGATACAGTTGCAGCATACCAAAGCAGCCCGGCACCCAGAATATGACACACAGCATTTACTCTTTCCGCATTGAAATACCGGTCGGCAATAAGGCCTACCAGAACAGGGGCAAGAACGGCTGCCCAGTTGTGAGTTGCATAGGATTGACCAATAATAGTATTAAGGCCCTCCTCACCCCGGAAAATTTCTAAGAGGTAGACACCCATGGTGACGAAGAAGCCGCCCCATATAAAAAACTGAAGAAACATCATCAGGCTTAGCCTGGAAATAACAAATCGATTTGAAGCCATAAATAAAGTTGTTTTCTGAACAGGTTAATTGAGCAGAGAGAATATTCATTTTATCATTGATAAGTGCAAGTAAATGCCATTGATTTTGTTGCACTATTTCGGAATCTTCGTTATCTGTAAGAATGAAACTTTTATTGCAGAGCAGTAATGTTCAAAAGTATATTTATGGAAGGGGTATAATTTATGCAACAGGCAGTGAGCAGCTAACAGTAGGCAGTTAGCAGTTGGCAATTAACAGCTTGGCAATTTTGCTTTAGAGTATATCGATCGAATTAATTTCATGACATTTGCACTAATTGGTTATTTGACTTTAGCTTCTGATGTAAGGAGTTGCCAACTGTAAACTGCCTACTGCAAACTTTTTATGCATATATGGATGTAGGTTCAGACAGAAAACAATAAAACGACAAACAATTACTTTATAAAAAACCACGCAAAAATGGGAAAAAAACTAAGACTGGGCATGGTAGGGGGAGGAATCGGGGCATTTATCGGTGAGGTACACCGGAAAGCGGCATCCCTGGATGGTAAGTTCGACCTGGTTTGCGGAGCATTCAGCAGCAGTGCGGAGAAGTCAAAAAAGACCGGTGATCTGCTGGGACTTGATTCGTCACGTGTTTACGGCTCGTACAAAGAGATGTTCGAAAAAGAGTCGAAACTTCCGGAAAGTGAAAGAATGGAGGCGGTCTCTATTGTAACGCCTAATCATGTTCATTTTGAACCCGCTCAACTGGCCATGGAAAACGGATTTCATGTGATTATCGATAAACCATTGGCATTTTCTCTCGAAGAGGCCAAAGAGTTGAAGCATATTGTGGAGAAGACCGGGTATGTATTGGCATTAACGCACACCTATACCGGATACCCCATGATTAAGGAGGCGAAGCATTATATCGAATCCGGCAAACTTGGCAAGATCCGAAAAATCTATGTGGAGTATCCCCAGGGCTGGTTGGCCACGCCGCTTGAGCAGGAGGGGAACAAACAGGCCTCCTGGCGTACCGATCCGGGTAAATCGGGTGAGGGGGGAGCCATTGGAGATATCGGAACACACGCGGCCAATTTGGCTGAGTACGTAAGCGGCCTTGAAATCACCCACATCAACGCGGATGTAAACATTACGGTGGAGAACCGGAAACTGGATGATGATTCAGCTGCACTGCTTAAATTCGGTAACGGAGCCACCGGCGTACTGATGGCCACCCAGATTGCGGCCGGTGAGGAGAATGACCTTAAGCTCAGGTTGTACGGTGAAAGAGGAGGTTTGGAGTGGACTCATACGGATCCCAATACATTACTGTACAAGCCGCTGGAAGAACCAACTCAAATACTTCGAGCCGGAACCGGGTATCTTTCTGAAGCCGCCACAGCCAATACAAGGCTGCCGGCAGGGCATCCGGAGGGTTATCTGGAGGCATTCGCCAATCTCTATGTGGCATTTCACGCTGCGGTGAGGGATCACCAGTCAGGCAGCTTTGCGTCTGTGAATGATTACGACTTTCCAAATGTGGACGATGGTCTTCGCGGTATGGCGTTTGTTTCGACCATGGTGAAGTCGAATAAGTCGGACAAGAAGTGGACAGAGTTTGTGGTGTAGAATGGCGCAGGTGGCGCGATAAGCGACATCCCGACCCATCGGGAGCGCAAGGCGCAGGGAGAAGTAAGCCTCCCCTCTAGAGAGGGGATTGAGGGGTGTGTTAGCGTAGGGGAATGCACTCAAAAACTATCTGGAAATATAATCAACGCTCCAAAGAATCATCCTTCAGTTTATCAGTATTTTAAATCTCAATAAATCAATTAATTAAGACTATGAAATCAGTAAAAGGACCCGCCATATTTTTAGCTCAGTTTGTAAATGATGAACCTCCGTTTAATGATATTGTAGCGATCTGCAAGTGGGCTAAGTCGCTGGGGTATAAAGGAGTTCAGATACCGACATGGGAATCGCGCCTGATCGATCTTGAGAAAGTGGCGAACAGCAAAACCTATGCGGAAGAGTATAAGGGCAAGATTGAAGCCACCGGCGTTCAGATCACCGAACTCTCCACGCACCTGCAGGGGCAGCTGGTTGCCGTACATCCCGCCTATGATATTATGTTTGACGGATTTGCCTCTGATGAGGTAAAGGGTAAACCAAAAGAGAGGCAAAAGTGGGCTGTGAATCAGCTGATGATGGCCGCAAAGGCGAGCGCCAATCTCGGGCTGAATGCCCATGCATCTTTTTCAGGTGCACTGATGTGGCATACAGTCTATCCCTGGCCGCAGCGTCCGGCCGGTCTGGTAGAGGATGGCTTTGCTGAACTGGCCCGTCTGTGGAAGCCGATCCTGGACGAATTTGACAAACACGGCGTGGATGTCTGCTATGAACTGCATCCCGGAGAGGACCTGCACGACGGCATTACCTTTGAGAAATTTCTTGAAGCCACGGGAAATCACAAAAGAGCACGAATTCTCTACGATCCCAGCCACTTTTTGCTCCAGCAGATGGACTACCTCTCCTTTATCGATATCTACAAAGATTACATCAAGGCTTTTCATGTAAAGGATGCCGAGTTTAACCCGACAGGAAAAAGTGGTGTGTATGGAGGTTATCAGAGTTGGTTAGAACGGCCCGGGCGTTTTCGCTCTATAGGAGATGGACAGATCGACTTTCACGCAATTTTCAGCAAGATGTCACAGCATGATCTCGACTGCTGGGCGGTTTTGGAGTGGGAGTGCTGCATCAAACATCCTGAGCAGGGTGCCAGGGAGGGAGCTGAAATTATTAGCGACCTGATTATACGTGTCACCGATAAGGCTTTTGATGACTTTGCCGGAGCCGGAAGTGATGAAGAGTTAAACAGAAAGATTCTGGGCATTAACGGGTAGAGCTTTATCCGGCATGGTTGGATTATTTTATTATCTGAAAGCAGCGGCAGTAAACGTATTGACGATTTTTATCTTTTGATGTGGCTGCAGTATTAAATTATTTCAGATACCACATAATCGATTATACTCCATATAATTAATAAATAAACCTCTAAAATATATAGATCAAAGATGAGAGCTTTTAACTATCACCCATTGAGTTTCTTAATTTTCACAGCCCTCTGGTTAACTTCATGTAATGGCGAAGAGACAATACCGGCACACTCTGCTTCACCGGATTACACAGTGCCGCACGTTATTACTGAAGATGGCCATGGAGAACCGGATAACGGCTATTTGTACGTGAATGATTACAGCAATGCCCTGCACGCACTCTTCATGATTGCCGGTAACTCAAGGGCATCGGAGTATGGGCACGAGAATTACCGGCCGGAACTATTCCCTGATGAAATGAACGCCCGGGCCGAACGGTGGCTGGATCTTATGCACGATACGGATAGGTCTTTTAATCAGAATGGGCTATTTGTGAACCGATATGTTCAACATGGCGACGCACACGAGAGCAGTGAAGAGCTTGATCTATCCATCTACCCGCATCTGGTCTATTCATATCATATGCATCATCGAGGCAGCAGGTTTGATGATGAAATTTTGTATGAACGTCTCTCCAGAGAAACCACCAATTTTATTGTCATGCCGGGACGCTACTTGCTGAACAACCACTTTGAGGAGGGGCGGTTTATCCATCAGGATGGCACATCAGACCACAGAAGCATGAGCTACGGACTGGGTGGAATTCACGGCCACGGGTACGCCTGGATTGTTTGGGAAAAACCGGAAGGCGCGGATAATATGGGGCTGCTCACAGAAGAAGCACTCGAATCGTGGCTTGATTATGGGATTGATGATATGCTTCAAACCTATCGTCAAATTGCTGACGTACTGGAAGATTCTTGGCTTGAGGAATCCTCTGTTTACGATTTAGGAGACGGCACGGTTTGGCACCTGGATGCAGTAGGGGCTATGATACGCGGCAAGAAAACGATGTACGATGTGCTCTATATGTTTGGTGACGATTCGGACAGAGAAATGGCGCGAACTGTGTTTGATCGCACCGCTTCAATGTTTGAAGCCGTACTCGAACTGGTTGAACCGTGGGGGCTGCCGGATCAAATCGAGTTTACTGAGCAAGGCGTGACTGCAGCATCAGCTGAAGTGAGCGTGTATGACTGGTACCAGTTTCTGAACCATGTTGGAGGAGGATTTTCATTTGATCGTGAACGCGATGGTACGTCTGAATTCATAAACAGGTATCGGGAGGAGCTCAGGGATCAATTTCCGCATTTTTATGACCAAGCCATGCGCGGTATGCTCGATTACCACATTGGTGAGCAGGGTACAGTGGTGAATGTCGTATCGTATGAAGATGGCTCGATACTTGATGAAAGACTCATGGTTTCCACGCTTGGGATGTTTTTAACCGTCGCAGGAAATATCTACACCAACGGCGATTCGTTTGCCCGGGCTGATGATTGGGGTTCCGTCTCCGGCGATGTAGCAGAGCGAAGCCGCGATCTTTACGATATCAAGTTCCGGCACATCGATATGCTTGAAAGAGTGATTTTTGGTGAATGAGGCTTAACTCCCGAGGGTTTTTTACTGAAAAGCTACCGGTGACAGATTGCATACATGAAACTTGTTAGGGACTTAGAAATCCCCTCTGGAGAGGGGACAGAGTAGAAAAAGGAGGCAACGCGTCGCTTTTGAAAATACAGGTGACGGCTTTTGCGGCACTCCGACCCATCGGAGGGTGTGTTCCAGGAGGGACCGGATACGAAAAACTACCCCGAACCCCAACCAACGCCCCGAACACCCCCCTCGGTGTGAAAACCGGTGTTCCACCTTTTTCACATCCTTTTCCCCTCTCGAGTTGAGTGCTTTTCGAAATCCCGAAACTTCGGGAAGGGGACTTTTTGACCTGTCACTTTTTAAATAGTGTTGCCCGCTCAACTGCGTTAAAACTTCGAAGAGCAGGCTTTTGGGCAAGATTAGTGGCTCAGAACGACAGTCTTTCAAAATCTCTAAAAAAGGCTTATCGAATTATAGGCTGCGTGTGCCGTTCATATTATGTGCTCTTGTCGGGGTTACCCTCTTCAAGTGCTTCAATCATAGAATTTCGGATGATTTCCAGAACGGTAATCCGCGCGTAATTCTTATTATTTGCCGGTATAATGTGCCAGGGTGAATATTCTGTACTGGTTTTAGCAACCATGTCGTGCACAGCTGTTTTATAGGCTTCTCTCTTATCGCGATTACGCCAGTCGTCATCCGTTATTTTGTGTTTCTTGTATCCTACTTTTTGACGCTCTTCAAACCGCCGGAGCTGCTCTTCACTGCTGATATGCAGCCAGAATTTATTAACGATAGTTCCGTGTTCAATCAGCTGGTATTCAAATTCGTTGATCTCATGAAACGCTCTGTTCCACTCCTCTTCTTTTGCAAAGCCTTCTACTCTTTCAACCAGTACTCTTCCATACCAGGAGCGATCATAAATGGTGATTTTTCCGTCTTCCGGCAGATCCTGCCAAAATCTCCACAAATAGTGATGTGATTTTTCAATCTTAGATGGTGCTGCAGTCTGGATTACTCTGTAAAGCTTGGCATCAAGTGCTGGTACGAGCCTTCTTATAACGCCACCTTTTCCGGCTGCATCCCATCCTTCGAATACAATAACGCTGGAGATATTTTTCTGATAACACTGCCAGGCCAGAAATTCAATTTCAAGGGCAAGCTCATCATATATTTCCTTGTACTCATCTTTAAAAAGCTTCGGAGACAGATCTATATCATCTAAAATATTTTTGGGTTTAGCGATATCATGAACATCGGGTATTACAGGAGCCGGAGTGCCGTTTTTTATACCATTTTTATTCAGTGCTGCTTTCATCTGCTGCAAGAGTATTTCCATGAATGCTATGTCTCTATAGCGCTTTTGTGATGCATCGATGATATTCCAGGGGGCATCAGCGGTATTGGTAAGCCTGATTGCACGCTGACTCACTTTTATAAATTGCTGATAATGTTCATGATAACGCCAGTCGTAATCAGTTACGCGCCATTCCGTCCTTTTGTCTTTTTCGAGTTTCTTGAATCTCTTTTTCTGTTTTTTTTCCGGTACATGCAGCCAGAATTTTACAATGAGCATTCCTCCTGCTACAAGCATCTGCTCCATTGATTTAACCTGGTTCATATGCGCGTCAAATTGCGCTGTGGACTCTTTGCCAAAAACTAAATTCTTTATGCTTTTTGTATACCAGGAACCGAAAAAGACTCCAATTTCTCCGGCTTTCGGCATTTTTCTCCAAAACCTCCAATGAAACGGACGGCTGGCTTCCTCATCTGTTACTTTCCTGAAGACGTTTGTTTCAATATAACGGGTATCCATCCAGGAATTTAGCCGGTTTATTACTTCACCTTTGCCCGCTCCTTCTACTCCGGCAATAATAATCAGGAGAGGTATTCCCTGTTCTTGCAGTGCAAACTGGGTTTTCAACAGCTCAGCGCGTAGTTCAGGAAGTCGCTTTTTATAATCTTCCCTGCTGATTTTTGAACCGGATTCAAATACTTGAAACATAACTTGTTAACTAAAATGGATGTGTGTTGTAAAATATGTATTTAATAAACCAACAACTCAATTGGAATGATTGCCCTGTAAATTGAAAACAGAGGGATCGTACTAAAAGAGGTAACAGGTTAGTTTATTATTTTGAAAGAGTACATTTTAAACTAAAAAAATATCATATCACCATGTTCAGGTAATAATTTTCTCCTTTAGTTTCTATTTAGACTGCACGTTTTGTGTAGATTCCTGAAAGGTATTTACAGGAAGTCTTATTTAACATAACAATAGAGAAAAGAGCAAGGAGCAGCATCGTCAATTCGCTTCCATCAGCCATAATTATATATGGGCAAATACCTCAGGCAACCTGCTTCAATGCATTAAAAGACCGCCTCTCAGTATGTATTCAGCCCGGCCTTTTTAAAGAGGTAACGGGCTTCCTCTACTGTCTCTTCATCCGGTTCGGGGGTATCGTAAAGCCGGTAGGTCAATCCGAGTTCTTTCCATTTGTATTCCCCCATTTTATGGAAGGGGAGAACCTCAACGCGCTCCACATTTCCAAGGCTTTGGGCAAAGAGGGCCAGTTCTCCGATTGCACTCATATTGTCGGTATATCCGGGTACAAGCACGTACCTGAGCCAGACGGGTTTGTTCATTTCGGACAGGCGTTTGGCAAAATCGAGCGTGGGCTGCAGCCGGTTACCGGTCAGCTTTTTATATTCTGTGGCATCAAACGACTTGATATCGAGAAGTACAAGGTCTGTTAAAGCAAGCAACTCATTATCGGCATTTTCATTCAGGAATCCGGAGGTGTCGAGGGCGGTATGAAGGCCCATTCGTTTGCAGCCGTCAAAGATCGCCTTAACTAGCTGGGGCTGCATCAGCGGTTCGCCGCCTGACAAGGTTACCCCGCCCTTCATTTTTATGAGCATATCCCGGTTTTTCGCGATTTCGCGAAGCTCGCTGAACGCGTCGGTAAACCTTCCATACTTCAGTTTCTGGGTATCCGGATTGTGACAGTAGAGACACCTCAGCGGGCATCCGGATAAAAAGAGCACACGCCGGATACCGGGGCCCTCGAGGGTTCCCGCAGATTCAATGGAGTGGATATAGCCGGTTGGATTTTTCATGGTTCTGTAAGTAAGGGAACCGCCAATCAATCACCTAAAAGATTGACGGCTCCCCGCTACATACTTTTTACTTAACAGGATTCATGGAACGTACGGGTTACCACGTCTTCCTGCTGTTCGCGTGTAAGCTTGTTGAAGTTTACGGCATAACCGGATACACGGACGGTGAGCTGCGGATATTTTTCAGGATGATCCATAGCGTCAACCAGTGTTTCCCGGTTAAATACATTCACATTTACATGATGGCCGCCTTCAGCAAAATACCCGTCCAGAAGGTTTGAAAGGTTTTCAACCTGGTCTTTTTCGGTTCGTCCCAGTGCATTTGGAACAATGGAGAAGGTGTAAGAGATACCGTCCAGCGCATATTTGTAAGGCAGCTTGGCAATAGACCGCATGCTGGCCACCGCACCGTTCTGATCGCGTCCGTGCATGGGGTTAGCGCCCGGCCCAAATGGCTCGCCTATTTTTCGTCCGTCGGGCGTACTTCCCGTTTTCTTGCCGTACACCACGTTGGATGTAATGGTAAGAATGGACTGAGTGGGTACGGCATCGCGGTATACGGTTTGTTTTTCGAGCTTGGCCATGAAGCGTTTCACCAGGTCTTGTGCGATTTCGTCAACGCGGTCGTCATCGTTTCCAAAGAGCGGGAATTCGCCCGTTGTCTCGAAGTCTACAGCCAGGCCGCGTTCGTCACGGATGATTTTGACATCAGCGAATTTACTGGCGCTGAGCGAATCGGCCACTACGGAGAGTCCGGCAATTCCACAGGCCATGGTCCTGTATACATCACGGTCATGCAGGGCCATTTCAACACGCTCGTAGTAGTACTTGTCGTGCATGTAGTGGATGGCGTTGAGCGCATTCATGTAGATTGTTGCGAGCCACTCCATCATATTGTCAAATTTTGGCATGAGCTCATCATAGGTGAGCCTGTCGGACAGCACAGGCATAAATGCGGGAGCCACCTGTTCGCCGGTGATCTCATCTTTACCGCCGTTGATGGCATAGAGCATCGCCTTGGTGAGGTTGGCACGGGCGCCGAAGAACTGCATCTGTTTGCCAATTCTCATAGCAGACACACAGCATGAGATACCGTAATCATCTCCCCAGTAATCCCGCATCAGGTCATCATTTTCGTACTGCAAAGAGGAAGTTTTAATGGAGGTCTCGACACAGAAATCCTTAAACGCCTGTGGAAGATTTTCTGACCAGAGCACCGTTAGATTGGGCTCCGGAGCCGGACCCAGGTTGTGAAGCGTCTGCAGGAAACGGAAACTTGTTTTACTCACCAGTGTGCGGCCGTCGAGCCCCATTCCGCCAATAACTTCGGTCACCCAGGTTGGGTCGCCTGAGAAGAGTTCGTTGTACTCAGGCGGGCGCATGAACCGTACCATCCGGAGCTTTATCACCAGGTGGTCAATCAGCTCCTGAGCCTCGGTTTCGGTAAGCGTACCCTCTTCAAGATCGCGGCGAATGTATACATCGAGGAAGGTGGACACGCGGCCGAATGACATCGCTGCACCATTTTGCTCCTTCACCGCCGCAAGGTATCCGAAATAGAGCCACTGAACGGCTTCCGTTGCATTGGAAGCGGGCCGGCTGATATCAAAACCGTAATCGGAGGCCATACTCCTGAGCTCGCCGAGTGAACGAATCTGTTCGTTGATCTCTTCGCGAAGACGGATGGTTTCCTCTGTGAGGCTGTGGAGGTTTAACGAATCAAGCTGATCCTTTTTGTCCTCAACCAGTCGGTCGATACCATAGAGGGCAACACGCCGGTAGTCGCCGATGATGCGTCCGCGGGCATAGGCATCGGGCAAGCCGGTGATGATGCCGGACGAACGGGCTTTGAGAATATCTTCGGTATAGGCATCGAAAACACCGTCGTTATGGGTTTTTCGGATGGTATTAAAGGCTTTCCGGGTCTTCTCGGAAAATTCAAAGCCGTTGCTTTCCAGTGCCATTTGAGCCATTCGAACACCGCCAAACGGCATCAATGACCTCTTCAGGGGCTTATCAGCCTGAAGCCCAACAACGCGCTCAAGCTCTTTGTCGATATATCCGGGCTTGTGGGATGTGATTGTTGAAACCACTTCGGTATCCGCATCGAGAACGCCTCTTTTCTGCTCTTCAGCCATCAGATTCAGCACCTGCTGCCAGAGCAGCTTGGTCGTGTCGGATGCCCCCGAAAGAAATGAGGTTCCATCTTCATACGGAGTATAGTTGAGCTGGATAAAATTGCGGATATCAATCTCTTTTCTCCAGTTACCGGGGTGGAAAGTTCTATAGTATTCAGGAGTATCTTCTTGAATGAATGGGAGGTCTGCGGTTCCCTTTTTAATATCTGTTTTCATAATGCCGAATGTTTCAGGTCTGTGTTAAAAAAGCGTGTATTATTTGCTTTTGAACTACACTTATAAGATACGAAACTCCGAAAATATACTTCACAAAAACAGGCCGAAAACAGCCCTTTTTACGGGAAGCGCTACCAATAAAAATCAAATGTTTAAGAGAATAAGTTTGGCAATATTCTGACTTGTGATGGGCAGATTAAATTGATCCGGTAACATAGCAGGATACTGGATCACGCCGAATAAAATTTGCAATATAATATTAAGTTCAATCTGTGAAATAGACTCCGGTTTATTCATTTTTCCTCATTAACATTTTTACTAACAAGAATAAATTTTAAGTACGATGAAAGGATAAAATGAATAGAAAAGTTAATTTGCCTGTTGATAATTATTTTGGAGAGGCTGAGAATGAAGATAAATGGATATATACATCAAGATTATAACGACATAGCGGACTCATTTAATGAAAATTTTGAGAAACATGGAGAAATTGGCGCTTCACTTTGTGTATATCATGAACATGAAAAAGTAATTGATATTTTGGGGATAAGTTTTGATTCGATTATCGGTTCCAATAAGGCCAAGCGGGTTAAACCGCACGCCGTAATTCACCCCTGTTTTGACACTTCTCACACACATAAATTCTCCTTCCCGACATCTGTTGCTTTTCGATCAGGCTTCCGCATATGTGACACGGTTTTCCACCACGCGAGAAGAGATAGTGCCGGTACTCTCTTCGCT
>REDT01000141.1 GCA_007693295.1 Balneolaceae bacterium
TCGAAACCTGTCAGCACCTACTGGATCTGACAGCGTTGGATTTTGTACGAAAAACGCCCTGTGTACACCTTTTTCCAAAGTTACCGACGCTGACAGAAACCCGGGAAAGCACCGGGAATGCTGTCAGGTCTAACCCGTCACTTTAAGCTTGACATGACACTAAGGTGTCTTCAGCGTTACGTGAAATGCAGTTCCCTTATCAGGCTCGCTCTCCACATCAATTTTGCCTCCCAAACTTTCTACCTGATTTTTGGTGATGTAGAGGCCAATGCCTTTTGCATTCTTGTTTTTATGAAAAGTATTATACATGCCAAAGAGTTTCTCACCGTATTTGCTCAAATCTATACCTAATCCGTTATCGGACACTGTGAGCACAACTCCATCATCATTATCAGTAACCTCAATTTTTATTACCGGTTTTCTTTCCGGGTGGTGATATTTGATGGCATTTGAAATCAGGTTCAAAAGAATGCTTTCCAGATAAACAGGATTGTACTCTATCCTAAGACCATCCGGTATCGACTCTTCAAACTGAACATTGTTCAATTTAATCTCTGTTGTAAGAATCTCTTTAACATTATTGAGGTAGTGAAAGAATTCAATCTGCTTTAAATCTTTGCCGCCTCTCACCTGGGAGTCGATCAGCTTGTTTAAATCTTTTATGGTTTCGTTAAGGCGATCAGAAGCAGTATTCAGATATCCTAATAGTTCCTCTTTTTCCTGCTCAGACTCCTCTACCTCGTGCAGTGAAAGAAGGGCTGATATACTGCCGGCATGATTTCGAAGGTTATGAGAAACAATGTGCGCAAAATTTAAAAGACGACTGTTTTGTTCACTTACAATATGAAGCGTTTCATTTAATTCGTTCTCCTTCTGCTTGCGATCAGTAATATCTGAAAGATAGCCGTGCCAGATAACACTGTTGTCGGGCTGTTTTTCTGGGTGTGCCCTGCCGCGAATCCAGCGTATACCCTTTGACGGGAGGTCTACCCTGAAGTCGAGTTCCCAGTTTTGAAGAGTGCGATAGGATCTGTTGATGCTATCTTTAATCGTGTCTACATCTTCATGGTAAATTCTATCAATTGCCGCAGTTGCATCCGTTCGAATATCTTCAGGAGAAAGTTCATAAATATCAAAGATTCCATTACTGGAATATGGAAAGCATGAGGAGCCATCCGGAAATTGTTGAAACTGGTAGATTGTGCCGGGTACCTGTTCAGACAGTTTGTTTAATGTATCGTCACTTTTTCTAAGTTTTTCTTCAGCCAGCTTTCTTTTTGAAATGTCAATGACGGTTACCAGAACACCATTTATTTTTTTATCCTCATCGAGCATGGGAGCGTATTGTGCCTGTACCCACCCACGTTTACCGGTTCTTGAAATTTCAAAAAAATAGTCATCCGATACAACTCTCTTGCCTTTCAAAGCCTGATCATAATTTGCAAAGAGTTCATTGTTTCCCATGTGTGGAAAAATTTCCCGGGGTTTTTTACCAATTACATCTTCCTTTTTTAACCCGGTCAGTTTTTCCATTTGCCGGTTCCAGTAGGAATATTTCAAGCCGGAGTCTAAAACATAAATACCTTCAGATGTGGTTGAGAGAATTTGTCCGAAAAAGTTGTAGGTCTCTTTAAGTTCGAGCTCAGCAAGTTTTCGATCGGTTATATCCCTCATAATCCCCTCAACACCCTCTACATTCCCGTCACTGTCGCGAAGCAGATTAGCGTTTATAGAGGTGTATACCAGCCTTTCATCCGCGGTTTTAAGCCGAACTTCAAAATCTGATACTTGCCCGTAAAGCTTTAGATTTTCAATCAGTTTTTCACGGTCTTCCTGGTAGTAATAAAAATTCTCAACCGGCGAGCCAATAATATTTTTTCTCTCGTAGCCGGAATACCTTTCAATTGACGGGCTTATTTCAGTAACAATACCATCGTTGTCGGTTCTGTAGATTACATCCTGAATGTTTTCGAAGATGTTTCGGTATTTCTCCTCACTTTCACGCAAGGCCAACTCTGCAATTTTCTGCTCAGTTATATCCCTGGATATGCCAAAAGTACCAATTACGTTTTTGTTTTTATCAAAAAGGGGCATTTTGGTGGTTGAAGACCACCTCACCTCTTGTTCGTTGCCGTGGAAAGTCTCCTTTTCAACTTTTCCTAAAATGGGCGTGCCGGTTTCAATAATTCGTTGTTCATCATCAAGAGTTGCCTGGGCATGGATATCATCGAAGAAGTCAAAATCGGTTCTGCCGACGACGTCATCAGCATTTTTAAGCCCGAATTTAACGGCACAGGCGCGGTTGATTCTTGTAAACTGACTGTTGATATCCTTAAAAAAGATGCTGTGTGGAAGATGATCCATCAGCAGATCAAGTAATTGAGTATCGCTTTTTAAAACGGCTGCAATTCTGGAATTGTCTTTTTCAGAAAATTTCATAAGTAGACAGGATCTGTATTCTGATAAAACATTCGCAGTTAGATTAATGTTAATCTAATATACAAGTGAAAAATGAAATCATATAACGAGAAACAGAAAAAAAATTTAAACTTTAACCTAACCTGCCGGTAAGACTGGCCTGTGAGTGTTGAACCACGAAATATATTCCCGGGCAGATTGTGTATCTAAAAACAGGATCCTGCATTAATATGCGGGATCCTGTTTGATTTACTTTGATAGGTAAAGCATTAGTGATTAATCTCTCTCCGGAACGGGAGCATCCCAATGCGGAATTTCTGCCGAGGCGTCTCCGGTCATCAGATACGTGTCGAACCACTGCAGCATTCTGTAAGAGTAGTCGAGACGCGATGAGGCTCGGGTATTACCATGGCCTTCGCCGGGGTACAATACCAGCCGAACAGGAACTTCAGGCTTACGCACTTTGAGGTGGCGGTACAGCTCCAGCGATTGAGCCGGGTGGACTCTTGTGTCCTCAGCGCCATGCATAATCAGGATAGGTGTTTCTGCCCGGTCTACCCAATAAATTGGGCTGCGTTTCAGGTAGTCCATCCACTTTTCATCCGACTCCCACATCCGCTCACGCGAGTGAACCAGGTAGAGTTCCTCCGGAATATCACTGGTTCCCCACTTGGAAAGATTATTACTGATTCCCACAAACATGACGGCTGCAGCAAAACGGTCGGAGTAGTAAGTACTCATCCAGGCGGATGCGTAACCGCCGTAAGAACCTCCTGTAACCCCGATTCTATCTGCATCTGCAATACCCTGCTCAATGAGATAATCCACTCCGTCGACAATGTCGTCAAACTCTTTTCCTGCAAGATCGCCCTGACTGCTGTATATAAACTCAATACCTCGCCCGGTACTCCCTCTGTAATTGGGATAGAAAACGGCATACCCTTTTCCAGCAGCCATCTGGCCGGGGATTTGATATCCGGTAAGCCAGCCGTTACTGTAGTGTGCTTCGGGGCCGCCGTGTACCATAACAATAAGCGGCACACGTGAACCCGATTCATAGCCAACCGGATAGATCAGCATTCCCTCAATCTCAAATTCACCGTCGCGGGCAGTGTATCGAATCACCTCCTGATTGCCCAGCTCAAGGTCAGTCAGCCAGGTATTGTGATTGGTTTTGCGTTCAGGTTGAGCATTTCTTCGGTTTGATCTCACAAACAGTTCGTTTGGATGCCCGGGGGTACTGGCTACAAATGAGATGGTTCCATTTGAAGCACGGGAAAAAGAGGTGATTGCGTGATTTTCTCCCTCGAAAAGAATCTGTTTGTTGGTACCGTTGGGCCGAATGGTTCCAAGCAGGGAGGAAGTGCCCTGGCTGGCATGAAATGAAATTTCATTATTACCGGTCCATTTGATGTGTTCGTACTTTCCGGCAAAATCTTCGTTTATGATCTGCGGATTTCCGCCATCGGCAGAAACAATAAGAATACGGCCGTCAATTGGATCGTGAATATCGCGCCCGGCGCGTATGGCAAGCTGTTGTCCGTTGGGGCTCCAGATCACCTGCCCGATTTTGCCTTCATTAAATATTTCGGCTGCTACTTCTCGAGTGCGATAGTCAACTACAAAAACCTGCTGAGCCATAAAAGAGTCATCCACTGTGGGGCTTGGTGCTGCAGAAACGGCAAGCTTGCTTCCGTCGGGACTCCAATCAATCATATAGATAGAACCGGCAATTTGAATTTGGTGGGGATCATGGCCTTCTCTGGAAACATTTGTGATATAACCCTTTCGGTTAACCTGATTCTCTTCGAACACGTCTGCCTTGTAGGGCAACGGTGACGCGGAGGTTTCAGTTGCTTCAAATGCGGTAAATGCAATATGATTTCCGTCATGATGCCAGGTATAGGATAAAATATTGCGGTCGAAGGAAAACAGTAACGTGGCTTCACCCCCATCAAGAGGAAGTTCATACAGAGACCTTCCATCATTACTGTTTCGTGTAGTCAGAAATGTGACTGAGTTATGGCCGGGACGAAACTGAACTTCTCCCACTGAACCTGATGTATAGTAAGGCCTGGTGGTGCCTTCAGCGATATTAAGCATATATAAATGGTTGCTGTTTGATACATTCTCTTTGTACGGATCGGCAGGAACGCTTACCGTATAGGCAACATGATTTCCGTTATCTGAAATTACAGACGAGCTAACCGATTGTATTTTAGCAACATGATCGGGTGTGACAACCTGTGCTTGAATGGCAGATACTGAAATCAGAAGTGTAAACCCAATGAGGAGGCTAAATAGCTTGCCTGTAAAATCTGGGTAGGGGATAGTTTTAAAATCTCTCAACATCATAGTTTTTCCTATTTATTTATGAGTTATATATATCTATGAAATATAATTAAAATGTTGAATAACCAAGCATGCCTGTTCGGGATTGAATGGCTGGATATTTTCAAATGCTTGCCTGATTTAACAGTTGAACCCAGGTAAAGAATGAAGGCTGCATGTCGGGCAATATTCAGGATGTTGAGGCGTAAAATGGATGGTTTTACCAAGTCCGGGTAATGGATCCTGGAAGCAGATGCCCTATTCTTGGGAAGAACTGACAGCCAGGGAGAGACAGAAAACCATAATAATTCACCTGAAGAATAATATGAATAGGTGAGTAATCATATTTAACAATTCCTTTATTCGACTTTTACACAAGATGTTTGTTACTTCTATGAAACTAAATCAGATCAATTTTAAGCAGAAAGACCATGAGTAAAAACGGATTCAGCCGGCGCGATTTTCTTAAAACAGGAGCTCTCTCAACAGTAGCGCTTGGCAGTGGTTTTGTCGGAAAAACTCTCGATAAAAAAACAAAGAAATCTTCTTATGGTGATGCCAAAAATGTGATTTTCCTCGTTGTAGATGGTATGAGTAGCGGGACCCTTGCTCTTGGGGATCTGATGAAACAGCATCAATACGGTGAAAAAACACACTGGATTAAGCTCTATGAGTCAGACAGGGAGTACCATCGCGGCCTGATGGATATGGCCTCTCTCAATTCAACGGTAACGGGTTCCGCTTCAGCAGCTTCTTCGTGGGGCAGCGGACACCGAATCAACAACGGCGCTGTAAATTGGGGCCCCAACAATGAGCAGTATAAAACGATCTGTGAAATATTCAGGGATGCCGGCAAGGCAACAGGCCTGGTAACCACTACTCGCATAACCCACGCAACTCCTGCCGGGTTTGGAATTAATATGCCTCAAAGAGGTATGGAGAATGAAATCGCTGAGCAGTATTCTGAAAGAAATTATGATGTGCTGATGGGCGGCGGTGATCGTCATTTTTCAGGTGACAGGCGCTCTGACGGCAAGGATCTCTATTCAGTATTTACCAACAACGGATACACGGTGGTTAAAACCAAGCCTGAATTGAACCGTGCAACCCGGAACAGCAAGCTGTTGGGAATTTTTCATGATTCCCACCTGCCCTACACGGTAGATCAAAAGACGCTGCCGGAACTGCAAAGGGACGTTCCAACCCTGGCCGAAATGACAAATGCGGCCCTTGAGAGGCTGGAGCAAAATTCAAACGGTTTTATTCTTCAGATTGAGGGAGGCCGTGTGGATCACGCGGCTCACGGAAACTGTCCTTCCGGTCTTATTTATGATCAAATTGCCTTCGATGATGCCATTAAAACTGTTATGGATTTTACCGATGGCCGGGATGACACATTGGTTATTCTTACTACCGATCACGGTAATGCTAATCCCGGCCTTAGCGGGCTCGGGTCTGGATATGGAGCCTCCCCTGCCATGATGGCTACTTTGGAGGATTACAAACACAGTATAGAGTGGATGTATGGTGAACTTGGATATCACTGGTCGGATGATTCAATTAGCGGGATTACGGCAAACAAAATCAGGGAACTTGTTGAGTACACAACGAATACACAGATCACCAGGGATGAAGCACGGATGATTCAGCGGGCATTTGTGGGCAAGTTCCAGGCGCCGTTCAGAAACCGGCAAACACCCGCGGGAGTAATTTCAGGTGTGTTGGCCAACTATAACGGCATCTATTTCATCAGCACCTCTCACACGGCCGACTATGTTGAGATTGCCGCCTGGGGTCCGGGCAGCGACCGTATTCCAGCTTTTGTACGGAACACGGCTCTTTTTGACCTGATGGTGGATATGGCCGACGTTCGCGCCTACGCCGAAGGATGACGCTGATATTTGGTGGATTTCGCGGGTGGGCATATCCTCAAATAAAATCTGTCCCAAAAGGATTGCTATGCGGCGCTCAGAGCGCTCATTTTTTAAACGCGAAGAGAAACGATTTCCACGAAGTGAAAATCTGCACAACACTCAGCCCGACTCTGCGAGAAAACAACAATGGAGCTGAGTTGTATCGGCCGGATAAAGGATAGGAACTAATTTCTCGCAGAGTTTCGCGGAAACTGCCGCAGATTTTCGCAGAGAATGATTTGCATAGAATCACTCTAATGATGTAAAAGCAGATTCGATTAAATTAAAGCCTGTTAACAATACGAGTTATTGAATCTTTCAGTGAGACTGAATTGAAGTTTATCAATAACCCAAGACGTTTGTCAGCCAATTTCAGATAGGTGAGCAACTGTTTATGATGTACATCCAGCAGAACATCAACCGATTTCACTTCAACAACTACTCTGTTTTCAACCAGCAAGTCCATTCTGTAGCCGTTTTCGAAGAACTCATCTTCATACACAATAGGAACTCCCTGCTGAATACTCACATTTAGTCCTTCTTTTCTGATTTCATAGGCGAGAATTCTTTCATAAACCGATTCAAGTAAACCTGGGCCTAAATTTGAATGAGCCCTGAAGGCAGCACCCCTTATGATATAGGATATTTTATTTTCATGCATAATTCCCTTTGTTTGTGATGTTCAAGTTCTATGTCTAAAAGTATGAACCGAAAACCGGCAACTCCTTACAAAAATATCAGCGAAAATCAGCGCAAAACTCAGCGCGACTCTGCGAGAAAAAGAATTGATCGCATCATTGAATAAAATTCTCAGATCGGAAAAGTCACTTGGCCTTACGAACATCCCCCCAGAGTCTGCGCTCAACGCGCAGACTCATCCCCCCCGTCAGCTGACGGGGGGACTATTCCCATAGATACTCTCAATAGAAGCCGTAACCACGTATGCCGTGATGGCGCAGATGAGCGATAGCAGGTAGGCCCATGAGATATCGAAAAGGTAGGTAGCCGAAAGCCATACCCCCATTGCCACAAACATCGTGGCAGCCGCTGCAAATTTATCGCCGATCTTTGTAAAAAGCCCGAATACCACAATAGTAAAGATGCCGGCAGTGCCAAAAGCAGCTGCATCTACAACGAGGTCGTAAACCCCTTCTGCATTTGTGGCAATTACCCAGGCAGTTAAACCGAATATGATTACGAAAAAACGAGCCCATCCCACCTTTCTGAACTCCGGCATTGTGGGATTTTCTTTTACAATTAAGTTGTGAGATACAAGAGAGGATGCGACCAGAAGGGCGGAATCAACGGTTGAGAGGATGGCCGATATCAATGCTCCGGCAAAAATGATGTATAAAATGGTTGGCATATAGGCCTGAGCCATGAGCGGAATAATTTGCTCTGTATCCTCAAGTCCCGGCATCAGATGGAGGCCAACCAGGCCGATAAATGCCGGAATCAGGCCAAAGCCGAGGTACATGGATCCTGCTGCGATGGATGAACGCTTTGCCACTTTGGGCGACCGGGTTGCAATGACTCTGGCCACAAGCTCCTGGGCTACAACAGAACCACATAATGGAATGGCCCAGATATCAATACGATCCAGAATAGATGTTCCGGGCGGCTGCCTGAGAGTGAGCCTGTCGGGGTCGATGGAGCTCCATATTCCGGCCAGGTCGGGGGTTTTTACAACTATCAGTATAAAGAGAGCTATAAGCCCGAAAATAAGTACTACTCCCTGGATCAGGTCTGTGTATGCTACAGCAAGAAGACCGCCAAGAACCGTGTATACAATCACAATGGTAGCAGCAATGGCAATGGCAATTTCGAGCTCAAGTGTTGAGGATGCCGTAAGAACCTGGCCAAAAGCTCGAATCTGCGCAGCAGCCCACATCAGTGTTGCGGGCAACATCATAAAAACAGCAATTTTTTCTACACCGGACGAGTAACGCTGCCGAAACAGGTCGGCGAGGGTAATCATTTTTCGTTTCCAGAGCGGTACGGCAAATACAAAACCCATCACGATTAAACAGAGGCCGAAACCGAATGGATCGGCTGTTCCCCCGGCAAGTCCACCGCCATAAATAGCTCCTGACGCTCCTATTACGCTTTCTGCTCCAAACCAGGTAGCAAAGATGGTGAAGGTTCCCAGCACATAACCAAGCTGCCGGCCCGCAAGAAGGTAGTCGAGTTCGGTTTCAATATATCTGGATACCCACCACCCTATCCCTAGCTGGATACCTACGTAGAGCAGTATAAACAATAGAATCCAGGTCAATGCAGGAAAAGGTTAAATAAAATTGAGACTGAATATAGAAATGCGGAGGAATTGATTCAGCAGAATTTTATTTCAGAATAAAATTTAACTCCTCTTCTCAACTGCGTTTCTTAAAAACCTGGAAAGTCCCTGTATATCCAAGTAACCTCTTCGGCGATCAATTACATTGCCTTCAGCGTCAAGAACAACGGTAAAAGGATAGGCTGTAACTCCCATTCGGGCTGCGAACTCCTGTTCGGTGATCTCTTCACCCTGATACATGATTTTATTTTCTGAATTCCCGTTCACCTTAACCGGGTGAAAATCCCGGTCCAGAATTGCACGAATTGTGGGTGCCGGGTACACTTCACGGCTCATTTTACGACACCACTGGCAACCCACTTCAAAAATGTCCACCATTACCAGCCGGTCATCCTGTGTGGCATGGTCCATGGCGTCCTGAAGCAGCATCCATTCAGGTTCATTTTCAATTTCCATGGGCTGAATTTGACTGAACGAGAAGTAAGTAAAAACAGCTATAAAAACAGCTATAAAACTTCCAATAATAAATTTTCGGCTCATGATATCCTTAAAAAAATGATTCAGAATTAAGTGGAAAAAACCAATATACGAATAATTATATTCCCCAAATACGGTTCCAATAACGCGGAAAGTTTTAGGATCGTGTATCGAAAAAGCGGCGTGCCCTCAGCTCAAAAACATTTTCAACAAAGGGATTTATAAAAATATCAGGATCGGGAACGGTTCCCAAAACAACTCCCCATAAAGCGACCCTGAAACCTATTTTTTCCCGAGTATTACCTCTCCGGCAGCGGCTCCGGAGGCAGCCTGTCTAATTGAATCCAAGAATTAATGTAAAAAATTGACTGAATTTCAGGAAAACAGCAAGCTGAAAAGGTTGGTTCAATTTAAGAAAGTGAGAGCCTGAAGCGATAAACACCCTTTTATAATCTTTAACATACCATTTGGAATGATAACCTGTGGATATGGTTAATTTATGACGCACTAACAAATAAATATTCATGTATAAAAATTATAGCCTGTTACTATTATCGCTTCTCTTTGCAGTATTTGTTTCATGCAGCAATGAAGGGTCAAATCAAAACAACAACACCGGCCAGGTTCTGCCTGCTGTCGAGGCTGTACAGGCTCAGTTTGGAGGTTTGCCTCTTGAGGAGAGGTTGAGCGGAGTTGTAAGTGCGGGGAATCAGGTTGAGATCTACCCCAGGATAACAGCTCCAATTGAGGAGGTATATGCAGAGACCGGACAGCGAGTGGAAAAAGGCGATGTTCTTGTCAGGTTGCGAGATAATGAATTCAGGGAACGGCTTCGCCAGGCCGAGGCGAGCCTTCGCATAAATCTGGCACAACAGCGACAGGCAAGAGCTGCCCTTGGTGAGATTGAATCACAATTGAGAAGACAGCAAATTCTTGAGGAGCGGGACTTGACAAGTGAATTGGAGATGGAAAGAATTCGGGCTCAGCTGGAATCGGCCGAGGCCAGTCTTGAATTGGCCATGGCACAGGTAGAACAGGCAGAATCGAATGTTGAGGAGCAGAAGGATGCACTTGATCAAACATTGATTCGGGCACCTATCAGTGGAACTGTTGGACTGAGGGCTGCAGAGATTGGAATGCAGGCAAATACAAATTCAAGGCTTTTTATGATTGGGGACCTGACACGTTCAAAGATTTCTGTGAATCTTACCGAGCGAATGATGCGCTATATAACGGCCGGTCAAACTGTGAGAATTTTTTCAGAAAATTTGGGCGATACCGTCTTAACAGGTGAAATTTCAAGAATATCACCCTTCCTGGGTGCAGGCAGTTTTAGTACAGAAGCCGAGATAGATGTTGGAAATGAGAGCAGGTTTCTGATGCCGGGCATGTTTGTAAATATAGATGTTCTATATGGTGAAAGTGAGCAGGCAACTATCATACCGTTAAGTTCAATTTACAGACATCCCCAAACGGGTGAGACGGGTGTATTTGTTGCCGTAAATTTCGGTATGGAAGCAGAAATGCTTGAAGATCTGGAAGGAAATCAACTCAGCAATCCAACAGATGTTGAATTTATTCCAATTGACGTGATAGCCAGGGGAAGGGAAGCCGCCGGGGTAGCCGGCATTCGCAGCGGCCAGTGGGTGGTAACGGTTGGACAAAACCTTTTAATTCGTGATCAGAGCGGAATAGCACGGGTTCGGCCTGTAGCGTGGGACAAAATTCTGGACATGCAGAGAATGCGCCCACAGGACTTGCTCCGCGAAATTATGAATGGTGATGCAACGCAGGGCTCAGCCAGCAACTTATAATTCTAAAAAGAACCTGATATGGCATTGACCGAAACATCCATTAAGCGTCCCATTGCAACAACCATGTTCTACCTGATCGTGATTGTATTGGGAATTACCGGGTTCAGATACCTTCCTGTTGACCTCCTCCCACCTATTGAATTTCCACGTCTCTCCGTTTCTGTTGATTACCCTAATGTAGGGCCTGAAGAGATTGAAACCATTATTACAGACCAGCTGGAGAATGCACTTGCCGGAGTGGCAAACGTGGAAGAGATCACCTCCAGTTCCTCTGAAGGCCAGAGCCGCGTAACCCTGAACTTTTCACAAAATGCAAATCTGGATGAGGCAGCAAATGATGTAAGGGCTGCACTTGACAGGGTAAGGCGCAGTTTGCCTGATGAGGCCGATTCACCAAGGGTTCGAAAATTTGATCCCAACGACTCTCCTATTATTATACTGGGAGCCCAATCAACCCGGCCGCTTGATGATCTAACCCGAATCCTGGAACGTGATATATCAAAACGAATTGAGCAGATTCCGGGCGTGGGTTCAATCGATGTTTGGGGTGGAGTTTATCGAGAAGTACGGGTGAACCTGAAACGCGACAGGCTTGCCGGAAGCGGGCTTACCGCACTGGATGTGCGAAATGCAATTGTTGCCGAGAATAACACTCTGCCCGGCGGCAATGTGAAGGACGGGCTTACCGAGCTCTATGTGCGCACGCTGGGTGAATTTACGTCAATAGATGAGATTGCTGAGACTATTATTACCCGTGTGGATGGAAGGCCGATCCGGGTCAGGGATGTGGCTAATGTAGAAGATTCATATCGCGACATTGGAAGGGTTGTTAGTGTAAATGATCAACCCATGATACGCATGGGTATCAGAAAACAGACCGGCGCAAATACAGTTGAAGTATCCAAAGGGATTCAGCGGGAAATTGAGCGGATAAACAGCGAGCGGGAAGATGTCAACCTCCTGGTTATTGTTGATCAAAGTGATTTTATACAAGACTCAATAGACAATGTGCAACAGGCTGCTACCTGGGGAGCGCTGTTGGCTATTTTTGTGCTCTACCTCTTTTTACGAAATGGCTCAACTACATTTATTATTTCTCTTGCCATACCCGTTTCTATAATTGCCACATTCGGGCTTCTCTATTTTGCCGGTTTGACCCTGAACCAGATGAGCTTTGGAGGGTTGGCTCTTGGAGTTGGCCTCATTGTTGACAATGCCATTGTGGTATTGGAAAACATTGTAAGGCAGCGAGGTAAGGGGCGTTCCCTTGCCGAAAGCTCACTTATCGGGACTAAAGAGGTGTCGGGTGCTATAGTAGCCTCAACCGTTACAACATCGGTAATCTTTTTGCCTGTGGTATTCATGCAAACCCTTACGGGCACGATGTTCCAGGAGCTTGCACTTGTTGTTGTTTTTGCACTCTTCTGTTCGCTCCTGGTTGCCCTTACGCTGGTACCGATGCTGGCAAGTAAATTTATGACCATTAAACCTGAGTCGGAGCTCACCGAACGTGATAAAGGTCGTTTTCAGAGGTTTTTTGAGAGGTTTGAAAATAGTTATGGAGGTTTCCTTGAAACCGCGATCAGACGGAGGTACGTGGTGTTCGGAATTACCATTGCAATGGTTGGAGTCTCTTTTTATGGAATGAGTTATATCGATACAGAACTGGCTCCTCAAACCGAAGCTGATGAAATACGCATTGATTTCTACATGGCCGATGGAATGAATATCGCTGTAGCCAACCAATACCTTAAAGAGTTGAAAGAAAAGGTGGAACAGATTGCGCCGATGGAGCAGGTGAAATATATCTCTACTGAAGTTAGAAATGGCCGGGCTCAGGTAGAACTAAACCTTGTAGACGTCTCGGAACGAACCATCAGCTCGTCTGATCTCGCCGATGAAATCCGAACAAAAATTGAAGGGTCTATTCCCGGAGGGTTTTTCAGGGTGCGCGCACAGAGCGGGCTTTGGATACTCAGAAGGATTTTCGGTTCAGGCGGTGATGAAGCCATCCAGATTCAGCTGAGAGGTTATGATATTGAAATTGCAGATGAGCTTGCCACAGAGATCCGGCAGCGCATGGAGCGTATTCCGGAAGTTCGCGGTGTTCGTTCCGACCGTGAAGACCGGCGCCCTGAACAAAACGTTGTATTTGACCGGGAAAAAATTGCAGGGTTGGGGCTCACCGGGCGTGAAGTTGCGCAAGCTATACAGGCAAACATCGGAGGCTCACGTGCAGGGGTGTACAGAGAAGGTGGTGATGAATTTGACATCATGGTGCGCCTGCAGGAATCAGACCGTATGAGCACCCTCGATCTGAATAATATTTCGGTAAGAACTGCAAGTGGAGAAACCGTTCCTATTTCAACAGTGATTAATCAACAGGCTTCACAAGGCCCGGAAACCATCAATAGGATTAATGGCCAGAGGGTGACGTTCATCACGGCAAATTTAGAAAGCGGTGTGCCTCTTGGGAATGCTGTCGAAAAAATTCGTGCCGAACTGTCTGACCTGGTCCTGCCAATGGGTTTTTCAATTGTATATGGCGGTGAGTATGAAGAGCAGCAGCGGGCACAGGCAGACTTTCTGATCTCCATCATCATGGCGCTGGTATTAATCTACATGGTAATGGCTGCTCAGTTTGAGCGTTTTCTGGATCCGCTTATTGTGATGTTTGCGGTTCCTGTAGCTGTAATCGGAATCATTCCAACAATGCTGATCACCAATACCACCTTTAATATGCAGAGTATAATGGGGGTAATTATGCTAATCGGAATTGTAGTCAACAATGCCATCGTACTCGTCGACTATATAAATCTGATGCGAAGAGACAAGAATTTGAGTGTATATGAAGCTGTAGTTGAATCGGGGAAACTCAGGCTCAGGCCCATATTAATGACAACCCTGACGACGGTGCTTGGTCTGCTTCCGCTCTCTTTCGGCTGGGGAGCAGGCGGAGAAATACAGGCATCGCTTGCGCGTGTGGTAATTGGCGGGCTAACAGCCTCAACCTTAATTACGCTGGTATTGATTCCTGTTGTGTATATAACTGCGGATGGAATCAAAGTGTTTGTAACTGAGAAGAAAGAACAATTATTCCCCTCTGCTGAAGAGGTGGTGCCTGCGCCGCAGGTAACCTGATTACTTAAAACCTGAGTTCGATTAATAATATCTTGATTTAGGTGCTTGAAAGTCCCATCCTTCCCAAGGAGGGGCTCCGAGCGCAGCGATTCCCACGAAGTGATTTAGGGGTGGTTTAATCGGGGAATTCAGCACACTAAAAACTCAAAATCTTAAGGCTACCACCCCTGTCCCCTCCTTACACAGGAGGGATCATCTTTTGCACGCGTAGCGAAACGCAATAATCATCATTTTAAGATCGAACTCAGGTTTAAACAGAATGAAATTGGTGCCGGATTGATTATATAGTAAACGTCAATCAATCCGGTCATTATGAAAAGTTTGTTTTCGATTCTGCTGCTTCTACCGCTTTCTGTTCAATTAGGTTATTCTCTCCAGAATAATATTGAAACTGTAGTTTCTGAGATTAACAGTTTTGTGATTGAGGGTACATCCACGCT
>REDT01000007.1 GCA_007693295.1 Balneolaceae bacterium
AATACCGAGAGCAGCTAAACCTGCCTGTTGCCCGCCTTCGAAAACAGATCGTTTAAAATCCGGGTTGAGTGCCATCAGCCAGCTGGCTGATGGCGTTGAGTGTCATCCGTCAGCTGACGATGACGTTAAGTGTGCTTCGCACGTTGAGGGCTCTCCGCCTGCCGGCGGATCGCGTTTAGTGTTCGCTCCGCTCACGTTGAGGGCCATAAGCCGGAGAATCACGTTGAGAGCCTAAAGACGCCGGTGCGCAATGAAGGCGTCGCAACCGTGACGGCGGGCCGCAGGAATGTCGATCTATTCCGTAAACGGATGCCCGCCTTTTACTCCACCCGGGTCCTGTCTTGTCGAGCAACTAATTTTGCCCAAAAGCCTGCTCTTCAAAGTTTTAACGTAGTTGAGCGGGCAACACTATTTAAAAGATGACAGGCTCTAAAATCCCCTCTTGAGAGGGGAAAAGTGCAAACGAAACGGCGAAGCCGGGTGAGTTTAGCGAGGGGTGTGTTCCATGGCTTTGACCGCGAATCGTAGCCGTTTCAGGTTCCTTGCCCCAGCAAACACACCCCTGATTCTTGAAAGACTCGCTTTGCGATCTTTCTCAAATCGGTCTCCTCTCAAGAGGAGATTTTGAAGGCCTTAAAACGCACCACTTCTGCAACTGTCACCGGCACGAAGCGCAGGGTAGTGAAGGATCTCCCTTTGTTTGGCATTGAGCTTAATTATAGATTCCTGTTATGGGCAGGAGTGTGGTAAGGCATTCCTTACCACGCTTAAAATTAAAACGAAATTGCCAGCCGGATGGGATCAGCCAGGATGGGGTTGTAGAGAAACATCCAGATCACCAGAACAACCAGGAGTGTAAATATGCCCGTGGTTAATAAGATATTCATGATCTTGTACTCATTGAGGAATCCGGCGCTGTCAATTGCTGCCAAATTGAAACTTAAAAACCAGACCAGGCCAAACAGTATACTCAAGGTAATCACAAGAAATTCGGCCGTCCCGGTTTGATTTAAGACAACCAAAAGGGTTACAAATATCAGGTTCACATGAAGCGGGAGGGTGTAGAGATGTAATACCTGGCTGAAATGAGTCAGCTTCTTATTCAGCATATATATCCAGCCCACAAGAAGAAATTGTAAAATGAGGGAGAGAACCAGCCCGGCCAGAAAGAGCGAGATCAGCGGATTTCCCGGAAAGAAGAGTGCCGGGAAGTGGTGGGCAAGTGCCTGTAAACCCAACGCGGTGACCATGATCTCTGCACTTACGTAAAAGAAGAGTCCGGTGATGAATGCATGCTGTATCATCACGATAATTCCGGGCAGCGTATTTCGAATGCGATGCTCCATTACATCGATCACAAAAAAGGTGTGGTTAAAATAATACCTGCCTAAAGATTGATTATAAACCGGCTGAAATTTGTAGTGAAGAATAAAACTGATCCAGAGCAGAAGCAGAAACAGAACGCTCCAGTTTAGCCCGGGAAGCCGCGAAGGCTCTGATGGAATAGGAAGAGCTATCTGTTCACCGTTTAAATGGCCTTCGAAAACCACATTTAATTCTGGCTGTTTATCCAAAAGATTAAAAAACCATTCGGCCGGTAGTAATACAACACTGCTTTCGAGTTCCGCTTTTGAATTCAATATGCGGTTAAGCGCGATCAGAGATTCCCTCTCGCTTCCATTTGGAACAAATTCAGTAAAAGCAGCTGCAGGCCTGTCCGGAACAGTGGTGGGTGTTACACGGGCGGCATTAAAGCTGAACCCGCCGGGCAGTGCAAGCGGTTCGGGATGGCCGGATGTGAAGTAGAGCGGTGAGTCTATTTGTGCTGAGAGGCTGTTTGCGAGGCCAGATGCCAGAGGGAGAAAACGGTTGTCTTTTTCATGCGGGTAGCTGAGTACCTCAACGGCCGCAATTTGACCCGGCCATGTCTCATTTATCGCTCTGTAATTTTCAAGTCTCAATTCAGCGAAGAGCTCTCTTTTGGTTCGTAATTGATTGATTACAGGAAACCGGATATCAGATTTAAGAAGTATATAGAAGGGGGCAATAGAGAGGTTTTGCATTTGAGCCGGATCAGAAAAGGCAATCAGATCGATACCCATTGAGGCGGCAAAATCCAGCTGCTGCTGTGTAGCCGTGAAATCCTGACCGGTGGTAAACCCGAGAGCGATACGATTCCCGGTCTGCTCTGCACGATCATCTGAAGCGGCAGACGCAGGCAGAGTTAAGATTAGCCATGGCAGAATCAGGGCATATATCAATTGCAGCAAAATGGCAGCTGATTATTTTTTGATTTCAACAGTACGTTCAATTGGGAGTTCACGGGTCTCTTTAAAGCTGGAAAGCACTATATTTGAACGGGTACGGGTAACACCTTCCCATGACTGAATTAGTGAGAGAAACTGCTCAAAAGAGGCGGTGTTTTTTGTCCTTACCTTAAGGATGTGTGATCCATCCCCGGTTATAGAGTGGCACTCCAAAACCTCAGGATGCTTTGAAACATGCTCTACAAAGCTTGGGTAGCGGTCAGATCCATCCACTTCAACAAAGATAAAAGCTGTAATGTCGAAATTAAACTTTTTGGCGTCTAATATCGCATTGTAGCTTGATATCAGCCCTTTCTCCTCAAGCTTGCGCATTCGCTCTGAGACAGAAGGAACGGACAGATGCACGATCTCGGCAATCGTATTACGCTGTGCACGTCCATCACGCTGAAGATGGTTTAAAATTTTGATATCTGTTTCGTCCAGTTGATTTGCCATCGCTTTTGTTTGACCTAAAATTTCTAATCTGAGGTCAAAATATCTTTAATTAGTTAGGATATCAATGGGCAGCTGAATCAAATTGGTAAAAAGATTGATTCTGTGCTGATCGGTGTGAGTAAGTTCATGTATTTAATTAGATACCAATAGACTTACCGCACAATACCCAAATGATTTCCCTGGTACTTTCCCCATCGGGACAAGTGAACGGCCCCGATGCGCTCCTATCGTGTGGACACATTTTTTAAAAATTGCAAATTGGCGGGCAGCAGGAGCG
>REDT01000084.1 GCA_007693295.1 Balneolaceae bacterium
GGCAGAGAAATGTCGCAGTACCGGCTGAGATGATATAATTTTATACCCTCGTAAACTTTCTCGCTGTTCGTTTGCCGCTAAAATGACCTCAAGCAGGTAGTCGACATGGCTTTGTGTGTATACCCGGCGCGGGAAGGCCAGGCGTACCAGCTCCATTGCGGCCGGTATCTCAGTACCGTCGGGTTGCAAACCAAACATAACGCTGCCAATCTCAACGGATCTTATTCCTCCAAGCAGGTAGAGCGCATTTGCCAGTGACCAGGCCGGGTATTCAAGCGGCGGAATATTTGGAAGCATCTGCTTTGCGTCAATGTAAACCGCATGGCCACCCGTGGGCAGGACAATGGGTATACCGGCTTGGGTTAGTCTGTCGCCCAGATAAGATATCGAGCGAATGCGATAGCGAAGATAACCTTCATCCAGAGCTTCGTAGAGTCCGCGTGCAACAGCTTCCATATCGTATCCCGCCATGCCTCCGTAGGTGGGGAATCCTTCAGTTAGTATTACCAGGTTACGGCACTTCGATGCGAGGTTCTTATCATTTAGGGCAAGGAATCCGCCTATGTTAGACATCCCGTCCTTCTTTGCACTCATGGTGCATCCGTCGGCATAACTGAAAATCTCTTTTGCAATCTCCATGGGGGTTTTATCAGCATACCCTTCTTCACGTGTTTTAATGAACCAGGAATTTTCTGCAAAACGGCAGGCATCAATAAAAAATGGGATGCCATGTTTTCGTGCAATCTCTGACACCGACCGAATGTTCTCCATACTCACGGGCTGGCCTCCGCCTGAATTGTTTGTGATTGTGAGCATAATAACCGGTATACGGTCAATTCCGGTTTTATTTATCGTATCTTCAAGCGCCTGCAGGTCCATATTCCCCTTAAATGGATGAAGATTGCCGGGATCCTGGCCTTCAGGAATTACCATGTCGCGGGCTTCGGCACCGGCGTGCTCCACGTGGGCGCGAGTGGTGTCGAAATGGGTATTGTTGGGAATCACATCTCCCTTTTTGGCAATGGTCGTGAAAAATATATTTTCGGCTGCACGCCCCTGGTGAGTAGGAATAACATAGTTCATTCCCGTGATATCTCTCACAGCGTGCTCAAACCTATAGAAAGATGCAGATCCGGCATAAGATTCATCACTTGAAACAATACCTGCCCATTGTTGAGACGACATGGCGCCGGTTCCGCTGTCTGTTAAAAGGTCAATCATTACATCTTCAGCCCTCAGCAGAAACGGATTGTACCCGGCTTCTTCTAACAGCCGCTCTCTTTCTCTCATCGTTCTAAACTGTATCGGCTCTACGGTTTTAATGCGAAAGGGTTCAATAATGGTGTCGGTATGAAATTCTTTAAGATTCATGAAGTATTTGTATTGATTTCAAATATGGAAGATAAATAAATTCTTTTTGTTTAAATTAGTGTTTTAGGATCTTAATATCTTTTAATTATAACAAAATGTTGGAAACTTTCTTTTCTCCAAAAGCAGTAGCAGTAATCGGGGCGTCAAGAGATCCCCATAAACTGGGATATGGGGTGATCAGAAACCTGATAGAGTACAAGTTCAGGGGAGACATCTATCCCGTAAATAAACACGCTTCTGAGATATTAGGGCTGAACTGCTATGCTTCTATTGAAGAACTGCCGGATGGTGTGGACCTCGCTGTGGTTGTAGTGCCGGCAGGTGTTGTGCCGGATGTACTGAAACAGTGCGGTAAGCGGAGCATTACAAACGCTATTGTGGTTAGCGGCGGATTTAGTGAAACAGGCGGCGAAGGTGCTGAACTTGAGGATGAACTAAAAAAAGTTGCAGAGGAGAACGGAATACGGATTATCGGGCCCAACTGCATCGGAACTATAGATACGCACACACCTGTAAACACAACATTTGTGGTTGGCATGCCTCAACAGGGCGAGATTGGATTTATTTCGCAATCAGGTGCGATGGTGGCTGCTGTTATCGACTGGGCACGCGGCGCCGGAGTTGGATTTTCAAGAATTGTGAGCCTGGGTAACCAGGCAGATGTGACTGAAACCGAAATGATGGATGTAGTGGGCAGTGATTCACAAACTAAAGTGATAACCGCCTATGCAGAGGGAATTTCTGATGGGAAGCTGTTTCTGGAAAAAGCCGAAGCACTTTCGCTTAAAAAACCATTTGTGATACTAAAAGGCGGGCGAAGTGAGAAGGGAGCCGCTGCAGTTTCATCACATACCGGCGCTCTTGCAGGTAGTGAGGTAGCATACAGCGCTGCGTTTCGAAAAGCCGGAGTACTTGAAGCGGGAACAATGGAAGAGATGTTTGACTGGGCCAGGGCGCTTGCCTGGCAGCCGCTGCCAAAAGGGAAGCGTATTGCCGTGCTAACCAATGCGGGCGGGCCGGCAATATTAGCAGTAGATGCTATTGTGAAGGCAGGTCTTGAAATCTCTGAACTTTCCGATGAAACCCGCACCTATTTAAAATCACGCCTGCCAAAAGCGGCAAGTGTAAACAATCCTGTTGATGTTCTGGCCGGATCGGGCCCGGCAACGTATACACTTGCGCTTGAGGCACTTTTGAGTGATGAAACAGTTGACGCTGTTCTGGTGATCCAGGCACCCCAGGATTGGTTCCTTCCCGTCAGCCTGGCCGAAGTTGTTGGAGAAACAGCGGGGTTACACAATAAGCCGGTAATCGCTTCCATAATGGGTAAAGCGTCGGTTGACGAAGCCCTGAATATTCTGCACAAGCGCAGGGTGCCGAATGTGGCATTTCCTGAACGGGCAGCATCGATATTTAAAGCAATGATTCAGCGAAAAGAGTGGATGGAGATGATCGATTTCCGGAATAAACACTTCAGCGGAATTGATAAACGGGATGTGAGTGGGTTAATCAAAGAGAATAAATGGGATGAACTGGTTCAGCAGTATGACATAAAGCTTCCTGAACAGAAGGTTGCAGCCACCATGAATGATGCGATCAGGATATCATCAAATATCGGCTATCCTGTAGTAATGAAGATGATCTCAGATAAATACAGCCACAAAACAGATATTGGCGGTGTGAAGACCGGACTGCGAAGTGAAAAGGAGGTAAGAGAGGCCTGGAGTATAATAACTGAAGCAGCAGAAGAAAATCAGGCGAAGATGAAGGGTGTCTTGATTCAAAAAATGATTGAGAACGGACAGGAGGTGATTGTAGGAATAAAAAGAGATCCGCAATTCGGAGCGATGATCCTATTCGGTACCGGCGGAACGGATGTGGAGCTTTATAAAGATACAAGTACAGCCATTGCGCCACTGTGTGAAATAGAAGCTCAAAACCTCATTGATAATACCATAGCGGGCCGCAAAATGCAGGGTTGGCGGAATGCGCCAAAAGCGGATATTGAGGCTGTGAAAGAGACTTTAATAGCGATGAGCTACCTGGCCGTGCACTATCCTGAAATCAGTGAGCTTGAGATCAACCCGCTATATGTGATGAAAGAAGGCAGCGGGGTTGTAGCAGTGGATGTAAGGGGGGCGTTAAGCGATGAAGGATAATTGTATTGAAATGGGTAATTAACAATAATTAAACCGCATCGTTTTCCCGTTTCATGCTTAATTCCTGCTATCAAACTCCTGACCCAGCTGCCGTCCCGTTCCAACCATGATATGCGCCCATGGTTTGCCCGCATCCATCAGCCAGGGTGCTCCCTCACTTACGGGTGAAGTGGCAAGGCCGGTTGATTCGACCGTGGCATAGGGTATGGGTTGAATAATCCCAGCCATCGCTATCGCCGGTCAATGAGTATAGCGACATCGGTTTCTCAGGCATAGGTAAAATTCCCTCTTCAATTTCCTGCAATCGGATGTTTCGAACTTCATCACTGCTCTTTCCTTCTGCCCTGAGATCACGGCCTCTTATCATAAATGGTTCCAGGTCTCTGTGATAGCAGCCTCCTGCATATCTGCAGGCACAGGACTAAAGGCTGCCCGAATTTGCTGCTCCGGGGTGGGTATTACGGATTACGCCAATACATCTGCTGCTAAAATCCCATTCACAAAAACCAATAGTATAGATATGCTGGGTATTTTCATGACATCTCCTGTTTGATTTATTCTTCTGCGTTCAATTCCTATGACCGAATGTACTATAAATGTTGCATTTTATCGACCAGCGTGTGGTTTTAAACCTGAGATCGATTTTAAAATAGTGGAAACTGTGGGTGGGTAGAACCGTAGACCTGAGCATTGCCGGTGCTTCGAGACTTTCAGCGTCGTTCTTGGGGGGATGGTATTGCCCATGGCGCTAACGTAGTGATCCCTTGTGGTATTCAGGTTTTTAGAGGAAGAATCATCACATATCAGAAAAAAAAACGGGTTACAAATGTCTTCAAACCCCTAAAATGGTTTAAAGAAAATGTAACCCGTTGAAATGGATGTTGGCAAGTTCTATTTAAACGTTACTCCGGTTTTCGCCTCCACGCTACAACTGCAAAACCAAGCGCGAGCAGTGCCGGAATCAAAGGCCACATAATTGTGGCAATATCTATATCACGGTCTGCCTGAACGACATTTATCTTTCCTTCCATATAGGGGTGTGGAGTGCATATGTATGTGTACTCACCCTCCTCTTCGAAGGTGTAGCTCCAGCTTTCGGCATGGGCCAGCATAGGAGAGTTTAGTGTAGTAGGCCCTTCGGTCGAAACAACATTATGTATACCCGAATATTCGCCGGCCAGGTAACTGAACACATCCTCATTAATCCACGTCACCGTAGTGCCGGGTGTGATCTCCACTGTTTTTGGATAGTAGGAGTTACCGATAATGTGTATGGTAACATCTTTAGTGTCGTCTCCATAAACAGCAGGTGGATCGATATCGGGAGTGCCGGCCTTGAACGGCGACATAATCCTGTTTGCTTCTTCCTTCAGTTCTGCCAGCTCCTCCTCTGAATAGAGCGGGCCGGTTGCTTCAACCCTCTTGGGAGTATCGGCGTCACGATCGGCTACCAGCAGCCCGATTGCCCCACGGCTGGTTGAGCCAACGGCGTGGGAAAGCATGGTGTAGGCACCCTCATCCGGTGGAACGCGAAACTCAATCACAAACGTATCAGACGGACCTGCTGTTACAGTCTGTCCACCTACAAATACATTTTCCGGGTGTCCCTGCCAGTATGCATAATCCCAGATTATTCCAACAAGGTGAAATGTTGAGACAAGATTTGGACCCACGTTCATAAAGTTGATCCGAACATAGTCACCGGGTTTTGCGGTGATCGGCTCTTTCACATATTTGAAGATTTCACCATTGAATGTTACATAGGTAGGATTGCCTTCCACAGCGTTTTTTCCGCTTGAGTACCACTCGTGCTGGATAAGGTCAATCTCAAGATCGGGGCCGTGGCCAAGCTCTTCTTCCAGCTTATATTTTTTATCAGCAGGTTCAACGATAATCATTCCGTATTGACCAAACATGACGTGCATGGGTATGGCATGTCCACCCGGCGCGCAGTGATACAAGTAAATTCCCGGAATGGTCGCTTTAAATTTCAAGGATTTTGACTGACCCGCAGGGATCTGACCCAGATACTTGGACGTTTGGGTGTAAGCCGCGTGAATAGATGCACCGTGGGGAATGCTTCCGTTGTTTTGCACAATAATCTCAACGATATCTCCTTCGGTTACCCGAAGAGTTGGTCCGGGAATGGAACCATTGGTTCGAAATCCATCGTAAACTACTCCATTTCCCAGGTATGCCAATCCTTCATCCAGTTCGATGGTAAAGCTTACATCAGCCTCAACATCCTGATCTACATAGCTGGTAGCCGGAATGGAGAGATTGGCATCTCGCTGAATAATCTCAATGAAATCCTGATCCTGTGATGCAGTTGCCCGGTCACCCCTGAAAAGGTGACTTGTCGCTTCAGCGAAATCGAGAGGCAGGTTTTTTTGCGCCTCCATGGCCGCCATCAACTCCTTTCCAATCAGGGTTTCACTCATGTCTTCTTCAATCTGCTTTTTATAGAGCAGATTACAAGCAGGGCATGCAAACGCTGATTCCACAACGGTAATCAGCGAAATTGAAAAGAGAAGTGTTGTAAACACCCCAATTGAAAGTGCTGTCTTATATTTGTTACTATAATCCTTCATTATTTATTCTCCAGCCTTATGATTGGTATTTAATACTCTTTTCGTTTATCTCTGAGGGGAAACTAAAAGAGTGTTTGTTTTTTAAATTCGTTGGATAAAATTAGGATATTAATTTATTAAAGACAAAATAGTCTTTTATATTTATATTGCCTTCACAAAACTTCCTTTTCTTCATATTGAAGGCTAACTCTTGTTCTGACGAGATGGGCAAATTTGGTCATAACAAAAAGTAAATTGCAATTAACCACACGTACACATAGACTTAGATAGAATGAAAAAACAAGAAATCAAAATCAGTGATCTGTTAACTACACCTATCGGCGACATTGTTGCCGGAAATTATCACGCGGCCGGTGTATTCAAAGAGTTTGGAATCGACTTTTGTTGCGGCGGGGGCGTGTCGCTCGATAAAGCGTGCCAAAAGAGAAATCTCGATATAGAGAAAGTAGTGGCAAAATTAAATCTGCTCCAAAAATCAGAGATCAGCCCCGATCAAAACTACAATGCATGGGAGCCCGGGTATTTAATAGACCATATTGAAGAGACTCACCATAATTTTGTAAGAACCAAAACTGCTGAAATAACCGCTTATGCCGAAAAAGTAGCCGGTGTACATGGAGAGCGCCATCCTGAAAATGTAGCGATTTATGAGAAATTCGTTGCCCTTTCACGTGAGCTGTTAAACCACCTGGAGGCAGAAGAAGAGCGTGTGTTTCCTTTGATTCGTACTATTTTTGAAGCCCGTCTGCGTGGAGAAACGATTCCAGAGGAAGTGATTGAATCCTTGAAAAATGAGCTGGAGCTGATGGAAGACGATCATGAAGAGGCAGGTGATGTGATGAAGGAGATCCGTGAATTGAGTAACCAATTTACCCCTCCCGCAGATGCCTGCAGAACCTATCAGATTCTCTACATGAATCTTGCAGGTTTTGAGGAAGATCTCCACAAACACGTACATCTTGAGAATAACATCCTGTTTAAGAAAGCAGAACAATTGATTTGATCTGTTTACATCCAATAGGGAATAGTCAAACTGCATCAGAAAGTTTTTGCTCAACTAATGATGCGCACAAGCACTTTCTCCTCTTAGTCCCGGAGTGAAATACCGCCGAATAAGTTGTTTGCAAAGGGTAGTTCACAAACCATTAATCATAGATTAACAAGACACCTTGTACGAATGGTCTGTTTTTTTACCTGATATTTGTGATGGGAAACGCGTATAGGATGTTTCCAAAATATTTAAATGGGAAAAGGCGGGGCTCAGTGGTAATGGCTTGGGGGGAAAGTATTTGCATTTAATATGGGATTATCTATTTTGGTATTATGTATGTTGTATAGGATGGAACACCTATACATGATCACGGGGAGGGTTCTATTGGCGATCAGTGTAATAACCTTTGGGTTATTGATGTGGAGACGAGTAGTTAGTTACCGGGAACTTGCTGAGAGATACGAGTTAATAGATACTTGATGTTCCGGAGAGAAGTCTAAAATGCAGGAGCTATATGTATAGTGAAAGATTTTTAGATTTAACCGATTTACCTTGATTATTAAAAAAGAATGGTTGTATATTCAGACATAAGACTCCTTTAACCTTTTATGTTTAACAAAATCACGAATGCTTCTTTCAAAATCATGCATGTACGGCCTGCGGGCTTCGGTTCAGCTGGCCGGGATGAAAGGCAATACGTATGTAACCATACGTGAGCTGAGTGAGGATCTTGATATTTCGTTCTTTTTTTTAACAAAGGTACTTCAGAGGTTAACACAGGCTGAAATTCTTGAGTCTTACAAAGGTCCAAATGGAGGGGTTAGATTACTAAAGCATCCCGGTGAAGTCACATTCCTGGATGTGGTTACAGCAATTGATGGGTCTTGTACCTTAAGCGAATGTGCACTGGGATTGCCGGGATGCGGAGTGATGAAACCTTGTCCTCTTCACGATCAATGGTCAATCCTGAAAGAGAACATTCTGGAAATGATGCAGAATGTTACAATTGCTGAACTGGCCCGGCGAAATAGTGGGAAGCAGGGACTTGATGGATTCATGTACTATTTGAAAATCTGATTAAAACGGATTTTTTTTTAAACATTTTAAGACACACTACTCTTAATTCTAAATTTGATAAAATGAAACTCATAACAACCATATCAATATCAATCGTTTTATTACTAACCATTCAGGCTTGCGGTGATGATGAGACAACAGACCGAAGAGCGGATGTTCAGCAAGAGGAGGGGTTAACCGATTTTGAACTGGAGCACGGAATAGGCCCGATTACAGAGCGTATAGAGATAGATGAAGAAATTGACCAGGAGCTTCTAACCAAAGGGCGCGATATCTACGAAATGAAATGTGAAATGTGTCACAATATGGAAGGACGTATGGTAGGCCCCGAACTTGGCAATGTCCTGGATCGCCGAAGTCCTGAGTTTGTAATGAATTTTATACTCAACCCGGGAAGAATGGCTCAGGATCATCCCGAAGGGCAGAAAATGTTACGCGAATATATGACAGTTATGCCTTTTCAAAATGTGAAAGAAGATGAAGCCCGCGCAATAGTAGAGTATTTACGCTACTACGCGGAACACAATTAACAATCAATTACCTAAACCATCAATAAAACAATAAAACGATGACTCAAATAAAATCAAATAAACTGCGCGGGATCCTATTGGGAGCAGGTTTTGTAGCAATAGCTGCATTTGTTTTCACAGGCTGTCCGGGACAGCAGAGAATGCTGGACACGGGTGACGCAGCCCAAAAAGTGTATGTGGCACCGGGAGAGCATGACGAATATTATGCCTTCTTTTCAGGTGGATATAGCGGACAGTTAAGCGTATGGGGCCTGCCCTCAGCACGGTTTCTGAAAGTAATTCCTGTATTTTCACAGGATCCGGAAACAGGTTATGGCTACTCGGAAGAGACTAAGCCACTATTTAATACCAGTTATGGATTTATACCCTGGGATGATTCTCACCATCCTCACATCTCACAAACGGATGGAGATGCTGACGGAAGATGGATTTTCATCAATGCAAACAACACTCCGCGTATAGCCCGTATTGATTTGGTTACATTTGAAACCAAAGAGATTCTGGAGCTGCCTAATACCGGTGGTAACCACGCATCTTCATTTGTTACTTCAAATACAGAGTATGTAATCGGTGGAACCCGGTTCAGTATTCCTTACGAGCAGGATCTGGATGTACCGATCGATAGCTATAGCGATGAGTTCAGGGGGGCTCTCTCTTTTATAAAAGTAGATGAGAACAGTGGAAAAATGGATCTCGAATTTCAAATCGTGGTGCCACCGTACAACTATGATTTAGGACGTGCCGGTAAAGGCCCTTCTGCCGACTGGGTATTTTTCACTACCTACAACACAGAAGAAGCGCACACCATGCTTGAAGTGAATGCCTCCAGAAACGACAAAGACTTTATTGCTGCCGTAAACTGGAGAAAAGCTGCCGAACTGGTAGCCAACGGGCATGGACAAACAGCACCGGGCGAGTACTATCATAACTACTATGAAGGAAACCAGGGATACGCAATATCTGAGCAAAAAAATGGTGTAACCATTCTGGACACGCGTGAGATCGATGAGGACTTCATCTACTATCTGCCTACACCGAAATCTCCACACGGAGTGGATGTTGACCCTACAGGTGAATATATCGTAGGCGGTGGAAAACTTGCAACCGTTATACCTGTACACTCGTTCTCCAGAATGCTTCAGGCAATTGAAGATGGTGCAGTTGTGGAGAGAATTGACGGTATTCCGGTATTGGATTACGACGCTACCATAGCCGGAGAAGTAGAAAACCCGGGTCTTGGCCCGCTTCACACCGAATTCGACGGACGCGGATACGCCTATACATCTGTTTACATCTCTTCTGAAATTGTAAAATGGTCATTGGAAACTTTTGAAGTAGTAGACAGAATTGATGCATACTACTCCATTGGTCACTTGATGATTACAGGTGGTGACACAAAAAATCCGGATGCGCGATACATGGTTGGCCTCACCAAAACAGCAAAAGACAGGTATCTGCCTACCGGTCCTAAGCAGAACCATCCGGCTCAGCTGTATGATATCAGCAACGACAGAATGGAACTTCTGCTCGATTTCCCGACAATCGGTGAGCCTCACTATGCACAGGCAATACGTGCCGACTTGATCAAAGACAATGTTGCCCAGATCTATGAAATGGAAGATAATGATCATCCGCATGCATTGACTAGAATCGCAGATAATCGGGTTGAGCGTGATGGCAATGTTGTAAGGGTATTCATGGGATCAACAAGAAGCCACTTCCGTCCGGATAATATTGAAGGTATAAGAGTAGGCGATACGGTTTATTTCCACCTCACCAACCTCGAGCAGGAGTGGGATGTGGTACACGGTATAGCGATTAAAGGTGCACAAAACTCAGAAATTCTTGTAGCCCCCGGGCAGACCAAGACTATGAAATGGGAGCCTAACAGAACCGGAATCTATCCATTCTACTGTACGGCATTTTGTTCTGCCCTCCATCAGGAGATGCAGGGATATGTGCGGGTATCGGCAGCAGATTCCGATGTGCCTTTAACCTGGAGAACAGGCACCAATTAAGCAAGAAACCCCTCGTTTCGTCCCGGAAGCTTCGGGACGAGACAAATGATCCATCCCGGATCCGGCAGATAGCCGGGTCCGGGACTTTTAAAAACGAATTGTTCTTTGGTTTAATGATGGTGGTAAAGAAAAAAGCGGAGGAGGAGTGGAAGAAGTAGAAGAGTCCCCTCTAGAGAGGGGACAGAGTTGAGAAAAAACGCGAAGCGTGATTTTCAAGACTCAGGGGTGTGTCTGACGGGCGTTGATTAAAAATCGGGGCCATTTTGTAGGCTCACTCCCAGCGAACACACCCCTGGGCCTCCCAAGCAACGCTGCGCGTTCTTGGCCTGCCCTGCCCCCTCTCCCACCTTCACCACCATCATCAACTCAAACAACAAAAGAAAAAAATTCAATGAACTGGAAATCAAGAATATTAATGGGAGTCGGTGCACTGATGCTGATCGGATTGTACTTTCAGCCGTTTTGGACTATCTCCATGACAGCCCCTCAGTATCCGGAGGGGATTGGGATGTACATCCATATCGATGATGTAACGGGCCATAACAGGCACGATTTACAGAGCATCAATACGCTGAATCGCTATATAGGGATGTCGGAAATTCACAAAGAGGATTTTCCGGAGTTTGTAGTTATGCCCTGGATCATCGGCTTTATGATTCTATTTGGACTGCTTGCAGCGGCAACCGGAAGTGTAAAATTGGTTTTAACCTGGATTGGATTGATGATACTCTTGGGAATAGTGGGCCTTGTTGATTTTTATATGTGGGGCCACGATTATGGACACAATCTTAATCCGGATGCGCCGATTAAAGTGCCGGGGATGAGTTATCAACCCCCGCTTTTAGGCTGTAAACAGCTTTTAAATATCAATGCCTGTTCATGGCCATATATAGGCTCCATCTACATCGGTTTGTCGATGGTGTTTGCGGCAGGAGCAGTCTGGATTAATAAAAAGAGATAATATTAACAATTAAACAGGAAGGATCGTGGGGAAACGACTATTTAACATACTTCTATTAACCGCTCTCCTATTTGCGGGATGTAATGAAAATCAAACTCAGGAAAATGAGGTGTTTCTTTACAAAAATAGCGTGGATATCAGCTACGGCAGTGATATCTGCAGCTTTACGGGCAAGACAATCGAAACCGTACGTTATGGCGGCAAGATAATCATGAACGATGGCGAAGAGCATAAATTTATGTCGGTGGAGTGCATGGCCGGCTTCTATCTGAAAATGGAAGACATATCGTTAATCAACTATATACTTACGGTTGATTTTGCACACGGGCAACAGTATTTGCCTGTGGAGGATGCGGTTTACCTGAGGAGCTCACTGCGGCCCAGCCCGAACGGGATGAACCTGACGGCTGTGGATGCATCAAACGAAAGGATGAAAACCTACATCTACGACGCATACCCGGGCGAATACCTGTCATGGAACGAAGTTCTCGAACTGGTGAAAGATGAATGGAATTTGTTATAGAGCGAAAATTCAGAAAAACAAAGAACACTCCCCTCCTTATGAAGGAGGGGCCGGGGGTGGTTGGAAAGCGAAGATCGTTGATAGAGCTTAGTAATGAGCTTTCTAAAACAATCATGAAAGAAATCATCCCTTCCCATAGGGATCCCTTAAGGGGAAATCACTCCGTGGGAATCGTTTCGCTTCTCGGTATAAAAGAGTAGCGCTCGGAGCCCCTCCTTGCCCCGAAGGGATCACTACGTGGGAAAGGAGGGGACTTATATGGAAATAAAATATTTTAACACTAAAACAAAGGTGATGACCATGAGGGGTGGATCAATCCTGATAACATTAGCAGTATCATTACTGCTTTTTTCCGGCTGTGAGCCTAAACCGCAGCCAATTGAACTGGGCAGTGACCAGTGCGCCTACTGCAGAATGATGATTACCGAGCAGGAGTTCGGCTCACAAATTCTAAACAAACAGGGCCGGGCATTTAAGTTCGACTCTGTTGAGTGTATGGCTGCATATGATATTACTGAAGATGGAGAGAATTTCCATTCCAAATGGGTGCCTGATTTTTTGAATCGTGAAAATTGGGTAAACGCTGAGGAGGCTGTTTATCTGCACAGTGAAACGCTTCGAAGCCCGATGGGCCTGTATCTGACCGCCTATGCAGACAGGGAATCAGCCGACCAGATGCAGGCAGAATATGGCGGAGACATTCTTGACTACGAAAGTGTAAAAGTGCTTGTAAGGGGTGAATGGCTTCAGAACAGTGAAAACCAGGTGAACCATCAAAATTATTAGAGCAGAAAATGAAAAAAGAAATTATTTATGGTCCTCAAATGGGCGAAAACCGGACAATACTTTCAGGCTTAAAAATCTCGATCTGATGAAACGGATAATTTACATAGTTGCTATACTCATATTTCTGACCCCGGTGTCCTTAATCTATGGGCAGATAACCGTGAGCCCGGATGGACCGATAACGTCTATCCAGGAGGCTATTGATCAGGCAATCTCCGGCGATACAATCCGTGTAGAGGCGGGGACCTATAATGAAAGTGATATTTCCATAAAAAAACCGATTACGATTTTGGGAATAGACCGTCCGGTGATTGACGGTGAAGGAAAGGGATTCATCATGTTAATTACCGCAGACAGCGTCACGGTTAGCGGTTTTGATATCCATAATACCGGAAGAAGCTATATTCGGGACTATGCTGCCATAATGATAGAGAAGTCGAAAGATTTTGTAATAGAAGACAATCGGCTCGACAACGTCTTTTTTGGAATCTACCTGGCAGAGACAGACAGAGGAGTTGTCAGAAACAACGAAATTGAATCGTACGATTTGCGGGAGGCCTCATCCGGGAATGGAATCCATCTCTGGAGCGTAAAAAACCCGAGCATTGAAAACAATACCGTAAAGGGAATGCGGGATGGCATCTACCTGGAGTTTGTAGAAAATGCCCGGATAACCGGAAATGTGAGCATCGAAAACAATCGTTACGGACTTCACTATATGTTTTCCAATGGTGGAGTTTATCATGATAATACATTCCGGAAAAATGGCGCAGGCGTGGCCGTGATGTACTCCGAAAATGTGGATATGAAGAATAACCGTTTTGAAAACAACTGGGGCCCATCGTCGTATGGTCTGCTTCTGAAAGACATTCGTAACAGCACCATCGAAGGTAATCGATTCTACCGGAATACCGTGGCGATCTATTCAGAAAGTTCCTCAAATGTGCAAATTAGGCGTAATGATATAGAACTGAACGGTTGGGCGGTAAATATAAAATCGAGCAGTGCCCGAAACTACTTCACTGAAAATAATTTTATTGAGAACAGTTTTGACGTGAGGACCGACAGCCCCCGGAATAACAATGTTTTTGAGGGTAACTACTGGAGTCAATATGAGGGTTATGACCTGGATCGGGATGGTATAGGCGATGTTCCATACCGTCCGGTTAGCTTGTTTTCGATTATTATTGATCGGCAACCGGAATCTCTTATACTGATGCGAAGCATGTTCATCAGATTGCTTGATACGGCCGAACGGATTGCCCCGGTGCTGACACCGAAAACTCTTATAGATGAGAAACCCAAAATGAGCAGAATACAATGATTGAGATTAAGAACCTTGAAAAAGCATTTGGCAGGCTGAACGTTTTAAAAGGCATGAATCTGACCATTCCAAAGGGGCAGGCAACCGGAATTGTGGGGCCAAACGGCGCCGGAAAAACGACACTGATTAAAACAATACTGGGGCTGGTGAAAGCGGACTCGGGATCCATCAGCGTAAACGGCATTGAGCTGAACGGCAACTGGGATTACAGAAAAGATATCGGTTATATGCCGCAGGTGGCCCGCTACCCCGAGAACATGAAAGTGAATGAACTTCTCAGTTTTATTAAAAAGCTAAGGGAACAGAATGCGGTTTATGAGGAAGAGCTGATAGATCAGTTCTCGCTTCGGTCAGAACTGGAGAAACCATTGCGAACACTCTCCGGAGGAAACCGGCAGAAAGTAGGCGCCATCCTGTCGATGATGTTTAACCC
>REDT01000225.1 GCA_007693295.1 Balneolaceae bacterium
GGCATTATACAGGTGAATTTTACGCATCCCTATTTGAGGGTTTCGACAAGGCGACCGAGAATACCAAGGTAACCATGAACCTTACAAGCGTAAGCCATACATCTTCGCCAATTCCCCAGATTATCTCAGAGCTGAATAACAGGCATTATGATGCTGCTGTGATTTTTCTGCCTGATTTTAAAGCAGCTGACTACATGGAACTGCTGGAGTCTGTTTCCGGCAATTTCCCGATTGTATCCATCGCACCCATTGCAAACCCGGTTATGGATACTGTTACCTTCGACAATTACCGAGGCGGATACCTTGTGGCGAATCATTTTGAAGAGCGCGGCTATAAAAATTTGGGGATTATTCAGGGCCCTATAAAACAATCTGAAGCCATGCTTCGAAAGAACGGATTTGTGGACTACATTCAGGCCTCAGAAAAATTAAAGCTTATCTGGCAGTATAATGGCGACTACTCTTTTCAGAAAGGAAAAGAAGCCTATGAAGACTTTAAAAATCTTGCCAATAAACCCGATGCCGTTTTTTGCAGTAATGACGGGATGACGCTTGGCTTCATGCACGACGCAATTCGGGATGGAGTTCACATACCTGATGATGTAGCTGTAGCGGGCTTTGACGATCTCCCCACCTGCAACCTCTATACTCCAACCATTACCTCGGTTCACACCTCATATACCATGCTGGGCAAGAAAACAATTGAGCATATATTTAACCGCCTCAGTGAAAAAGCAGACAGACAGCACACAGGCTACACAAGCCTTGTACCCGTATCATTGAGTGTAAGGGAAAGTTCTACACAACTTTCCAACGTATTCAGAAAATACTACCCGAACAATACGTAGATTTTTTGAATCCGAAATCATTATGTCAAAACATCAGCAAGTTCAGCTCCGGCCCTATAATGACGCATCGCTGCCTGTAGCTCATCGGATTGAGGATTTACTGAAGCGAATGTCGATTCACGAAAAAATCGGGCAGATGACACAGCTCGATATTACAGTGATCAACACAACGGGAAAACAGAAGGATTTGATTCTCGATCCGGAGAAAGCCCGGAATATGATCCTCAAGCACCATGTGGGTTCGTTTCTGAATGGGGAGGCAGAGCAGCCTCAAACCTGGTACAGCTACATGAGCGAGCTAACCCGGATTGCCGTTAAAGAATCCCGTCTTGGAATCCCCCTTATTTACGGAATTGACCACATACACGGGGCCGGATATCTGGAAGGGGCAACTATATTCCCCCAAAACATCAATCTTGGCGCGACCTTCAATCCGGAGCACGCCTTCAGTGAGGGCCGGATTACCGGCCTGGAGTCGGCCGACCTGGGCCATCACTGGATTTTCGCACCCGTGCTGGACCTTGGCGTGAACCCTCTCTGGCCAAGATTCTGGGAAACTTTTGGTGAAGACCCGCATCTGGCTTCAAAAATGGGCTCAGCCTACGTAAATGGACTGCAAGACAACCCGGAGACGGCTCCCTACAGGCAGGCAGCCACAGGCAAGCACTTTCTTGGTTACTCCGATCCGAAAACAGGCCGTGACCGCACACCCGCTCAACTATCGATGCAGCAGATCCATGAATTTCATCGCTGCTCATTCCAAAAAGCAATTGATGCGGGCCTGAAAACAATCATGACCAACAGCGGCGAAATTAACGGCGTTCCGGTTGTGGCTTCGCACACCATTCTCACCAAATTACTGAGGGAAGAGATGCAGTTTGACGGCGTGGTGGTTACAGACTGGGATGATATCGGGAAACTTGTAGATTTTCACTATACGGCCGCAAATTACAAGGAAGCCGTATTTGCATGCGTGATGGCGGGAATCGACATGAGCATGACCCCTCTTCACCTCAAGTTTAACAAATGCCTGATGGAACTGGCAGAAGAGGGGCGTATCACCGAAGAACGGATCGATCAATCCGTTCGCAGAATTTTGAAATTGAAATTTGAGCTCGGGTTATTTGAACACCCGTTTCCGCGCGATGACCGGTTCGGCCGGATAGGAACCCTTGAAAACCGCCAAAAAGCCCTTGAAGCTGCGCGGGATTCTTTGGTACTGCTGAAAAATGAGAACCATACCCTGCCTGCCGAAGCCCCAATGCGCATCGGGGTTCTGGGCATCAGCGCCAACAGTAAACGAAATCTATGCGGAGGCTGGACCCTCACCTGGCAAGGCGGTGCTGAGTCTCAGTTTCCCGAAAAGATGCCAACACTCTACACCGCGCTCGCAGCTGAATACCCGGATGCCGATGTGCAGTTATTTACGCCGGATGATATTCCTGACCCGGCAGCAGCATCCCGCTCTGAACTCTCACTTTTTATTGAAAAACTGGACAGGCTTGACCTGCTCATTTATGCCGGAGGTGAAGAGCCCTACTGTGAGTTTACCGGCAACATTAACGACCTGAGCCTTCCGGCCAATCAGGCAGATGAGCTGAGGCTGATTCGAAAATCAACAACCCCGCTGGTTCTTGTACTGGTACAAGGGCGGCCGCGTCTGCTGGGTAAACTTTTGAATAATATGGATGCCGTGATGCATGCCGGTCTGCCCGGTTTTGAAGGAGCAGATGCAATCGCCAGTATCATAAGCGGCAGGATTAATCCATCCGGGAAATTGCCGTTCTCATATCCAATGCACCCGAACCACTATCTGCCCTATAATCACAAAAAGAGCAATCTCTATTTTTTCGATTTAGAAGAGGCCAATCAGATAATTCAAACAGACGAGAGCCCCTCACTTTTCCCCTTCGGTTTCGGCCTCAGCTACACGAAGTTTGAATACACCCATCTAAAGCTCAGTTCCGGCACCATAAACAAGAACGGGCGCATCTCTGCGACGGTCACCGTTACCAACACCGGAGAGAGGGAGGGCACGGAAGCCGTTCTCTGGTTTACTTCAACTCACGTTGGGCGGATTACACGTCCTGTGAAAGAACTCAAGCACTTTGAGAAAATCACGTTGAAACCGGGTGAGTCCGAAAGTCTTGAATTTGTGATTACTCCGGATAAGCTCTCTTATCC
>REDT01000180.1 GCA_007693295.1 Balneolaceae bacterium
CGGACTCACCCCCTGTCCCCCTCTCTTCTGCAACTGATGCGCCCGCTAAACGCGGTCTCTCAGTCTTGAAAAGAGGGGGAACTTCGGAATCTGTTCATTGCTCGAATTAAGATATATCTGTTGATCCCGGTAAGGAGTTCCCCCTCTTTACGTGTTTGCCAATCCGCGTCGAGCGGATTAGGCAAGCGCGAAGAGAGGGGGACAGGGGGTGAGTCCGTACTCCGCGCGCAGGCTGATATTTTTAATCCAATTCTAATTCACATCAAATCTTCATTTCTGAATAACCAAAAAGGGTACAGTAAAAAAATGTGGATAACCCTGTTGAAAAGTTGTGGAAAAATAGTTGATTTTTCTATTGACAGCGATTTGAAAATTTTGCTAATTACATATGAGTACAGTTGTTGAGAATGCTACGGCAAGATCGACGATGGGGCTGGAAATTCCGCAGCTCAGTTATATAATGAATCCCAAAAGATGATTTAAATAAATGTACTCCGGTACTTTTTTTATTTGAGCCAGCTGATTACCCTTTCAGACGCTTGGACGTTCCATGCCCTCTCTTCACGTTTAAAAGTTGATAAGCCATTCACTTCTGCTCTGTGCAAGATTATCATCAGGCATCCGGTCTTGCAACCATAACATTTTTTTCGTCATTGTCTCTTCGAGAGGCAGTGAGAAAAAACCGGATCGTACACTTTTATTACCACGAAGTCACGATGACACGAAGGATCACAAAGTCATAAATATCTACATTATATACTTCGTGTATTGGTGACTGCCTGTCAGGAATAATTTACAGTTTGAAGCGCTATTTCTCACAATCTCTCAAGGGGAGACACGCCATGGAAAAATTGCCAAATACTTCATGCCTACCCAAATGTTATATCTTCAGGCCGGGCTAAAAAAACCATTTCTAAAATAAAAGTAGATCACTATTTTAGCAGCGACAAATCTATTGGAGCAATCGATACAAATCTCATCCGTACTCTCATGAATTATTCCGCCCGAACTCTTCTGTTATCCCTGTTCATACTTCTGCTGGTTTCATTCTCCTTCACATTCACAGTGCAGGCACAGGATAATGAAAATGGCGAAATAACCATCGAAAGCTGGCTGTTGCTTGGCCCGGCAGAGACTCAGCTTCCGCTCTGGCACGACACGCCCAACGTTCGAAATCAAACCTATTCGTTGAGCAACCTTCTGGATCATGAGCCGGCTGATCAGTCGAAATGGACTCCGGCCGCAGGAGAGAGGGTCCGGTGGTCGGGCGCTAAAACCCTGCAGTGGAGGGCGCAATCAGGCGAGGAGGCCCCGCTGCTGACCGGTTCACCCGGTGATGCTGCTCCGATGTTTGGATGGGCGGCTTTCTATCTGGAGAATGATCGCTTCACAAAGGCAACGGTTACCATTCACAGCCATCATCCGTTTGTGCTCTATGTGAACGGAGAGCAGAAGGGAACGAAGAGCAGCAGTGAAGAGGCAGATTCGGATGCCGGCAGCCACTCTGCCGAAGTACGGATGCTTCAGGGCAAGCACAGCGTACTGGTGCGGTCGCTCTACAATCCCGAAAACGATGCTCCGTGGAATGTTAAAGCTTCCGTGAAGTCAGACAACGGGGCGACTATTAAGCCTTCGATCACGCCTCAGCGATTTCTTGATCTCGAAACGATCTCCAATCAGCCGCAACTGGGCAGCCTGGCCATCTCAGTCGACGGAAGTCTTGCCGCGATGCGGATCAACATGCCCGCACCGCCCGATGGACAGGGCGACTCCTGGCTGGAGATCCGGGAAACCTCCAACGGAAACCTCAATCGTGAGTTCAGGGGTGGCAAGGATTTCGGGAGCCTCACATGGGCACCTGAGGGCAAAAAATTTACCTATACGGAATCGGAAGGCGGAAAAACCTCACTCTGGCTGGCCGATCTTGAAAGCGGATCCCAGCAAAGGCTGCTCCGTGATGTGGAACATTTTGCAGGCTACCGGTGGTCACCCGACGGAAGCTTTATTCTCTACTCCGTGAGTGAGAGGCCGGAAGCAAACACCACCGGGGTTCGCCTGATTGATGATCTGGAGGAGCGACGGCCCTTGCACTTTAACAGGAGTTTTATTTACAAGCTGAATGTGCCGGAGGGAACCACCCGCAGGCTTACTGCCGGGCTGCTGACCACATCTCTGCATGATATCAGCCCGGATGGCAAAAAGGCCCTGATCTCGCGTTCACGCACCGATTATTCGCAGAGGCCCTATTCCGTCACCGAATACAGGGTTCTTACCATCGAAACGCTGGAAACCGATTCGCTCTTTACCGTGCCGTTTGGCGGCAGCGGAAGTTTCTCACCCGACGGAAGGTCGCTGCTGTTCACGGGCGGCCCGTCGATGTTTGGCGATCTCGGCACAAACGTACCGGAAGGAATGGTGGCCAACGACTATGACACGCAGGCTTATCTGTACGACATTTCAAGCCGGAATGTGAAGCCGGTGACCCTGGAGTTTGATCCGGCGATCAACCAGGCGATCTGGGGCGCTGATTCAAATACGATCTATTTCACGACCACCGACCGGTCGTACCGCAACCTCTACAGATATGATGTTCGCCGTGACCGGTTCACAAAAATCGAGACGGTTCCCGATGTGATCAATCAGGTGGATATTGCCCGGAACGGACGCACCGCAATCTACAGCGGAACCGGGATATCGCAGCCGGTTGCTGCATGGACACTCGATTTGCGGCGCGACCGGTCATTACAGTTGCGAAATCCGGGAGATGAATTTTTCAGTCAGGTACGGTTTGGCCGCGACAAGGTGTGGTCGTTCACCACGGAAGAGGGAAGGGAGATTGAAGGGTATGTGTACTACCCGCCGGATTTTGATCCCGATAAGAAGTACCCGGTCATTTCCTACTACTATGGCGGAACCGTTCCCGTCAGCCGTGATTTTGGCGGACGCTATCCGAAGGAGCTCTATGCTGCAAAAGGATATATTGTGTATGTGATGCAGCCCAGCGGTGCAACCGGCTTCGGGCAGGAATTCTCGGCGCTTCACGTGAACGACTGGGGCATTATCGTGGCGGATGAAATCATCGAGGGTGTCGGCAAATTTCTGGATGAACATCCATATGCCGACCGTGAACATGTTGGAGCCATTGGTGCCTCTTATGGCGGTTTCATGACCATGCTTCTGCTGACAAGGACGGACATTTTCGCAGCGGGTGTGAGCCATGCAGGTATCAGCAATATTGCCAGCTACTGGGGCGAAGGTTTCTGGGGATTCCAGTACAGCGCCATCGCCACGGCGAACTCCTTTCCCTGGAACCGGGAAGATATCTATATAGGCCAGAGTCCGCTCTACTCTGCCGACCGGGTGACAACTCCGCTGCTTTTCGTGACGGGCATGAGCGACACAAATGTACCGCCCGGCGAAAGCCTGCAGATGTACACCGCCCTGAAGCTCCTCGAACGGGAAACCGCTTTTGTTGCTGTGGATGATCAGGACCATCACATTGTGGATTATGCCAAGTACAAACTCTGGAAAGAGAGCATTCTGGCTTGGTTCGACAAGTACCTGAAAGTTGAGCCGGAGTGGTGGGAGGAGAAGTACGGGCAGTAGGTTCACCGCGGAGCAGCAAAGGGCGCAGGGTGTGATGAATTGAGATAAGTCCTTGGTGTGTACTTGTGCCGTACTTTGTGTTTTGTGGTTCACCCGGCTTCAACGGTATCACCCGTTTTCAGAAACACCATCTCCGGTTTTTAGTATGCTACATCAGTCTCCATCCAAAAACCTGATCAAACAGAAACCAATGAGTAAAGCCCTGATATTCGCCCTCGCAGCCATCATCGCACTTATTCTCATCGCGTTTATGGACTGACCCTGAGCATCAACTCCATCGTGAAATCCGGAATAGAACAGACCGGCTCAGAAGTGACCGGCACGCCCGTTACGGCAGACCGCGTCTCCATTTCCCCGTTCTCCGGAAAAGGGGAGATCAGCGGCTTCAGGGTCGCCAATCCCGGGGATTACTCCAACGACTATGCCTTTGATGTAGATGATTTCCAGATCGAGCTGGATATTTTTTCACTCTTCAGTGATGAGATTGTGATTCGTGAAATTGTTATTTCCGCTCCTTCGATCTGGGTAGAACAGAAGCTGCCTGAAAACAATATTCGAACCATAATGCGGCACATTCAGAATATGATGCCGGGCGAAGCATCCGATAAAGCGATGGTGATTGAGCGGTTCCGGCTTACGGGGGTTCGGTGGACCTTTACACCGAAGTGGGCGGTGAACGGTCTGCCAGGATTGATTTTTCGGATATCGAACTTACGGACCTGGGACGCGGCGGCGGAAGGGCTGCAGTTGAAGAGGTGATCCGTGAGATCGCCGAAAGAGTTGCCGAAGAGGCCCTTCAGGGCGCAGCCCGAAGCGGCGGTGAGCAAATCCGTGGTACTATCCGGGATCTGTTTGACTGATCAACATCTATTCTTAGTGTTTGGACTCACCCCTCCCATAGGGATCCCTCACGGGGCTGTCCCCCTCTCTTCGCGCCTACCTAATCCGCTCGCCGCTTATTGGCAAACACGTAAAGAGGGGGAACTCCATAGCTGCTTTTTAGCTCAACCCATAACTGTCCAAAATATTTTTGGAATTAGATAGATGTGGACTCTTGCAGGCCTTCAGCATGGCAAAGTGGCTTCGCCAATATTTGAGGCGGTGTCCCAAGCTACGTTATTACAAGCTGCTCCATAATAGGGATCATTTCGTGAAAGGGCTGCGAGAGTCCCGACTCGTTCAAGCAAGGGAATGTACATTTGGCACCGTACGAAATCTGACCATACATTCGAAAAAGCTTAGATTTTTTGCAACTTGAGAAACTGTTCATAGCTCGAATTAAGATACATCTAAGGATCCAGGTAAGGAGTTCCCCCTCTTTACGTGTTGTTTCATTCGCCGGTCAGGCGAATCGAAACGGCGCGAAGAGAGGGGGACAGGGGGTGAGTCCGTACTCCGCGCGCAGGCTGATATTTTTAATCCAATTCTAATTCACATCAAATCTTCATTTCTGAATAACCAAAAAGGGTACAGTAAAAAAATGTGGATAACCCTGTTGAAAAGTTGTGGAAAAATAGTTGATTTTTCTATTGACAGCGATTTGAAAATTTTGCTAATTACATATGAGTACAGTGGTCATGAACGCTACGGCAGAATTGACGACAGAGCTGGAAATTCCGCAGCTCAATTGTTTGATGATACCCTAAAGTTGATTTAAATAAATGTACTCCGGTACTTTTTTTATGCCTTTCACTTTCCTCTCTTCGCATTTGATTCACATCAAAACCTCTTTCCCGGATTATTCTTACTAGCGTCTTGTCAATTGTAAATTGTCGGTGACATGTAGAGCTATAGATTCTGAGGCTGTCCAAAAAGATGCATTTGATTTATGGATGCCTTAATAATTTAAGTTTAGCTGTAGACAAATGTACTTTTTGGACAGCCTCCCGGGGGTGGTTGGAACGGAATTTTCCTGGTAAAATATTGTGAAAAATAAGCATGATCTATTTGAACCACTCCTTGCCGTAGGGATCACTTTGTGGGCAAGCAGGGCACTTTAGATATCACCTATTATTCTATTGTTGACATGACAGTAGATATCACCAGGATTGAACCGGAACATCTTTAACCAGAGCTTTGTATACTGTTCAGACGGTTTTCAATCAAATAAATAAACAAGAAAGGATATGAGTAAAGCGATCAAGTATGGTGTAGGTGGATTTTTTGCATTAGCCGTTATCATTGTTTTGGTACTGCTTTTCAGCATAAATTCAATTGTGAAATCGGGAATTGAGGAGATTGGTACAGAGATGACGGGCACTGCTGTAACCGTAGACCGCGTGCTTATTTCACCTTTTTCCGGAAAGGGGCAAATCAGCGGGTTCAGGGTGGCTAATCCGGACGATTACAGCAGGGAGTACGCCATAGAAGTGGAAGACTTCTCCATCGAACTAGATGTTTTTACACTCTTTTCAAATGAGATAGTGGTCCGTGAGGTCATCATTAACTCTCCTTCAATATTTGTGGAGCAGAAACTTCCCGGTAACAATATTAACTCCATTCTCAGCCATTTGCGGAATATAGACGCCGGACAAACCACCGACGCCGAATTGATTATTGAACACTTTGTAATGACCAATGGCGTGACTGATCTCTACACAGAAATCGGGGGTGAGAGATCGGCAAGAGTTGAGATTTCAACCGTGGAGCTGCACGACCTCGGAAGAGGCGGAGGTCGAAGTGCCGTTGAAGATGTAATTAAAGAGATTGCAGGAAAGGTGGGTGAAGAGGCCCTTAAAGCAGCTGCAGAAAGCGGAGGAGAGCAGATCCGCGATGCCATCCGGGATCTGTTTAACTGATATAGGTCTAATCTTTTACCATGCTTTTATACGGTTTAATCTATTATATTCAATGGGAAGCCTTTTTTTAGAGGTTACCATATTAAATCAAATTATCACCAAAAGCCTTTACGTATGTTTCCTTACGGTTATTTTCGTTACGTCTTCTCCTTTACCTGCATAATTATGTTCGGTCTGTTTTTCTCTGCAGGCATGGTAACCGCTCAGCCGGCAAACTCTGAAAGAGTTTCTGAACTGGACGCCATCTTTAGCAGTTGGGATTCATCCGACACGCCCGGTTGTGCAGTAGGGGTCTCAAAAGATGGAAGGCATGTTTTGAATCGGGCGTGGGGGATGGCCGACCTGGAACATATGGTACCCAATACACCATCCACCATTTTTGAAGCGGGATCTGTATCCAAGCAGTTTGTTTCGGCTTCGGTGATTCTTTTGGCACTTGAAGGTGAACTGTCACTTGAGGATGATATCAGAGATTATGTTCCGGAGATGCCCGATTATGGAGATGTGATCACACTGCGCCATCTTATGAATCATACAAGCGGATTGCGGGACTGGGGCAGCGTGACGTCTGTTTCAGGATGGGGGAGAGGTAACCGTACCCACAATCACGATCATGTGATCGACATTTTGAGTCGCCAAACCCAATTGAACTTCCCGCCCGGCGAACGGTACTCTTACAGCAACTCAGGCTACAATCTCTTGGCCATTGTTGTAGAAAGGGTATCCGGTATGCCGTTTGCGGATTACTCCACCCAAAAAATATTTGAGCCTCTTGGAATGACTTCCACACAGTGGCGTGATGACTATACACGGATTGTGAAAGGGAGAAGTTCAGCTTACAGCGGAAACGCTGGCGGAAACACATTTACGATTAACCGGCCCATCGAAAATGTGCATGGTAATGGCGGGCTTCTTACTACTGTAGATGATTTGCTAACATGGAATTATGCACTATCTACAAGTTATTTTAGTGACGAATTTAACCGGGAGCTTCATCAGCAGGGAGTACTCAACGGAGGGCGTACAATATCCTATGCGTCAGGGGTTATGATAGACAGTGATCACGGCCAGCCTCAGGTTGTACACACAGGGGCCACCAGCGGATACAGGGCGTACCTGAGTTACTACCCCGATCAAAAGCTATCTGTGGCACTGCTCTGTAACGTGACGGGAGCAAATCCCGGTGGACTGGGAAGCGCAGTCTCAAAAATATTTCTTGGCGAGGATGTCCTTGAATCTGAAGCAGAACAGCAGGAGAGGGTGTCTCTGAGTGAAGAGGAACTCCGCCCAAAAAACGGCATCTGGATTGATCCCCGCAACTACCGTCACGTGAAGATTTCATTGGAAAACGGAGACCTTAAAATTGATGGCGGGCCGGCTCTGAATCCCGTTTCTTCGACAGATTTTCAACTGGGGAATTCGAGTACGACGTATCGTTTTATAAATAGTGAAGAGTCAGAACGTCCATTCATCCATGTTATCAGAGAGGGATACCCGGAGGAGATTCTTACACCGGTAAATTCTTCGAACCCTGATAACAGCAATCTTTCAATCTATACCGGGACGTTTCAAAGCCCGGATGCCGAAACAGAGCTCAAAATTGAACTGGAGGGCGACAAACTGGTTGTAAATCGCCGGCCAAACAGTTCATTTGAACTTATGCCCGTTTATGAGGACGCTTTTCTCGCACGGGGTTTTGAGCTGATCCGCTTTATTCGCAGCAACAACGGACAGATCGCCCAATTTACCTACAGCGGAGGCAGGGTATACGACTTGAGGTTTAACAGAGTGGCTGAAGAGTAACCCGGGCAGCGTTCTGAGCTGATCCTGATTTTCTTGTGACTGAAAATCAATGAGCTATACAGCAATCAATCCTCTTTAACGATACCTGAACGAAACGCCTTCAGCAGATCTTTCAGGTCGTCGATGCGCTGCTGCATTTCGATGCCATGGTCGGTATCGCAAACCCGGATACGCTTCCTGTTCTGTTCCAGGATCTCTGTTTCGGAGTGGATATCCCTGGCCTCCTCAATCGCTTTTTGAGTAGACTGGAAAGAGTGATGAGCCGCCAGCAGCAGGCCGTACGAATTGAAAATAAGGGTGTATCCGGCAATCCCGGTTTGTGATTGATAGGCTTTGGCAAAACCGCCATCAATAACCAGGAGTTTACCGCCGGCTTTAAGCGGACTCTCTCCCTTTTTTACCTTAACCGGTACGTGCCCGTTGATAACATGGCCGCTATCCGGATCCAGGCCGAACTCTTCCAGTATCCGGGAGACAACCTTTTCGTCTGTGCGAAAATCGTAATAGGGATTCATCTCCTCTTTATGGGTGGCCGGATCCTCAATAAAATAACGCTCAAAAGTGGCCATTTTCGATTTCCCAAATAGCGGAGACTGTGCGCCACTCCAGAGATACCAGATGGTATCGCGGCCATACTGCCGTTTTTCAGGGTTTCCGGTTTCGAAATAACCCTGGCGTGCAAGTCGTTCCAGCCGGTCCATGAACTCCCTGGGACTGTGGTTCACCCCGTCAAAGTTGAAACTGCGAAGTTTTCCGTGGGGAGTCATGGGAATACAGCCGTGATACAACAAATTCCCGTTATAGGTCAGGTACATACTCCCTTTGGAATAGAGAAATCGCGTGTGCTCCTGCAGTCGTTCACTATTGGTAAAAGAGAGCCGTAATTTATTCATCAACGATCTCTCCTGGTCAGTCAATTGGAAAGGGTTGTCGGGATCTAAGGTGGGGAATTGTGTGTCGATAAGAGGATAGGTGGTTCCATCTATGTTGATGGTACCCTCCTCTAAATTGATTCTATCAAGCAGCCTTCTGTTTTGCATCTGAAATTGCGGCCGGCGATCAATAATTTGTGCTTCGAGTTTTAACTGAATGATGGTAATCGCCTTATGCATCTGTGCCATCAGCTGCAGTTCATTCTCCGTGTGGGATGTCCCGGATGCTTTCGGGCGGAACTGCTCACAGGGATCATCTCCGTAAACATCCATGGCAAGTGAAACAAGCGGCAGCATGCTAATGGCGTAACCGTTTTCAAGCGTCTCCATATTGGCATACCTCAGTGAAACCCGGATCACATTCGCTATACAGGCATCACTGCCGGCAGCGGCACCCATCCAAACCACGTCGTGATTGCCCCACTGAAAATCGACGGAGTGATATTCAAGCAGTTTATCCATAATGATATGTGCTCCCGGGCCCCGGTCATACACATCGCCAATAACATGAAGGTGCGCAATGGCCAGGCGCTGAATGAGCCGTGCCATTTCGGTTATAAATGCTTCAGAACGTCCCGTCTCTATAATGCTGTCGATAATGCTGCTGTAGTACTCTTGCCGGTTCGTTTGCCCTTCCTGCTCATGGAGCAACTCTTCAATGATATAGGCAAAGTCGGGGGGAAGCGCCTTTCGAACCTTGTTTCGGGTATATTTGGAAGAAATAACCCTGCATAGCTTGATTAAATGAAATAGCGTGACCCGATACCACTCGGCAGGGTTATCAACTTTCTGGAGTATCAGGGGGATTTTCTTCTCAGGATAGTAGATCAGTGTGGCGAGGTTTCTTTTCTCCTGATCGAGCATGGTATCCTGGAAGATCTCCTCAATCTTTCTTTTAATGGATCCCGAGCCGTTTTTGAGCACGTGCAGAAACGGTTCATACTCTCCATGAATATCAGAGATGAAGTGTTCAGTTCCCTTGGGTAACTCCAGAATCGCACTCAGATTGATAATCTCGGTAGATGCAGCACGGATAGAGGGAAACTGCTCTGCAAGAAGCTCCAGGTATCGCTTTCTTTCTTCAGAAAATGGCATAAAGACTCTTAATTTATAGCAGTCACTCAATTAATGACCATCAATTATATTTCAATATAGTACAGGGCCGCCATCTAATCCACCCGGTTTCAGGTCGGATTAACCTAAGTTTGATTAAAGCGAAAGGCTCAGCTTTTCAGAGTCGACGATGACTTTATGGGCGTTGATTCTGGTAAATAAATAAATTTTATAGCTCTAAACATTACAAATCATCACCCGACTCCCCTTCGAGGGGTTGTGAGAAAATAATTATTCAAGCATTTAAAACACTCCATTTATTTGGCCACAAAGTCACGAGGACCCGAAGTATTGCGAAGGGTATCATTATGATTTCGTTATACTTCGTGTACCCTAGTGGCTTCGTGTCTTCGTGGTAAAATTTAATGGTCATTATCTTTGATTAAGTATTTTTTCACAGCCTCTCGAAGGGGGACATTCAATAATCTGCTGTATATAAAAAAAGCTCCTGCCGTACATTCAGCGGGAGCTTAATCAATTCGTTTAACCTGGTCGTAATTGCTGTAAATCAATTATTAAAGAAGAAAAACAGGATAGCCGCTATCACGATAAAGTTAAGAATACTAAGCGGTAACAACCTCGACCAGCACAATTTCATAACCTGATTGTACTTGAATCTTGGAATAGTCCATCTTACCCAGATAAACAGGAAGACAAAGAATGCGGTTTTAGCTACAAAAACGGTTACATCCAAAATACCTTTCACAACCGGTGAGAGTTCAGGCAGCCAGTAGCCGGCAAAGGGGAGGTGATAGCTTCCAAAAAAGAAGGTAACCATCAGCATAGAGTTAATAACTACGTGCATGTACTCAGCCAGGAAGAACATTCCAAATTTCATGGAGCTATACTCGGTGTGAAATCCGCCAACAAGTTCCTGTTCGGCTTCGACAAGATCAAAAGGAGTACGGTTACTCTCGGCAAAGGCGGCTATAATAAAGATTATGGCTCCCAGCGGGTTCAAAAACACAAACCACCAGTTCTCCTGTGCAACGGCAATATCAACAACGCTAAGCGAGCCAACAAAGATTACCACTGAAGCTACAGCCATACCCAGCGGGAGTTCGTAACTTACCATTTGCGCAGCCGCGCGCAGCCCCCCCAGTAGAGAGTATTTGCTGTTGGAAGCCCATCCGGCAAGTGTAACCCCGTATACGCCAAGTGAAGCCACAGCAAGCAGGTAGAGTACACCGGCATTGATATCGGTGGCATATATCCCATCACCAAAAGGAATTACCGCAACGGCCATCAGGGCTGTTACCACAGGTATTACCGGTGCAACGGTATGAAGAAACCGGTTGCTGGAGGTAGGAGTGACATCCTCTTTAAGCAGAAGTTTTACAACATCGGCAATAGGCTGAAGCAGTCCAAGCGGTCCTACACGGTTAGGCCCCACACGGTTTTGAATGAAAGCGGCAATACGTCTTTCTGCATATACGGTAATTGCCGCGGAGTTTAACACCATAAATAGTGCTATACCAAGTATGATGTACGATGTAACGGTGACTTCAGCCATCCCCTAAATTTTTATAATTTAACTGTTGTTTTTGTTTTATCGAGAGTAATGCCCGACTGTTCGTCCATAGCTTCATAGCTCACACCTGAAAACAGATCATTGGCAGCTGCAATCTCATCCATAATCTCACGCCCCGAAGTATAGGCAAAGTTTTCCATACCTTTATAGGCGGCCAATTCACTCATAAATCTCCATAATGGCAAGCAGTCAATTTTATTCTCTTCGGTTATCCAGTTATCGAAGCTGGTTCCATATCTGTCAAGCCGTCCTTCAGACATCTCCAGGTCAAGGCGGCGGTTGGAGTACTTAGTCTCTTTAGCGGGAAATGTTCTCTGAATGCGGCCATCCACATTCACATAGCTTGCAGCATGCTCGGCGGCTGTTGTGATGGGAACAACCAGGTCAGCATTTTTTGTGGTTTCAGAGTGATTGGTGGCAAACACCGCTACGAACGTATCCTTTAACTTGTCAGTAGTGATTATGCCCCTGTCAGCGAGGTGGTCACTGAGCAGTAACACCACTTTTGCTTTTTCAACAGCGGCTGCTATTCCGGCAGCACTCTTCTCTTCAAAGCCAAGCAGCCTGCATCCATTGGCGTTTGGAGCGAGATCGTCAGTAAGCAGAAACCCGTCGCCTTTTCCTTTCTCAACATGAGGTGTAAATACCGGCGGGTTCATCCCAAGAAGAGACGCGAACTTTGCCAGGATATAATTTTCTTCAACAGACGCGTGAGGACTTGCTATGATGGTCACATCTTTTTTATCAACACCGTCAACCTGTTCTGATATTGTAGCTATTGCATTGTTCCACGATGAGTTAACCTGCTCGTTGTCTAATTTTTGTAGTGGACGTGATACCCTGTTTTCATTAAATCGTTTATAGGCTTCACGCCCTTCATCCGGCATCCAGTAATCGTTTACCTCTTCATTAAAACGCGGGGTAATCCGAAGCACGAGATTATCACGTGTCCAGATGTCGATATTACATCCTTTCCCGTTTGAGATGTCAATACTTGGAGTCTGGTTCATCTCCCAAACACGCGCCTTGAATCTGAAGTCAGCCGAGGTTAATGCACCTACGGGACAAAGATCTACGGTATTCAGTGAGTAGGGGTCGTCAAACTCACGGCCGGGAGCTGCGGTGGGGTAGTTTTTATCACCACGTGAGGTAATGGTGAGCTGATGTGTTTTGCTGATCTCCTCGGTAAAACGGGTACATCTGGTGCAATTAATACATCTCTCAGCATCGAGCACCACTCGCGGGCCAAGCTGAACTCTTTTTGGCTTGTGAACTTTCTTTACTTCGAAACGGCTGCCTTCAGGTCCGTACTTATAGGTTTGAATTTGAAGAGGGCACTCACCGGCCTGGTCACAGATAGGGCAGTCGAGAGGGTGGTTAATCAGGATAAGTTCAAGATTATCTTTCTGTGCCCGTTTAACAAGATCATCGGTCTCCTGAGTCTTTACAACCATGCCATCGGCAATCATGATATTGCATGAGGTTTGAAGCTTTGGAAACCAGCGGATTACGCGTTCACCGTCTTCATCTTTTTCATACTCGCCGGTTTCCCGGTCTTTTACCGGCTGGCCAACCTTAACCATACACTGACGGCAATTTGCAGGAGCTGTCATAGAGGGGTGATAACAGAAAAACGGAACCTCCATTCCCTGATCTTGGATAAACTGGAGAAGACGCTGTTCCCCTTCATATTCGTATCGTTTTCCGTCTATAAATACTTCAGGCATCGTTATTGATTGTAGATTTTTGATTGATGATTATTGAATTGCATCGTCCGGGTTCAATAATCATAATTTCTTTTGAGCACTCTTCCTTGTAATCACAAAGACAGAAGCCAGCTCATGTGCTTCCTTCATTAATGACTCAACTAAACTTTTGTTCGTAATATTAATTCATCTTTATTCATGATAATCTTGATTTAATTGAGAATGTTGATAAAAATAATCACAAATCACCAATCAAAAATCAACAATCACCAATCCTAAACTACCGCGTGCGCCGATTTCTTGCACCTTGCCTCAAACTCATCACGAAACCGGGTAATAGTGTGCCGAACGGGCCAGGCTGCTGCATCAGCCAGGGCGCATATGGTTCGGCCTTCCATCTGGGTTGTGATATCCAGTAGGAGGTCAAGATCTTTCACCTCGCCATTTCCGTTTTTGATTTTAAGCATAATTTTTTCCAGCCATCCTGTGCCTTCACGGCAGGGCGTACACTGCCCGCACGACTCGTGATGGTAAAAGTGAGTGATTCTCCAGAGCATATCCACCATGTCGGTATCTTCGTCCATCACAACCATCCCCGCAGTTCCAAGCATGGTTCCGGCGGTTCTGAGTGACTCGCTGTCCATGGTAATTCCTTCAAGCTGATCGGCCCTGAGAACAGGGGTTGATGACCCGCCGGGTATAACGGCTTTCAATTTCTTACCATTTTTCATGCCTCCGGCCACGTCATGAATCAAATCCAAAATGGGTATTCCGGACGGCAGCTCATATACGCCCGGCCGGTTTACGTGGCCTGATATGCCGTATAGAATTGGCCCCGGATGATTCTCAGCACCTATACTGCTGAACCAGCCGGCTCCGCGGTTTATTACACTGGGCACATGAGCCAGCGTTTCAATGTTGTTAATTGTTGTAGGACGTCCCCATAACCCCTTTTGTGCAGGAAAGGGGGGCTTAACACGAGGATATCCGCGCTTGCCTTCAAGAGATTCGAGCATGGAGGTCTCTTCACCGCAGATATATGCTCCGGCTCCGTATGTGACATGAAAATCGACGCTGTAGTCCGACCCAAATATATTTTTTCCAATCATGCCCTTATCATAAGCATCCTGAATAGCTTTCTCCATCATCTTGATGTAGGCCAGATATTCACCGCGAATGTAGACGTAGATGGTAGTGATCTGCATGGCATAGGCTGCTATAAGCGCGCCTTCAATAAATACATGGGGATTGTACTCAAATATCTTCCGGTCTTTAAAGGTGCCCGGTTCAGATTCATCCCCATTGCATGCAAGGTAGCGCGGACCACCATCGGCAGGGGGCATGAACGACCACTTTAACCCTGCGTTGAAACCGGCACCGCCGCGGCCTCTGATGTTGGCGGCTTTCACTTCATCAACAACACTCTTTGAATCGGCCCACTTCTTTTTGTCTGTCAATACAGATTTAAGGGCAGAGTAACCGCCGTTTTTGATATAGACATCAATTTTGTGAATATCTTTCACATTGGGAATCAATACCGGCTCATAATTTTTCCAGTCTGCTGAGCTCATAATATCTTATTTAACTTTTCTTAGCGGCATTTCAATTTCTTCGTACTCGGGCTCTTCATCCTTTTTAAGCATGTCGATCAATTTATCTGTCTTCTCGACCGTAAGATTATTGATGTACTTGTCGTTGGTGATCTGAAGCATTGGCGCATACCCGCAGGCTCCCAGGCACTCAACTTCATTCAGGGTAAACTTGCCGTCCTGTGTTGTTTCACCCTTTTTGATTCCCAGCGTCTTTTCAAGATGTTCCAGAATATCATACCCGCCGCAAAGCTGACAGCTCAGGCAGGTACACACATCAAGTACATACTTACCCTTTTTTTCCTTGTAGTACTGCGTGTAGAACGTAGCCACACCATGTACGTGCGCTTCGGGAAGGCCAAGGGTCTTGGCAACCAGTCGCTGAACTTCAGGCTCAACATGGCCAAACCGGTTTTGTGCAACCCAGAGAACCGGCAGGGTAGCCGGCATTACTTCAGGATACTTCGCCTTAATCTTTTCAATTTCTTTTAAATCTTCTTTTGTGAATTCGTATTCCATAATCTTATTTATCTGCTTCTCCCAATACCGGGTCCATTCCGCCAATTATTACTACCGTGTCGGCAAGCATTTCACCATCCAGCATGTTTTCCAGTATTTGCAGGTTTGTAAAAGATGGAGCATTAATCTTTAATCTCCACGGATGGCCTGTTCCATCACTTTGAATGTAGTAGCCAAGTTCACCTTTCGGTGATTCTACGGCACTGTAAGTCTCTGCTCCATCGGGTGGGCATATGCCGGTATCGGTCATCATGAAGTCGTGAATCATTCCTTCCATCGAGTAGTACACTTCATCTTTTGATGGATAAGCCTGTTTTGCATTATCGGTTCGTACCGGGCCTTTGGGAAGTTTATCGAGGCACTGACGGATGATGCGAATGCTTTCCGACATCTCTTCCATTCTAACAAAATAGCGCGCCAGGTTATCCCCCTCGAGACGTGTTGGAACTTCAAACTCAACCTCGCTGTAGCGCGCATATGGATTGAACCTACGGGTATCCATCGCAAAACCGGTCGCACGAAGCACCGGTCCGGTAGCTCCAAAACGAATTGCATCTTCTGTTTTCAAGACACCAACAGCCTCGTTCCGGTCAATGAAGATCCGGTTTCTGTCGAGCAGCTTGTGATAGTCTTTGAGTTCATTGGGAAAAGTCTCAATAAACTCTTTGATAGCGCCCATGGCTTCATCGGTAATATCGTTTGCAACGCCTCCAATACGGGAGTGAGAAACTGTAAACCGATGGCCGGCCAGGCGGTCCATAATATCATAAACTTTTTCTCTCTCTTTAAACGTCCAGATAAAGAAGGAGATAGCTCCGGCATCCATCACCATGGTTCCAAGCCAGAGAAGATGCGAGGAAATTCGTGCCAGTTCGCAGCCGATCATTCGAATATAGTGGGCACGCTCGGGGACTTCAACACCGGAAATTTTTTCTACAGCAATGCAAAGAGCCACATTGTTACTGTAAGGGGAGAGGTAGTCCATACGGTCGGTGTATGGCATAAACTCCTGGTAGGTTTTGTTCTCTGCAATTTTTTCCACACCGCGATGAAGATAGCCAATATCGACTTTGGTCTTTTCAATACTTTCACCGTTTAGCTGAAGCACCAGCCTGAGTACACCGTGAGTGGCAGGGTGCTGAGGCCCCATGTTGAGCACCATTTTGGTTGTAAGCGGATCGCCGTCATCCATCTCCTCAATGGTGGTGTGTTTATCTTCCAGACTCTGGTAGAGCTTCTGCTGATGCTCTTTGAAGAATGTGGATTTTACCCTCGATTGAATGTCCGTTAATTTCATAAAATGGTTCTATTCAGTGTCTGGTGTAGTGCCGGGCAGCTCGATGGAGCCTGGTATACCCAGCAGTGGAAATTCTTTTCTGAGTGGAAAGTACCGGAAATCTTCAGGCATGAATATTCGACGTAAATCGGGGTGATTTCTAAAGTGGATACCGAACATATCGTACACTTCCCGTTCGTTCCAGCTGGCAGAAGGCCAAACCTCGTAAACAGAATCCACTTCGGGGTTCTCCTCTTCACACCTTACTTTTAAAAATACTCTTGATCCCTCTTTGAATGAGATCATGTTGTAAACCACTTCAAAGCGCTCCTCAGATGTATAGCGGTCAATTCCGAATAGGTCTGAGAGGTAAATATATTCAAGTTCATCTTTCATGAAATAGCAGATTTCAACAATTGAATCTGCCTCTACCCGAATAAATGTAATACCTGTGGATTGGTACACTTCAATAACTTCTTTCGAGAACTTCTCTGAAAGTGCATCAACTACTCTTTGCAATGGTTCTGATAGTTCTAAACTCATATTCTTAGGTATCGAGCATTACGGAGTGCTCAGTTTTAATTTTGTCTTGTATCTTCATCAGGGCGTGAATCACAGCGTCGGGCCGCGGCGGGCACCCGGAGATGTAGGCATCTACCGGAAGAAAATTGTCAACTCCCTGAACCACACCATAGCACCGGTGCATGCCACCGGTAGACGCGCAGGCCCCCATAGCGATACACCATTTCGGATCGGGCATCTGATCCCAGATTCTGCGGATTGCATGCGACATTTTGTATGAGCACCAGCCTGCAACGATCATTACATCGCTCTGGCGCGGTGAGAAACGCATTACCTCAGATCCAAACCTGGATACATCATAGCGTGGCCCTGCAAATGCCATCATCTCAATGGCACAACAGGCCAGACCCATGGGCATTGGCCAGGCTGCATTAGCACGAGACCAATTGACAAGGGTGTCAATTTTTGTTGTTAAATAACCTTCACCAAGTGCGCTTTCTAATCCCATAATTACAATTGTGTAGCTTCATATTTAATTTTCTTCATATCCCAGTCAAGGGTTCCTACTTTGAGTGTATAAAGCAGACCAATGAATAGTATTACTATAAATACTACCATAGCTATAAACGTTCCTGTTCCATGCTCCATAAAACGAACTGCCCATGGATAGATAAATACCACTTCAAGATCGAAAATGATAAACTCCATGGCCACCAAATAGAAAGCAATTGAGTACCGTTCTTTGGCCTGACCTACGGGATCCATACCGCTCTCGTATGGATTTAATTTGTTTTTATTGGGCCGAAAGGGTCCAAGCAGCCTGGAGAGCGACATTAAAAGCACTGCCAGCACCAATGCAACGCCAATCAATACCAGAATAGGATAATATTGTTCAAGCATGAAATTTCGTCATATTATTTTGATCGTAAATTACCGTCAGATTAACGGAATGTCAACGTAATAGCGGCAGGAATATAGCAGGTTTTACATCCAAAATAGAACTGTTTTTATAAAAAATATGAGTTTCCCATAGGGATCCCTACGTGGCGAGATAAAAGCTAAATTTATTCCGAATGCCTTCGGGCCCCATCGAAGGGGGGCTTTCACTCGACAAGACAGGGCATTGGTAGGGTAAGCGGCGGGCATCCGGTTGTGGTGTAGAGCGATGCTCCTTCTGCCCGCCGTCACTAATGCAACGCATTCTTTTCGTGCCGGCGTGAGACTAAATGCTGCATGGTTGGGATTCTTATACGCCGGCTACCTCAATAAAAACAGTCCTGTCATCTCGACTAAACGAGCGGAGCGAGTGCATAGAGAGATCTCCCTGCGATGGGGACTAGCTTAATCAACGATTTCCCGATCACGAACACACCCCTAAATCCCCTCTTGCCGTAGGCATCCCTTCGGGGCGAGAGGGGACTTGTGTACTGTCACCATTTAAATCTCATTTCTGCTTAACCACTCTTCAAAATCCGCAGGGGGATATAGAGCAATAGTTGTGATCCAGTTTGCCACCAGCTGATTGCTTTCAGCACTGGAGAGAGAAGCCATTTTATCTATGGGTTCGGCTTCATCCGATTGAAAGAAAGGCCTTGTTTCAAAATCTGCAAAAAGATGGCGATACTCCTGTGAGGTATACCACTCAGCGAGGAGCTCTTCCCGGCTGATGTCTTCTGAGTGAAATCTATAGAGTTGATAAGCCGTACACCACTGGAGAAACTGTTGTTCGAGCCGCAACCGCTCTTCCTCACTCTCCAAATTTATATAGAATCGATTGAGATCATTCGTTAAACTCTTTCTCTCACCGTCTGTTAGCATGGAATACACTGCATCAACCGGCTGTCCAATCCATATCTGCTCATCTTCGCTGCCAAAAAGATGAGTTGTTTGCGGAAGATGATAAATTGCGGGATAAAGATGTTTACCACAATGTTCTTCAAGTGAAGCCGGCAATGAAACAGACTCTTTGCCCCGGTCTGGTTTGGTATCTGTTTCACCGCACGACTGCAGTGAAAAGAGTAATGTGCTGAGTGCCAGGGCAGAGAGAAAAAATTTTACCACCCGATTCTGCCTCTGCGCGGATCTCTATCCTGAGCTGATGCGGGATCCTCCGGCATTACAAACCCGGGAGGTTGTGCAAAGGCGTCGGTGCTCCAGGGCGCTTCGGGGTCGCCGGTCACGTTATTGATGAACTGACCAACAATCGGCAAGGCTGTTCGCGCACCCTGGCCAATACTGCCCGGGCTGTTGGTAGGGAACCTCACTCTTCGGTCTTCACCGCCAACCCAGGAACCCATAACAATGTGCGGCATCATGGCAACAAACCAGTTATCGGCACTATTCTGAGTGGTGCCGGTTTTACCCGCCACGTCCTGTTGAATATTATATACATTTCTCAGGCGCACCCCGGTTCCGTGATATCCATCACCTCCGCGAATCACTCCACGCATCATATCTATCATGATATATGCTGTTTCCGGGCTGATTACCTCCTGGCGGTATTCAGGGTTATACTCTTGCAGTATATTCCCCTCTCTGTCCTCAATTCGCGTAATGGCAACCGGATCGATATGTACACCCTGATTGGCAAATGTGGTATATGCGCTAACCAATTCCAGCAGGGAGACTTCAGCCGTACCCAGGGCGATGGAGGGGTAGGCCCGGGTATTTCTCATATTAATTCCAAGATTTTGTGCCATATCCCTGATTTTTCGTGCAGCGGGGTCAAGCTGATGAAGCTGGTTGGTGCCCGGTGCCCCGGCAATTTCGGGAAGCAGCCGAACCGTAACATTGTTCAAGCTCCTGGCAAGGGCTTCACGAAGGGGAACCATTTCAGGTCCATCCGGTACCGTGGGATCTTTGGGATTCCACCGGGTTCCGGCCCTGTCGATAAAACTGACCGGATACTTTGAAAAGGTGTGATAGGGCATGTAGCCGTTATCGATGGCTACGGCGTAAACAAACGGTTTGAATGTGGAACCGGCTTGCCTTCGTGACTGATGCACGTGGTCGAATTGCTGGGATCCGAAATCCGCCCCGCCAACCCAGGCCAGAATGCTGCCATTATTGGGGTCTATCGCGGTGAAGCTGGCTTGAAGCCTGGTACGCGCACGTTTTACCGAATCAACAAATGCGGAGTCCGCTTCCAGGTTTGCAAATACAACAGATTCCTGATCGGTCTCAAATTTGGCGAATCCATTTTTATACCGGTCTGTATCACGGATCATATCCCTTAGAAATCGAGGATACTGTTCCCAGAGTTTATCCATGTATTCACCGCTTCCGCGGGTAGTCCATTCTCCCTCAAAAATGGGCTGAAATTCTTTCAGATTTTCAGTCACAGAGCGTTCGGCGTGCCTCTGCAGGCGCGAGTCGATGGTGGTGTAGATTACCAGGCCGTCTGCAAACAGATCGTAACCGTTTTCCAGCGCCCACTCTTGAACGCGCAGGCGAACATATTCACCAAAATAGCGGCTTTCGCGGCCCGAGCGCGATGGCGGCTGATAGTTCAGTTCAATGTTTTCCATTCTCAGATTTTGAAAAACCTCTCCACTGATAAAGTCACGGTTATACATCTGGTTCAAAACCACGTTGCGCCTGAATTGAGCCCGATCCGGAAAAATCCTGGGGTTATATGCATAAACGGCCCTCAGCTGACCAATAAGCGTTGCAGCTTCCGATACAGTAATATCGCTGGCCGATTTGCCAAAATGAGTTCTGGATGCCTGCTCAATTCCAAAAGCACTGTTACTGAACTCTACCTGATTCAGGTACATTTCGATAATTTCACGCTTGGTGTAGTTATTCTCAATCTGGATAGCGGTAATCATCTCTCTGAGCTTTCTGGTAACAGATACTTCAAAACCGATATTCCGGTATAGATTACGAGCCAGCTGCTGGCTGATGGTAGAACCACCCTGGAATTTCCCCTGAATCCAATAGTAGGGCAGGCCGATTAACCGCTCACTGTCAATTCCCCAGTGATCGAAAAAGCGATGATCTTCCGTTGCTATAAGGGCATTGATAATATTTGGAGAAATTTCATCGATGGGTACATAGGTTCTGTTTTGAATAAAATATCTGTCCAGAACTACACCGTCACGGCTTCGCACTTCTGTTGCAATAGCGGTTTGAGGATTCTCAAGCTCTTCTATAGATGGCAAAGCCTGAGTGAGATAGATAAAGTATCCCACCATTGAGCTGATAAGCAGCAGCAGTACAAGCCCGCCATAGAGGAATATCTTTTTACTGTTAAAGTGCGGTTTTTTAGATGATCCGCTTTCGGGAGGAGCACTTTCGCTGTTCCCCAATAACTTCTTTCTGTATTCCGGATCCTCAAAATAGCGATCCATATCTATGTTATTATTGTCGTCTTTATTGCTCATACGATAGTCTCTTTTCCGTAAGGGGTATTCAGTGGCTGTAAATCATTCACTTCCGCATTCCATTTAACGAGTTTAATTCGTCCATTGGTATAATGTGCAACCAATCGATGATGACAAAATGTACCAAGGTTTATATAGCTTCCGCCGGAGAATGTTTCAACTCTTGGAATGTGATCGTGGCCGGAGATAACCAGACTGTAATTACTCTGGGTTAAGAAATTTTCCGACCATCTATTCAGCCTCATGGGCTCTATACGAATATTTTCCCGACCCATTTTCGAAAAGGTTTTCATTAAATGAATTCCTGCATCGGGTGGAAGTATATATTGAAAAAAGTTTGTGAACCACTGACTTCGCAAAAGTTTATGAAACCAGGGCCGGGGTAAATTCAGGCCGGGATCAGATAACCCATCTCCATGGTGCAGAAAAAATAGCTTTCCGTCAATATTCAATTCAAAAAAATCTTCATTAATTTGAAAACCAATCTCCTGTTCGAAATACCCTTTTGTCCAGTTGTCGTGGTTTCCCAGTATGTAGGTGGCAGGGCTATTTGTGGAGTTAAAATCTTTAAATACCGAAAGCAGGGATTGCCCGATTTTTGGAGTGTAGTCCGGATATTCCATCCAGTAGTCAAAAAGATCACCCAGAATATGAAGATGCATTTTATTGTCCATGCAGTAGTGCAAAAGGGAGATCAGGTCGGATTCGATTTTCATATCAACCGATTCAGGGAAAGCTCCAAGATGTACGTCTGAAATAAAAAGATGATCCATAAAAACGGGGGGTCTGGAGCTACTTATCTCTGGTTACAATAAACTGAACAAGTTCTTCAAAATCATGGAGTCCGTTTTGCACCGGCAAATGGTGTAAATCTTCAAGTGCTTTCTCAACGTAACTCTGCATTGTCAGGCGTGCTTCAGTCAAACCATTGTTATCATGTACAAAACTAACAATTTTATCGATATCTTCAGCAGATTTCTTTCTCTTTTTCATAAGGCGCATAACACTCATTCGTTGCATTGCGGGTGCCTTTTCCAAAGCTTTTATCAATGGCAGCGTTACTTTTCTTTCCTGTATATCATTACGTGTGGGTTTGCCAACATCATCAATGCCATAATCGAACAGGTCGTCCTTAATTTGAAATGCAATGCCGATATTCAAACCGATATCTCTCATTTTGTTGATTATGATTTCGTTATCGGTGGCTGCGATGGCACCACACTGGCAGCAGGCCGAAATAAGGCTCGCCGTTTTTTCAGATATGATCTGAAAATATCTCTCTTCGGTCATATTGAAGAGTTTTGAGGTTTTAAGCTGCCTTAATTCACCCTCGCTCATCTTTTTTACAGCATCAGAAAGAACGTGAAGAAGCTGATACTCTTTGTGATCGAGCGCAACCAAAAGACCCTTCGATAAGAGAAAATCGCCCAGCAGTACGCCAGCCTTATTCTTCCATAGCTTGTTAATGCTCAAGAAGTCTCTTCGCATGTCTGCTTCGTCAACAACGTCGTCGTGGATTAACGTTGCGGTATGCAGCAACTCAATCATGGTTGCCGCTACGTAGCTTCTCTTATCAATGTCACCAAACATTCTCGCTGTCATGAACACAAGGGTAGGGCGGATCTCCTTACCTTTCTGCCTGAGCAGGTAATTGATTATTTGATCGAGCAGAAAAACATCACTGCTGATCTCTTCTTTAAAAAATGATCTGAATGTTTTTAAATAGTCTTGAACAGGTTCCGTAATTTCAGCGAGATTTCGGGTGCCGGTTGTTGAATCTGTTTTTTTCAAAATTGCCTTTTGAGCCATCAATTTGGATAGTACTTTAAAAATTCAACTTAAAATAAGAATAAAGCGCATTAAATATTTGCGCAAGGAGCAAGGGCTCTTTAGCTTTAGAACTTGTTATAAATCATTTAAAACGAAACATTACGACATTGAAAACAATTGGAGTTCTAACAAGCGGAGGTGACTCTCCGGGTATGAACGCAGCTTTGCGGGCAGTAGTTCGAACCGCACACACTTTAGGGCATAAAGTGATAGCAATAAGATTAGGGTATAAAGGACTCATTGCCAATGATCTCAAAGAGATAAAGGGAGCTGATGTATCCAATATCATGCAGCGCGGCGGCACGATTCTGAAAACGGCAAGGTGTGATGAGTTTCGCACCCAGGAAGGCAGATCGAAAGCAGCCTCGATTATGAAAAAGCATAAAATGGATGCTTTGATCACCATTGGTGGTGATGGAACATTTCAGGGGGCGTCACTTTTGGGTAAAGAGCACGGAGTGAATGTTATTGGAATTCCGGCTACGATTGATAATGACCTGGTGGGTACAGATGAGACCATCGGTTACGATACAGCCCTAAATACAGCCATGGAAGCAATCGATAAGATTCGCGATACGGCCGATGCTCACGATCGTCTTTTCCTTGTAGAAGTTATGGGGCGCGACGCTGGATTTATAGCACTTGAGACCGGCATTGCCGGTGGTTCAGAACTGATTCTACTGCCGGAATCGCTTACTAAATTAGATGAAGTTAAAAACAGTTTAAATAAAGCTTTGAGTGAGCAGAAAAGAAGCACTCTCGTGATTATTGCTGAGGGGGATGAGACCGGCGGCGCCATCAAGCTTGCTGAAAACCTGAAACCTGACTTCAGTAAGTACGATATGCGTGTCTGTATTCTTGGGCATATTCAGCGTGGCGGCAACCCCACTGCGCGAGACCGCGTTCTGGCAAGCCGTTTGGGATCAGCTGCGGTAGTGGCACTGGACGAAGGCCATAGTGAAGTGATGGTTGGCGTAGTAAATAACAGGATCAAAGTCACACCGCTGAAAATGACTTTTGGAAAGAAAAAGGATATCAACTTCGATCTGCTTGAACTCTCAAGAACTCTTCGATAACATACTATTATGATTAAAATTGATGCAAACAGTGCCCGTACTTTTTTCTCTGATGATGAATTCAGTTCGGCGCTCAATAAAGCAAAACTTGCTTTTGAAGATGTAGTAAAAGCAACCGGGCAGGGCAGTAACTGGCTGGGCTGGAGGCGTATTTTAAACGAGCCTAACGATGCCGAACTGGAAGAGATCAGCCGGCATGCCTATTCAATAAGAGAAGACGCCGATCTTTTCATTATTTGTGGTATTGGCGGATCGTTTACCGGGGCAAAGGCGATCATTGATGCATTGAACCCTGTTTTCAAAAATAATGGGCCGGAAATCGTTTATGCAGGCCATCATATGAGCGGGCAGTATCTAGAGCAGCTGATGGACTACCTGAAAACGCCTAAAGAGGATGGTGAACTCAAAAGCGTCTATTTAAATGTGATCTCAAAATCGGGCTCCACTCTTGAAACGGCACTCGCCTTTCGAACCATTCGAACCTGGATGCATGAAGTTTACGGCAATGATGCCGTGAAGAGGATTATTGCAACTACCGGGCAGAGCGGCGGTGTTCTGAACGATATCATAAAAAGCGAAGGCTATACGAAATACATTATTCCTGAAGATATTGGCGGCCGATTTTCGGTGTTAACACCGGTTGGATTGCTGCCTGTAGCCGTTGCCGGAATTGATATACAAACCCTTTATTATGGTGCCGTTTCTGAATTTGAAAAAAATGAAGAGACACCTGATACTATTTTGGAATATTCAGCCGTGAGATATTCGCTGCATGAGAAAGGATATGCTCTGGATGTGCTCGGTTCGTTTGAACCTGCTATGATGGGGTTTGCAGCGTGGACACAGCAACTGCTGGGCGAGAGTGAAGGAAAAGAAGGGAAGGGCCTGTTTCCGGCTACAGCGAGCTACTCGACGGATCTTCACAGTTTCGGACAGATGATACAGCAGGGACAAAGAAATCTGATTGAAACACTTTTTGTCATAGAAAAGCCGCTATCCGTCCACAAGGTCGCCACGATGAAAGACAACACAGATCAGCTTTCATACCTGGAAGGGAAAACGTTTCATGAAATAAATCAAAGCGCACAGGAAGGCACTATTCAGGCACATCATGAAGGGGGAGTACCCGTCATTAAAATCATTATTGAAAAGCTTAATGAGCAGCAGCTGGGCCGTTTAATCTACTTCTACGAATTGATGACAGCCGTGTATGTATATATGCTCGGAGTTAATCCATTTAACCAGCCGGGAGTGGAAAACTATAAAAAAGCAATGTACCGGCTGCTTGGAAAAGAGGAATAGACTCAATGAGTGATGAATTAAAACATAAGTATATCGCTGTAGCCGGAAATATCGGTGCGGGAAAATCTTCTCTAACCGGGCTTTTGGGAAAGAACTTCAACTGGAAAACCTACTACGAGTCGGTTGATAACAATCCCTACCTGTCAGACTTTTACGATGATATGAGACGGTGGAGTTTTAATCTTCAAATCTATTTTCTATCCAGCCGGTTTCGCCACCAAAAAGAGATGCAGCAGGCTATGGTGAATCTTATTCAGGACAGGACCATTTATGAAGATGTGGAGATCTTTGCTAAGAATCTTCACGACATGGGTTTAATGAGCAACCGGGATTATGAAAACTACTGCACTCTATTCCATGAAATGGTAGCTTATTTGCGACCACCCGACCTGCTGATATATCTTCGGGCAGAAGTGCCAACTCTCGTAAGACAGATTCAAAAGCGTGGAAGAAATTATGAGAACACTATTCGTATAGAATATCTTGAACGGCTAAACAGCTTGTATGAAGACTGGATAGATCGATACGAGCATGAAAAGCTCATTATAGACACTGATAACCTCGATTTTGTAAATAGTGATGAAGATCTTGGAAGAGTGATTGAGATGGTGGAACACAGGTTGTTCGGGTTATTTAAATGAATTGCTTTCCAAAATTTATCTTTCTATTTTTATAAGCTGTCGTGAAAACATCAAATTTAACATTCAATCTCCAGGAAATCCCGGAAGGGAAAAGCAATCGAAGCATAACTGTATCGAAAGGAGAATTAGAATTTGATGATGATGTTTCACTGCTAGGGGCCGATGTTGAGATCCGGTTTTATAAAACAGATCACTTCATCCAGGTAAAATTTGATGTGATTTCTCAGGTCCAATTGGTATGTGACAGATCACTCAAAAAATTTACCCACAGCGTAGAAGGCTCATATAGTATATTGTTTGAACCAAATCCGGTTGAGGAGTATGAAACCGATAAAGAAGCGGTTCGACAAATTCCGTCAGATGAGTTAACGGTGTCAATCGGAAAGGAAGTGCGGGATACTATTATGCTCAGGCTGCCTGTACGGCGAATACACCCTGATTTTTTAGATGATGACGGTATACCAACTGAGTTTGAAACAAAAACATTTGGTACCAGCCAAACAGACGAGGATATTATTGATCCGAGATGGGAAGCTTTGAAGAAACTGAAGTAATAATTAATTAATTGAACTAAACGAAATGGCGCATCCAAAACGAAAAACGTCAAAAGCACGCAGAAACAAACGACGTTCTCACCATGGCATTACAGAAGTTACACTGGCTGAATGCACTAATTGTGGTGCCGTACATAAGTATCATCACGTATGTATGGAATGCGGTTACTACCGTGGCAGACAGGTGCTCAACGTATCTAAATAAAACATTCTCGCTATATGATCATTGCTGTTGATGCTGTAGGAGGGGACCACTATCCGAAAAATCCGGTAATTGGTGCTTTAGAAGCAACTAAAGAGGACCCAAAGCTTCAGGTGATGCTTGTGGGTCCCGAGAAGTTGATTCAAGATGAGCTGAACAATACGGATTATGATAAAAATCGGGTTCACATCCTTCATGCACCCGAAATTATCGGGATGGAAGAATCTCCGGCAACAGCCGTTAAATCAAAGCGATCCTCATCTATTACAATTGGGATTTCCGCTCACAAGCAGGGCGAATGCTCTGCATTTGTAAGTACCGGAAATACCGGGGCACTTTTAGCAGCTTCAACATTTATTTTGGGAAAGCTTGAAGGAGTACTCAGGCCTACCATTGCAGCAACCTACCCTACAATTAAAGGGTTAAGCCTGCTGGTTGATGCAGGGGCAAATCTTGAATTGAAGCCCGAGATGTATCTTCAGTTTGCTAAAATGGGCAGTATTTTCTCAGAAGAAATATTCGGGATAGACAATCCTACCGTAGGTTTTCTGAATGTGGGTGAAGAGCCCGACAAAGGCACAGAACTTCACAAAGAGGCATTCAAACTGCTCTCAAAGATGCCCAATTTTCTTGGAAATATTGAAGGCAAAGATATCCTGTTTGGCAAAACCGATATATTCCTCACCGATGGATTTACAGGAAACCTGATCCTCAAATTCGGTGAATCAATTCCCGATGTGCTGAAATTTCTTCTCTCCAAAACAATGAAGGAGGATGGTGTAGAACCTGATCTTCAGAAGCTGATCTTCCAGATTATTGGAAAGTCTCTGCACACGTTCGATTATGAACGCGTTGGCGGTGTCCCGTTTCTTGGTGTTAACGGCACCAGCCTGGTAGGCCATGGAGGCAGTACTCCTGCTGCTATTAAGAATATGATTCTAAATGCCGCTCAGTGTGTTGATCACAAAGTAAACAGTAAAATAGTAGCGTCTCTTAATAAATAATACACGTCTTAATGTCTGTAAACCGAGCGATAATTGCGGGTGTGGGTCGATGCCTGCCCGATTACATACTTACAAACGATGAACTCGAAAAGTATGTAGATACAAATGATGAGTGGATCCGGTCAAGAACAGGTATATCTGAGCGACGAATTTTAAAAGATCCCGATAAAGCCACCTCATATTTAGCTGAGAAAGCAGCCCTTGAAGCTCTTGAAGATGCCGGTGTAGACGCCTCAGAAATAGACGCAGTTATTCTGGCAACCGTAACCCCCGACTATATGTTTCCGGCCACGGCAGCCCTTGTCCAAAAACGTATCGGAGCCACGAAAGCCTTCGCATTCGATTTGTCGGCAGCCTGTTCGGGCTTTCTGTATGCACTTACCACCGGTGGGAATATGATTGAATCCGGCAGGGCACAAAAAGTGCTGGTTATCGGTGCAGACAAAATGAGCGCGATTGTAGATTATACCGACCGGACAACCTGCGTGATCTTTGGTGATGGCGGAGGGGCCGTTGTTCTTGAAGCCGGGGATGAGGGAGGTATTATTGACTATGTTCATCATTCAGAAGGTGATGAAGCCTGTATGCTGTATCAGCCCGCCGGCGGATCTGTGAATCCGGCAAGTTCTGAAACCGTGGAAAACAGGATGCATTTTTTGCGCCAGGACGGCAAGTCTGTATTTAAAAGAGCAACAGAAGGGATGGCCGATGTCTCTCTTGAAATTATGGAGAGAAATAACCTCACAGCTGATGACATAGCCTGGCTTGTACCGCATCAGGCAAATCTTCGTATAATCGACGCAACTGCTCGACGAATGGGTTTGGATAAAGAGAAAGTGATGATTAATATATCACATTATGGAAACACAACAGCTGCTACCATACCGCTCTGTCTGTACGATTGGAAAGAGAAACTAAACTATGGGGATAACCTGGTGCTTTCCGCTTTTGGCGGTGGCCTAACCTGGGGAGCTGTTTATCTTAAATGGATGAAAAAATGAATGCAATTCTTTTTCCGGGGCAGGGCTCACAAAAAATCGGAATGGCGAAAGAGCACTTTGATTCAGATTCTGCATTTAAATCAAAAATTGAGTATGCCGACCAGATTCTGGGGTACTCTTTAAGTGAGATTATGTTTAACGGCCCTCAGGAAGAACTCTCGCAAACTCAATTTACTCAACCTGCCATATTTGTTCACTCAGTTGCGCTTTTTGAAAAACTGGATTTAATACCCGAGATGGTAGCCGGTCACAGTTTGGGAGAGTTTTCAGCTCTTGTGGCTGCTAATGTACTTTCATTTGAAAATGCACTGAAGCTGGTTTCGCTCAGGGGGAAATTGATGCAGGAGGCCGGGACGCAAAATCCGGGCACAATGGCGGCAATCATTGGCCTGGAAGATGCTGTTGTAGATGAAATTTGCAGAGAAGCTGAAAATATCATAAATAAACCTGTGGTACCCGCTAATTATAACTGCCCCGGTCAGCTTGTAATCTCTGGGGATGTTGATGCCGTTAGTAAAGCTGTTGAACTTGCAAAAGAGAAGGGGAGCCGAATGGCCATGTTGCTTAATGTAAGCGGAGCGTTTCACTCACCGCTAATGAAACCTGCATACGAACAGTTCGAATCGAAGCTGAATGAAACTGAATTTTTTGAACCAAACTGCCCCGTATACAGTAACTATACCGCTTTGGCTACCATTGATCCGGAAATCATTAAAGAGAATGTGCTCGATCAGCTGATGAATCCGGTTAGATGGACTCAAACTCTATTGAATATGAAAAAAGACGGCGCCGGTAAGTTTACCGAGGTAGGACCCGGTAAAGTATTGCAGGGTCTGGTAAAAAGAACATTAAAAGAAGTAGAAATAGAAGGTTACGAATAGTTATGGATTTAAAAGGGAAAAACTGCCTGGTTACAGGCGGAAGCAGGGGAATCGGTAAATCTATTGCACTAACGCTCTCAAAATTGGGTGCAAATGTCGCTATTACTTATTCAAGGTCGGCGGATGCTGCAAACGAAGTGGTAAAAGATATGGAGGGCAATGGTGTAAAAGGGATGGCACTTCAGGCTGATGCAACCGACTTTTCTAAAGCAGAAGAGGTCGTCTCCACTGTTGTTGAGAAATGGGGCTCTCTGGAAGTACTGGTCAACAATGCCGGTATCACCCAGGATAATCTCATTCTGAGAATGAGCGAAGAGAATTGGGACGCAGTAATTACTACAAACCTTAAAAGTGTTTTTAATTACAGCAAAGCCGTTACAAAGCCGATGATGAGAGCCAGGGGCGGGTCCATTATCAATATCGGGTCGGTTGTCGGAATATCCGGTAATGCCGGCCAGAGTAATTACTCGGCATCCAAGGCGGGGCTGATAGGATTTACAAAATCCTTCGCTAAAGAGTTGTCAAGCCGTAATATACGTGCAAATGTCGTCGCACCCGGATATATTTTAACTGAAATGACGGAAAAACTGGACGAAAAGGTACTCAATGCAATTAAGCAAGAAACACCACTGGGCCGCGCAGGTGAGCCTGAAGAGGTTTCCAATGTTGTTGCATTTCTAGCGTCCGACCTCAGTTCATATATCACCGGAGAGGTGATTCGTGTGGATGGCGGAATGGCTATGTAACTATTTTTAATGAACCGTAAATAGGTTCACAATATGATGTTATTTTTCAATGAGATGTTGTATTTTCTCATGTCAAAAATTTTTCTAAACTAACTTACAAACCTTAATTCAAATCGATAGGACTGATATGTCACAAGACGTCGAAGCAAAAGTAAAATCCATTATTGTAGATAAACTAGGAGTTGATGAATCAGAAGTAGTAACTGATGCAAACTTCACGAACGACCTGGGTGCAGATTCACTCGATACAGTAGAGCTCATTATGGAGTTCGAAAAGGAATTTGATCTAAGTATTCCTGATGAAGATGCAGAGAACATTGCAACTGTTGGAGATGCAGTAAAATACATTCAAGGCAAATCGTAGTAATAACATAAGAGAATGACAGATGGCTGAACGGAGAGTTGTAATCACTGGAATCGGTGCATTCACACCCGTCGGAAAGACCGCTCCTGATTTTTGGAACGGTCTTATATCCGGCAAGAGTGGTGTGAGGCCTATTACCCATTTTGATACAACCAGTTATCCGACCAAGTTTGCGGGCCAGATTGAGGATTACGATTCGAATAATTATTTTGATCGTAAAGAAGCCAGAAGACTCGATCCGGTTACTCAATATGGCCTTATTACTGCCGAGGAAACCATTCTTGACAGCAAAATCGATCTTGATAAGATAAATAAAGATCGGGTTGCTGTATTGGTGGGTACCGGTATTGGTGGGATGAAAACATTCTACGATCAGTCAATTTCTCACAACGAACACGGGCCGAGAGGGGTTACTCCCTTCTTTATCCCGATGTTAATTCCTGATATGCCTGCAGGCCAGATATCCATTAAGTATGGATTCAGAGGCCCTAACTTTTGTGCTGTCTCAGCATGTGCTACAGGCTCACACAATATTGGGCTGGCATACGACTTTATAAAGCACGGCCAGTCGGATATGGCTCTTTGCGGCGGTACGGAAGCCTGCGTCTGGGAAATTGGAATAGCCGGTTTCTCATCCATGAAGGCTCTCTCGCGCCGAAATGATGAACCTGAAAAAGCCTCACGGCCATTCGATAAAGATCGCGATGGCTTTGTGCTTGGAGAAGGCGCATCGATGATGTTTTTGGAGTCGCTCGACTCAGCCCTGGAACGAGGAGCACGAATTTACGGTGAAATAGTCGGTTACGGCTTTAGCGCCGACGCCTACCACATAACCGCACCCGATCCTGATGGAAATGGTGTGATACTGGCCTATAACAGTGCGCTAAAAATGGCGGGCATTTCAACAACAGATATTGATCACATCAATATGCACGGTACCTCCACACCCCTGGGAGATATTGCTGAAACCAACTCCATTAAAAAAGTTTTTGGTGACCACGCATACAAAATTAACCTCAATTCGACCAAGTCGATGACAGGCCACATGCTGGGAGCTGCCGGTGCAGCAGAGTCTTTGGCTACGCTGTTGGCTATCTATCACGGCATAGTTCCACCAACCATCAACCTGGATAATCCCGATCCGGAATGTGATCTGAATTACACACCCAACGAGGCTGAAGTTCGGGATGTTAAATATGCCATGAACAATGCGTTCGGGTTTGGCGGGCACAATACAACCCTGGTATTCAAAAAATTTGAAAATTAATTGATGTTGGGAAGGTTCAGAGATTGGTTCAGAAAGAGAAAAATCCAAAGTCTATCTGAACATTCAGAACGCATTGCCCTTCTTGAAATTCATCTCGGGTTTCCCATTCTTCCTCAACATGTTCATCTTTTCACCAAAGCGCTTCGCCACCGTTCAATAGTTGATAATGAGAAGTATGAAGCTCATGAAACCTACGAACGCCTTGAGTTTTTAGGAGATGCCGTTCTGGATCTTATTGTCACTGAAATTTTATTCAGAGCTTACCCGAAAGAGAATGAAGGGTTCTTAACCAAGCTGAGATCAAAAATTGTAAAGGGTGACACGCTCTCCGAGATGGCGAAAAAACTGAAACTGAACGAGGTTCTTGAAGTTGGTCACCGGGCAACCGGCCAGGGAATAGAGCTTTCTAAAAGCGTGCTTGCTGATGTATATGAGGCAATAATTGCGGCCATTTATGTTTCTCAGGGATACGACTTTACATTCCGGTTTGTGGAGGCCAACCTTAATGAATTTCTTGATATCAAAATTATTGAGAAAAAGGTAGATAACTTTAAGAGCCTTTTGATGGAGTATACACAATCGGAAAAAGCACCTCTGCCAGAGTATAGAGTGATCTCCGAAACCGGCCCCGGTCATGATAAAACATTCTCTGTAGCGGTATATTTGAGTGGTAAAAAGCTTGGAACCGGTAAGGGCAAGAGTAAGAAAGAGGCGGAACAGGTTGCAGCAAAAGATGCCCTGAAAAAGCTTAATAAAGACTAAATTAAGACATAAAACAGATAAGGGTTAAACTCAGCTTCATCTAACTGAAATTTCCTTAAAAATCCGGTTGTGTTTTGTAGGTAAACCTTCGTTTCTTTGAAGCGAAAATGATTGCCCTATGCTTTCGAAAATGGAATTTTCATGCTTGCACATTTACTAAAACCCGAAATTGATGAGTTAATCCGGAAAAAAGACTGGATTACAATCAAGGAGTCGCTCGACGACGTTCCACCGGTTGATGTTGCAGAACTTCTTGAAGATTTGGAGCCCGAGGTTGCGGTAGTGGTTTTCAGGCTGCTTAAAAAAAGCAAGGCTGCCGATGTCTTTACCTATTTGAGCAGCGGCAAGGGGCTGGAACTGCTGGAAGTTTTCAGTAAACAGCAGTTGAGCGATGTGATGAACAACCTGGAGCCCGATGAGAGGGTAGCTCTTATGGAGGAACTTCCCGGCCATCTTACCCAGCGGGTTCTCAGCTCCATGGACTCCGAGAATATTGCCCAGGTGAGAAGATTACTCGGATATCCCCCTGAAACTGTGGGAAGGCTCATGACTACAAACTATGTGAAGGTTCGAAAAGACTGGACCATAGATGAAAGTTTTAACCACATACGCAAATACGGTAGAAGTGCTGAAACCGTGAACGTAATTTATGTGGTTAACGAACAGGAAAAACTGATCGATGACCTCCGCTTGAATCAGTTAATTGTTGCAGCCCCCGATTTATTGATAGAGGATATCATGGATGAATCATTTGAAGCTCTCAGTGCTTTTGATGATCAGGAAGAAGCAGTTCGAATGCTTAGTAAATACGACAGGGTTGCCCTGCCTGTTGTGGATAGCGATGGTGTGCTGGTTGGAATTGTAACTGTGGATGATGTCCTGGATGTTGCCGAAGAAGAGACCACCGAGGATATGCAGCTGATGGCCGGTATGAGTGCTTTGGATAACTACTACTCTCAAACGGATATTGCTGAAATGGTTCGTAAGAGGGTAGGCTGGTTGATATTATTATTCCTGGGTCAAATGTTTACGGTAACAGCTATGGCAGGGTTTGAGGATACACTGGCTGCTGCTGCTGTATTGGCACTTTTTATCCCGATGATTATCTCAAGCGGTGGAAACTCCGGAGCGCAGGCTGCGACATTGATAATCAGGGCCATTTCTACTGATGATATTAAACTCACCGATTGGCTTTCTGTTTTAAAAAGAGAGTTACTCTCTGGCCTGCTTTTGGGATCTATTTTGGGAATTATGGGTACTGTTGTAATTTCAAGCTGGATGGTACTGAGGGGAGAACCTTTTTCATATGCAATATTTATGCAGGCCTTAACAGTGGGCTCAAGCTTGGTCGGTGTTGTTATGTTTGGAAATTTTAGCGGATCAATGCTCCCTTTTATCATGTCAAAACTTGGATTTGATCCAGCTGTAACTTCAGCCCCATTCGTGGCAACCCTTGTCGATGTAACCGGAATTATAATCTACTTTTCAATTGCCGTGTTTTTACTAACCGGTGTTGTTCTTTAAAAACTTTAATTAATCATGAAACAATATCTCGACCTGGTACAAAATGTTTTAGAGAACGGAGTTCGTAAAGAGAACCGTACCGGAACAGACACCCTTTCCAATTTTGCTGAATTTTATAAAGTAGACCTCTCCAAGGGATTTCCTTTGCTGACAACAAAAAAGGTTTTCTTCAAGTCCGTTATTATGGAGCTTCTGTGGTACCTGCGCGGTGAAGACCATATAAGATGGCTGCGCGATGAGAATGATGTGCATATCTGGGATGCCTGGGCTGAAGAAGATGGGTATGTGGGGCCAATCTACCCCGTGTTGTGGAGGCGATTTCCATACCTGAAAGCCGAAGACGGTTCTGCCTATCAAAAACTTGGCGATACACAGGAGAAGACATGGAGGTATGACGAGTTCGACCAGGTTCAGCGGGCTATTGATATGCTGCGCAAGAATCCCAACAGCCGACGAATTGTGGTCTCTACATGGCACCCTGGTTTATTGGACGAAATGGCCCTGCCGCCTTGCCATATCATGTATATCTTCAACGTGTCGAATGGGAAACTGAATTGCCATCTCACCCAAAGGTCGGGTGATATTGCTCTCGGCATTCCTTTTAACCTGGCCTGCTATTCAGCCCTCACCATGGCTATTGCCCAGGATGTCGGTCTTGAACCGGGCACATTTGCACACACTATTGTGGATGCCCATATCTATGAAAATCATATAGACGGTTTGAAAGAGCAGTTGAAAAGAGAACCGAAACCACTTCCAACTCTTGATATTACCCGTAAACCGGTAGATGAACTTGAATTCGACGACTTTAAATTGTCGGGTTACGATCCTGATCCGGGTATTAAATTTCCGGTTGCGGTATGAAAAAGATAATTATTGCAGCGCATGATCCGAATCTTGTAATCGGCAAAAATGGCGAATTACCATGGCGTTACAGTGAAGACCTGAAATTTTTCAAGAGGCAGACAATGGGATATCCCATCATTATGGGGAGAATCGTATTTGAGGAGCTGAACGAAAAACCACTTCCGGGCCGCGAAAATATCGTCTTGTCAAGATCCAAAAGCTATGATCATGTTAAATCATTTGAGAATATTGAAGCAGCCCTGCACTATTTAGAGGGCCATGAAAAGGTATTCATAATTGGCGGAGGCACGGTTTATGAACAGATGATGGATCGCGTTGATGAACTGATTATCACGGAAATAAAGCAAGAGTATGAAGGAGATACATTTTTTCCGGAGTATCGGGATAAGATTGGGACGATATGGAAAGAGAAATGGAGAGAAACTCATCCTGAGTTTGATTTTGTGATCTATAACAGAATATGATGATTAGAATAATTTCATATTAAGGGTTTAATCAACGATTCTATTAAAGTTAAAAAAGACTAACAGCATCACTGCCCAAAGTTCGGTTATTTTCCAACTAGAAATATGGGAAATATACCAAACATACATCAGTTTTATCTCTTAAGTGAGATTTGGCTCTACAATAGTACGAACCAAATCTATTTAATTGCGCTTCTAATAGTGTTTTTATTAGCTGTGTACTATATCTATAAAAGAAAGAGAGAGAGCAGCTTTGACCTCACCAACAGTGAGCAATACCACTATTTGCAATCTATTGCACGGCATTCAGATACAGCTGATATCATAATTGATTCTGAAGAAACCATACGGTTCGCAAACGACCGTTTCCTTGAGCTATTTAACCTGAAAGGCGAGAATATTGATAACAAGAAGCTCATGGATATCGCCCTTCCCGAAGTGATGGTTAAACACATCGAGGGAAGTGACCCCGGTAATGTGAACCACTCTCTCTACATTGATGATGACCACTACGAAGTCAGAATTGTGGCAGTTACAAAAAATAGTGGCGAGTTTTTGGGAAAACTTGTCAAAATTAAACATGAACAGCACTCAATTTCTGTGAAGGATGATCATATAACCCAGTGGATGCATGATCTGAATACTCCACTGAATGCTATTGCGGGTTACAGTGAACTTCTGGTAAGGGAAAACAATCTCACAAAAATTCAAAAAGAGTACCTCGATACCATACATGAGCATTCACACCTGCTTAAAGAGCGTATTGAAAACCTTCTGACCGACCGTGAAATAAATAAGATCTATCAGAATGGAAATGATGTTAAAAAGCGCATACGCCATATTTTAATTGCGGACGATGTGCCCATTAACAGAACATTGCTGAGAATTATTCTAAAACGCAACGGATATAAGATCACAGAGGCTGAAAATGGTAAAGAAGCCCTGGAGTTAGCGAGCGATACTTCCGATTTAGACCTGATCTTAATGGATCTGAGCATGCCGGTTATGGATGGTATTGAAGCCGTAAAGCAGATCAGGCTTCTCAACAGCACGCAGTCCGGTATTCCCATCATAGCAGTAACAGCAAGCTCGCTCTATAAAAATAAAAGCTCACTTAAAGAGAGAGGTTTCAACGGCCTGCTAAAGAAACCGTTTAAGGAGCTCGAGCTTTTAAAAATGCTTAAAGAGTTTGAGCTTAACTGATTAACCAAGCTGAACTTCTTTTAAATGCACAATGTAGGGTTTAACCACCGGTTTGGTTAATGCGATAATATGCTTGGTGTCGGCCGCTTTTGAAAACTCTATAGCCTTATCGTCATCCTCGAGTATCCAGATACTCTCATGTTCATACTTATATGCTTCACTGTAGCTCTGATCGTGATCGATATAGAATGAAGCAGATACGTCATCGCTGGGAAAGCCCGATTTTTTCAGATAGGACTTCGTTTTGCTCACGGCCTGATCAACCTGAACCTTAAGGTTTTTCTTTTGAATGAAAGTAGTGGCAAATAGTTTTCGGTTCAGAAAGCGTGTGGAGAGATCTGCAAGTATAGGATCGTCTGATTTCGACCACTGCTTGATGCAGGTGTAGATATCATGATCATCAAGATCCATGTATTTCTCAAGCATGGATGCCGTAATCTGTTTTTTGGCTGACGGTTTTCTCCTCAAAAAATAGTCAAGGCTGATGGAGGGAATAGTCAGGGGCTCTCCCTGTTTCACGAGGAAGTTTGCCCTTTGGATAATCTTTTTTATCAGGGAGTCGGCCGACAGCACGGTTTTATGAAGATATACCTGCATGTACATCAGCCGTCGCGAAAGTATGTAATTCTCGATGGCATATATTCCCTTCTTTTCAATAACAACATTCCCGTTAAAGACCCGCATGGTTTTTAGGATCCGGTTAATCCCTACCGAACCTTCCGATACCCCTGTAAAAAAGCTGTCTCTTTTCAGGTAGTCGAGCCGGTCGATATCGAGCTGGGATGAAATAAGCTGGTGCAGGAATTTCTTTGGATACTGGTCAGTAAAGATCTCAATGGCTACAGTTAATGCCCCGTCAAACTCATTGTTTAACTCCTCCATAATCCGGAGACTCATCATCTCATGGTTAAAATCGTGTATCAGTGAGTGTTCGAGCGTATGTGAAAACGGGCCATGGCCTACATCATGCAGAAGTATGGCAATGAGCGTGCCGTTAATTTCGGCATCACTGATTGTGGTGTCTTTCTCCCTGAGGTTCTTCAGTACTCTTTGTCCCAGTTCAAGAGCGCCGATTGCGTGCGAAAACCTGGAGTGCTCCGCAGCCGGATAAACCAGGTAACCAAGACCGAGTTGCCGGATACGGCGTAGCCTTTGAACATAGGCGTGATCAATCAGCTTCAGGATTATTCCTTTAGGTATCGAGATGAATCCGTGTACCGGGTCACTGAAAATTTTATACTGTTTACTTTTATCCATCAGTAAGTGGTCGATATCGAAGTTTATCACGGTTTTGCAGCTCAGGCAGCTTAACGGGGCAATTGGATTTCAAGTCGAACCAAACACCGGTTGTCTTAGCTACTGCCTTTAGTTCATGATCACTCTTGGAGTAAATGGCCTGAAACCCTTTGATGCTGCTGTTTCCAAACTCTTCGACAGATGAACCTACCAGCAACACATCGTTAAACCGTGCCGGGTTTATGTAATCGAGCTCCAGATGAACCAAAATAAAACTTTTGCCTGCAGCCATCGACTCTTTAAATTCAGGGATCTGTTGTATAAAGTCGATCCTGGCTTCCTCAAGATAGGTGTTGTATACCGAATTGTTGACATGATTGAGTGGATCAAGATCACGAAACCGAACTTCGATTTGAGTCCAGTGCGCAAATTGTTCCGGATTGTATATCGGTCTGTCCATATAGTGTATAGAACTTATGCTTTAGAAACTGAGTTCCTGAAGGTAATTAGAAAAAATCTCAATGGTGAGTGAATAATTCAGGTAATTATCCTCATTTTGCTTCCGCTACTTGCTTATATTCAACAAAAATTTAAACTCAAGATAATCATCTAAATACGATGTTTGATAAGAAAACACACGATTTTTTAGAAACGCTCCTGATAACTCCAAGTCCCACCGGGTATGAATCGGCCGGCCAACAAGTCTGGAAAGAGTATGTCTCACAATATGCCGACAAGGTTGAGGGCGACGCATATGGATCGGCGGTTGCCAAAATAGACACCAATTCGGATGTTATCACAGTGATGCTTGAAGCTCATGCAGACGAAATCGGCATGGTGGTTCAATATATCTCAGATGAAGGGTTCGTTACCCTGAACAGGCTGGGCGGAAGCGACTCTACCATTGCTCGTGCAAAGAGGGTATACATTCACAATAAAAAAGGCAGGGTAACCGGCGTTGTGGGTAACACAGCCATTCACCTGCAGGATACCAAAAACGGAGGAGGCAAACAGCCTTCCTGGAAAGACATCTATGTTGATGTCGGAGTTTCCAGCAGGGAAGAGGCCCTTGAGCTGGTTCAGATAGGCGATCCGGTAACCTTTACGGATGATGTGGAATTTCTGAATGATGAAATTGTAACCGCAAGAGCGCTGGATAATCGAATTGGCGGATTTGTAATCGCCCAGGTTATGAAGAACCTGAACAAGAAGAAGAAGAACCTGAAAGTGAATGTAATGGCTCTAAACTCCGTACAGGAAGAAGTGGGAGGGTTTGGTGCAAGAATGATGAGCTATCGCCATATGCCCGATGTAGCGATCGTTACAGACGTTACTCATGCAACCGACACCCCGGGAATAAACAATAAGGAACATGGCTCGATAAAACTGGGTAAGGGGCCTGCCGTACAGCATGGAGGAGCCAACCATCAGAAACTGGTCGAATTTATTGAGAAAACCGCTGCAGATAAAAAGATTGAGCTTCAGCATGAGGCAACCAGTGTAAGAACGGGTACAGATACCGATAGCATCTTCTATCAGCGTACCGGTATTCCAAGCGCTTTAGTCTCGCTTCCATTACGCTACATGCACTCACCTGTAGAAACGGCTTCTTTAAAAGATATTGAAGCTTTAATAGATCTTATGACCGAAACCGTTCTGGCCATGGCTCCGGATCAAACGTTTACGGTTAGCTGACTGCACGATCCGGGGTATGGATTTATCCTATTAAATCCTGGATCGGCCTTGGATTCTTTATATTAGAAACCCCTTATACTCCTGCGGGTCAACGAAAAGCTTATTACGGGATGAATTCCATTCACTGTCACGAAAGCCATCCTTTTCGGGGTACTCCCGGTCAACAAATGGTCTTTCCCGGAACCCCTCGATGATACCTGAGCGCTGATAAAAAACCGGCCTCGGGGTTCTTTGGCTTCGCCATCATACCCCGGGTTGCAACCCGGGGCTACTCACCTTCAACACCTTCGGTGTTGGGTTTCGGTGCAGTTATTGGTTGTGAGCTTACACAAGAATTCTTCACGGATCCAAGCGCTGAAGGCGCGCAACAATTCTACGATTCTACGCCGAAGGCACGTATGAAACCCCTCAAAACCGACGCTGACAGAAACCCGGAAAAACGCCGGGAATGCTGTCAGGTCTACATTTCCACGGTTCCACGGTTCCACTGTTCCACGATTCGACAATTCTACGCCGAAGGCATCCCTACATTCCACTCTATACCGGGATAGTTCGAATCGCTACGATCAAAACCCTTCCGGGTTTTTTGATTGCCAGTTCCAGGCATCGCGGCACATCGTTTCAAGATCACGCGCAGCCTTCCAGTTGAGCTCTTTTTCGGCTTTGGATGGGTCGGCATAGCAGGCTGCCGCATCACCGGGACGCCTGTCGGTTAACTGATAGGGTATTTCTACACCGTTCGCTTTTTCAAAGGCTTTTATAACATCCAGTACGCTCGACCCGGTTCCTGTTCCTAAATTGTACGTTACTACTCCGGGATCAGATTCCAGCTTCTCCAGGGCTTTCAGGTGGCCGATAGCCAGGTCAACCACGTGAATATAGTCTCTTACGCCGGTACCGTCGTGAGTGGGGTAGTCGCTGCCAAAAACACTGAGCTTTTCCCGTTTACCGACAGCCACCTGTGTAACAAACGGCATCAGGTTATTGGGAATGCCATTGGGATCTTCACCAATCTGCCCGGATTCATGAGCTCCAACGGGGTTGAAGTAGCGCAATAGAGCGATATTCCAGTCGGGATCGGATGCGTGAAGGTCTTTGAGGATATACTCGATACTCAGTTTCGTAAACCCATAGGGATTCACAAAGGTAACGGGGCTTGATTCAGGAATCGGGTTCACTTCAGGGTCGCCATATACCGTGGCAGATGAACTGAAAACCATGTTTTTCACACCGGCTTCACTCATTACCTCGCAGAGGTTTACAGTTCCTGATATATTATTTTTATAATAAAGAAGTGGCTTTTCGACAGACTCTCCAACGGCTTTTAAACCGGCAAAGTGAATCACGCCGTCAAACTCATATTGTGAAAACAGCTTTTGCAGGCCCTCGCGGTCCAGCAGGTCAATTTCATGGAAATCGGCTTTTCTGCCTGTCAACTTCTCTACCCGGTCGAGAGATGTTCTCTTGCTGTTGCTCAGGTTGTCGATGATCACGACATTAAAATTCTCGTTTAACAGCTCAAGGGTGGTATGGCTGCCGATAAACCCGGTTCCGCCTGTAATAAGTATATTCTTCATCTGATGAATACCGGTTATGTTATCTCATTAAATTCATACAGAACCTGATTGCAGTAGCTATCCATTTCATCTGCCAAATCTGAAAGTTCTTCCGTTGATGCATTGTTTTCCAAAAGGGTTTTTGCCCTTTCGTACATATCGATAACAGGGTTCAGGTTAAGCATCAGTGCTGCCGGCTTAATTTTATGCCCGGCTCTTCGGAGTTCATCTATATCACGGTCCATTACATGCTGTTTGAAGGAGTCTCTGAATTCAGTGAATGATTCTATTGAAGCATGGGCAAACTCCTTTACGTATCCATCGTCGTCATAGAGCATATTTCTGACGAGTTGAACATCAACCAACTGTTTATTTGTATCCATAGCCGTCGTTCTTAATTGACTGGTTTTGAAATATTGTGAGGAATTGGTCGTCCGTTTTCATCCAGGTGCACAAATACAATCTTATCAATTCTGATGATGGTTGATTTGGAAAATTTCTCACGGACTTCACATTTTACTGTGATGGATGTTGTACCGAAATCTACCGTTTCCATTCCAATTTCGATAATGTCACCAAGTTTGGCAGAACTCACAAAATCTATTTCCGACATGAACTTGGTTGCAATATTGCCCTTGCCCAATTGGCAAATCACATAAATTGCAGCCTCTTCATCAATCCATGCCAGCACACTGCCGCCAAACAGCGTTCCATGTGCGTTAAGATCTTCTGGTTTAATTAATTTTCGACTAAAAAAGCGCATTCCGGGATAAATATCAGGCATCGGATAAAAATTATAAAGTAAAAGTCAGTGTAACGAGTTTATCGCTTAAAAGTAAATGTAGACCTAAAAGATTCCCGATTGTCAATAATCTTCTTAAGCTAAGGTGCACATATTATCTTGATGCCCTTAAGGTAAGTAAAACCTGAATCATATTTTGGGGGTTTAAGTGAAGATTATGAGGTTATAATCATGGTTAAAGCCGTAGTAGCTAACCCGGAAATCTCGCCAAGACATTTTTCCCCCCAGCAAAGCGAAGTTAAAATAAAAGCATAATACGCGCTTAACAGTTCGGTAATGTGCCTTTATTATCATTAAAAAAGTAACTCCAAGACCTATTATCGACAATCAAATAACGGCAAAAAGGGCACCGGTGAAATGGTGCCCTTTTTCTATCTGAAAATCTTTTCTAGTATAATTTGTAACAATTATCCATTATCTGTCTCTTTACGTATATAATGCATGGAGATATAGAGCTTCTTAAACAATCACTAATGGCGTAATGAGAAAAATAGCGTTTACAAATCAAAAAGGCGGAGTTGGCAAAACCACCACCACTATTAATACCGGGGCAGGGTTGTCGAACCTGGGGTACAAAGTGCTTCTGGTCGATATGGATCCTCAGGCGAATCTCACCTATTCCCTGAAACTTCACTCAAATCGTATCGATAAAAATATTTACCACGTATTGAAGAGTGAGGCTACCATTGAAGAGATTGTGATCAAACATAAGTCATTCGATATTATTCCTTCATCGATTGACTTATCTGGTGCAGAAATGGAGCTTGTTAATATACCTGCCCGGGAGATGCTTTTAAAAGATGCGTTCAAGGAGATTGAAAGCAAATATGATTTTGTACTGATCGATTGCCCTCCCAATTTAGGAGTACTTACACTCAATGCGTTTACTGCTGCCAATGAACTTATTATCGTGCTTCAGTCGGAATACCTGGCCTTGCACGGGTTATCGAAACTGATGGACGTGATACAGGTTGTTCAGAGAAGATTGAATAAAGATTTAAAAGTAGAAGGCATTGTTTGTACGCTTTACGATAATCGAAAAAATCTTAACAGAGAAGTAGTAGGCCACATTCGCGACTATTTCGGAGCCAAAGTATTTAATACGGTGATCCGGGATAACGTGGCATTGGCAGAAGCGCCCAGCCATCATAAAACTATCTTTGAGTACGACGGCGAAAGTAACGGCGCTCATGACTATCAAATGCTCGCAAAGGAAATCAGAAACGGCCATTAAACAATTATGAATACGAAGAAAAGTTTAGGCCACTTTCCCTTTGGCTCAGATGCTTTGGGAAAATCCGACCTTTCATTTATACCAAATATAAACGGTGTAGCCGACTCTGAAGCAGATGAAGAGGTTGACTCACTATTCGAGGTTAACGCTATGGATATAGAAAATCGAAAAGGTTCAGCCTCTGACGACTTAATATCGTCTCAGCTCGTTGAACGGGATGTTCCGGTGCATGAAGAACCGACTCCATCAAAGAAAAAGGTGGCAAGCTACTACCTTGAAGAGTCGCTTATAAATCGGCTTAAAAGTTACTCAGACTATAATAAAATTCCATACTCAGCCACGGTAACTCAGGCAATTGAAGAGTTTATCACCGGCAGGGAGTTCTGACTGTCTCAGCCAATAAACTCTTCATTTGTACGATAGGATAATTTTTTTTCTCTCTGCTGCTCAAATTCCATTCTCATCTCTTTTCTGTCCAGGTACAGGCCATAGAGAACAACACCCGTGATGAATACACCGCTGAGAAGCACTAAAAGTATTACAGATTCTGATAACATATTGATTTCGATTCGGTTTAGTTACATTGAAATTACAATTTGTTGAGGCCTATCGTTCACGATGCTTTAGGTGGTTATGGCTCAATAGATTGCTGTATGAATTCAAGAATCGTCTCTCTGTATTCAGGGTATACGGGCAGGTTATTGTGATTGCCGTTCTCGATTTCCACCAGTTTTTTAGAGACAGAAGAGGATTTGTTGTAGAGTGTCTCAGCCATTGAAAAAGGGGTGATATCGTCTTTGTTACCACCAATTATTAGTAGAGGAACCTCGATATTAGTGACTCGTTCAGAATTATTTTGGTTCCGAATGGCATCATCAATGTCGAATCGAATAAACGGGCGAAGTATCCAGGGGACCAGGCTTTTGGTCCAGCCATCCACATCAGCTATCGGGCTTTCCAAAATGTATCCTTCAACCACCTCTGTGTCTGCAATAAATGCCGAAAGAAAAGAACCCATGGAGTGGCCGTGTACAAAAATCGGGCCCGAAGCAGATGCGTCCAGCTCTTTCAGAAACTGAAATGCTGCCTTTGCATCACTCATAACCCCGGCCACGCTCGGCTCACCGCTGCTTAAACCGTACCCTCTGTAATCAACTAAAAGAAGGTTTACCGGTATTTTTGAATAAGCCTCGATGAGCGGACGCGACTTTACCATCAAAAACCCGTTTCCTCCCAGGTAGAGCACAGTAGCCACTGCTTTTTCATTTTGCAAAAACCAGCTGTTGAGCTTAACTCCATCATCCGTCTCCAGCACCTGTTCATGGAATGTGAATTCTGTGAAGTTAAAGGTATCGGGCGTAATTGTGCGGTGGGCATCAAAAACATCGCTCTCCTTAATTTCAATGGTACTGCATGCGGTAATCAGCAGAACTGCCGTGAAAAGTAATATCTGTCTCATCGTTTTTTTGTTTTTAAAACCTTATCACAAGAAAATACATTCAAATGGCAGTGAAAATTTTTACACCATCCGGAATTGGGTGTCATAACCTGTCACCCGGTATGGTTAGTTTAAAGCAAACACAGAGAAGCAGGAAACTTTCACAAGAGAATGATATAATCAGACATGATCAAAATCTTTAAAAGCAACCGATTGAGCCGGTTGGCGACACTGTTATCATCTCAGCTGGACGTTTCTGCAAAGCGGGATCCATTTTATGCGCCTTCTATTGTTGTGCCAAATCTGGATACAGCGCGCTGGCTGCAGCTCACGCTGGCCGAAGAGATGGGCTTTGCCGGCAATCTGAATTTCATGCTCCCGGCTGAGTGGCAGTGGAAACAGGTACGAAAACTCTATCCGGACCTGCCCGACAAGCTCCCGTCGGATCCTGAACCTATAAAATGGGCTATTTTTGAAGTATTGATAAATGAACAGGAAATAAAGAGTTTCACCATGCTGAGCCGTTTTATCCGGTCTCAGCCTCCCGAAATGAGAGAAGAGGCTGCGATTCAGCTTGCACAGCAGCTTGCCTTACTGTTCGACCAATACCTGATTTACAGGCCTGACATGATCATCAGGTGGCAGAATGGGGATATAGGAGAAGGAGATGAAAAATGGCAGGCAAGGCTTTGGAATATTCTCGATAAGAGATGGAAAGCAATGCGCAGTAATAATTTGTCGCTAAATAAAGCGGAACTTTATAGAGAAACCCTGAACTCTTTAAACCGGGGGGAGCTGAAGATAGATGGGCCGGTTTATATATTCAACCCGGGTCTCGTTGCCGAACCTATTGTCAGAATGATTGCCAACACCGGCAAACAAGCTGACCTGTATATCTGCCTGGTACAGCCGGCTGAAGGGATAGTTGAAGAAGATCATCCATTAATTGCATCACTGGGCCGTGAAGCGCAATCCATCATGCAGCTTTATGACATTCCCGGTTCGGTTACCGTAAGCGATTTCAGTGTTGAAAACACTCTCTCACATCTTGAACAAATTCAAAACTCTATCATCAGCAATGAATCTTCGATAAATATTGACGTGCAAAACGGAAATGTGACAGGCGTTGAGATTCATTCCTGTCATACTCCACTGCGTGAAATTGAAACGCTGCACAATTCACTAATGCGGCTGTTTGAAAACGATGACTCTCTTCATCCTGATGATATCCTGGTGATGACTCCGGACCTGAAGATATATCAATCCGCAATTCATGCTGTTTTCGGAAGCCGGGAGGAGGGACTGCCTGAAATCCCCTACCATATCGGATCAACGGTATTTACCGGGCAAAATGGGCTCCTTCGTGCTTTTCTGCATCTTCTTACCCTTCCTGAATCCCGGTATTCATTTTCTGCTGTCATGGATTTTTTCATGATGGAACCGGTTCGCACCCATTTCCGGGTTTCAGAATCTGAAGCCTCAACACTTAAAAGCTGGATGGAGCAGAATAATGTCTATTGGGGATTAGATGAAGCCCATCGCGCAGAGTGGGGTCAGCCCGCCGAATATCTTCAGACCTGGCAATCTGCCCTTGAGCGCGGCTGGCTCGGACAGTGGATCGGTGCAGAAGAGGGAGAGACAGTCGGAGATACGCTGCTGTTTTCAGGGGTGAGAACGGTTTCAGATCAGAATACCTGGGCTTATTTTTCAAATTTTCTCAGACAGCTTGGCATTCTCAGGGATGAAGCTAAAAGTAAGCGCAGCTGCTTGGAGTGGGTTGACCGTATAGAAAAATGGCCGGAACTCTTTTTCCCGGAAGAGAGCCTGCAGACAGCCGACGGCCTTGCCATAATGCGCGCTCTGGATTCCCTTCGGGAAAGTTGCGGTCTTGCCGCCGGCAGAACAGCGATTGGCTACCCTACAGTAAGAAAAGAGATTGAGAATAAGCTTGATCAGCAGGCTTCAGGTACAGCCGTTTTTACCAGGGGGGTAGCATTTTCTACCATGGTGCCGGTCAGGAGCATCCCGTCAAAAGTGATAGCCCTTATCGGATTAAATGAGGGCACTTTTCCCAGGAAACCGACTTCGCCCGACTTTGACTTGATGCTTCAATATCCCAGGCCGACAGACAGAAACCGTAAAAACGAAGACCGGAACCTTTTCCTGGAATCAATTCTTGCGGCTCAGAAGATACACTACTGCAGTTTTATAGGCCGCAGCCCGGTGGATAATGAGCCGGTACCTCCATCACCCATTTTAAGCGACTGGATTGACTTCCTGTCCAAAGCTTCCGGATTGAAAACTGAAAAACTTGTTCAGAATGAACCTCTCACCGGTTTTTCGCCGGCTGCATTCGTAAACGGTAAAAGCTATTCAAAACTTTGTTATGAGGTATCCCGTAAAATTGTAGAACCGCTGCCATTTAGTTCCGGGCTGAAAACCGGTAACCCGCTGCCTTCAGTGAATGCTCCTGAATTTATCACAATACAGGATCTGGTTTCATTCTATTCCAATCCGGCCAGAACGTTTCTGCGGAACAGTTTTGATGCATATCTGCGGGATGCCGATGAAGAGAAAGATGAGTTCAGCCTGAGTAACCTGGACCGGCATCTTCTCTTTGAAAAGGTTTTTGGATGGGTTCTTAACGGTATTTCTGACAAGAAAATGAACTCGATGCTGTTAAAGTCAGGAATTTTACCGGCAGGCTGGCCCGGCGAAAGAATTTTACAGGATATGGAAGAATCCGTTAACGCTACCATACAACAGATCAGGGATAAAGGGTTTACGCCGGGGCAGCATCGGGAAGAGCTATCGGTTTTGATTGGAGATTTCACCCTAACCGGCTCGATTCAGAGTTATGCAGACCAACGATTTCTGGATGTCAATTTATCAGCTAAATCAGGTAAATCACTAATCCAAAGCTGGATAAAATATCTTTTCTACTCTGCTCATTCAGATCGGAAAGATGACGAGTCCTATTTACTATGCGAAGCCAAAACGGGTGATCCCAAATGGATTCGCTTCGAAAAGCCTCAAAATCCACAAGAACTTTTAAAGAAAATGGTTGAGCTCTACCGGGACGGACTGCTTTTACCGGAAAAGTTTTTTCCAAAAACATTATATGAGTATGAAAGTAACATGCCCGATGAAGAGAAAGCGTTCAAAAAGGCAAAAGAGACGTTTGAAGGGACAGGGAACAGGCACTCTTACCCGGAAAGAGATGATCTGAATATCACCTTTTTGATGGGGGAGGATGCCTCATTTGATTCCGGCTTTGTAACAGAGAGCTACAGGGAGATCATGCAGCAGATGATGAAACACACCGGGGAGATCAAATGAAAAGCCTTGACAGCGTATACGATCTCAAGTGGAGCCCCAGAATGGTAATTGAAGCCAGTGCCGGCACCGGTAAGACCTATACAATTGTAGGAATTTATCTGCGCCTGCTGCTTGAAAACAGGCTCGATATTGACCAGATCCTGGTCATGACCTTCACCAACAAAGCTACATCTGAACTCCGGGACCGAATATTAAGAAGACTGCGTGATTGCGCCGACTTCCTGGAGACAGGAATTGTAGGCAACGATCCATTTTTAAAAGATTTCGGCGAATGGATAAACAGTGAGGGGGATGAGGTTGATGCCCTTAACCGGCTGAAAGCGGCCATTCACAATTTTGATGACGGCAGGGTTTTCACCATTCACGGATTTTGCCAGAAAGTTCTTAAGGAAGAAGCCCTGCTTGCCGGAGTTCCTTTTGATATGGAGGTAATTCAGAACGACGACCTTCTGCTGCAGGCCGCTGAGGATTTCTGGCGCTCATTTATGAACCGGCATAGCGGCAGTAATGCAGGCAGGTATTACATCAGCAAACTTCTTTCCATTGCCAATACACCCGGCGAGCTGATTGGCCGGGAGGGACTGGGCAACCTGTTTGGCAAGGCATCTGCCGATATCGAGGGAGAGGTGTTTTCCGATCCACTACATTACCTGGAAAAAGTTGTGGCCCTGCGGCTTGAAATATCCGCTCTATGGAAAAATGAAAGGGGGCTGATTGAAAAGGAGCTGTTGGAGTCTGAATTAAGCGGTTATACAGACAGAAATGTCACCAGCAGGGTAGCCAAAATGGATAAGTTTGCCGGTGACC